>JAAFHX010000013.1:37781-38247 GCA_013297695.1 Rhodobacterales bacterium | reverse complement strand
GTCGCAGGATATTGGTCAGGTTTGCAGGACTGAGGAAGTTGGGTGCCGCGACAGTCAGGACCGCGCAAAGCACAACAAGCGCCGCGACCAGGAAGATGATGCTGCGCGCCACCGGAGAAAGCTGCCGTCGCGTCTGCGGTGCAGCGGCCCTTGATGGGGTTGCTTTAGTCCGCATCTTCAGTTCCCCGCCGCAGACATCAGGATATCCTGCATGCGGGCGTCTTCGGCCCGCGTCTGCGCGACAATGCGCCCTCTGGCCATCGTCAGGATGCGGTGCGACACGTCAAGAACCTCCTCAAGTTCCGATGAGATCAGGATTATTCCGGCCCCTTGCTGCGCAATTTGCCGGAGAATTTCGAATATTTGCGCCTTGGCCTGCACGTCGACCCCCCGCGTCGGTTCATCGAGGATGAGAAGCTTCGGTGCACGCATCAGCCATTTTGCCAGAACGATCTTTTGCTGATTG
>JAAFHX010000013.1:0-37771 GCA_013297695.1 Rhodobacterales bacterium | reverse complement strand
AGGTCGTTCGCCTTCACCTGCAGGTTCTGGACCTGTTCCATGGCCACGCGCAGCTCTGCGCCGGTGCTGATGACGCTTGCCCGAGACAGGCGCGCCAGCGACGCGAGCGAAGCGTTGTGCAGAATCGACATCCCGAGAACAAGGCCCTGGCCTTTGCGGTCTTCCGGGATGAACCCCACCCCAAGTTCGCGCATGATGCGGGGTGTTGGTTTGGTGACAATCTTCCCGTCGATCTCGATTTTGCCAGCGGAAATGGCGTCTCGTCCGAATACGGCGCGAACAAGTTCGGTCCGGCCCGCACCCACAAGTCCGGCCAACCCGAGAATCTCGCCGCGGTGCACGTCAAAAGAGATGTCATGCAGGACACCCGTGCGTGAGAGGTTCCTGACCCGAAGAACCGGCGACGGGGGCGTTGCATTCGGGGTGCGGACGAACTTGCGATGGGTTTCGGCGGGACGGCCAGCCTCGCCGATCATGTACTCGACGATCTGACTGCGCTGGATGCCGGCCATGTCGCGCGACACGATGGTCTTGCCGTCTCGGAGGACGGTGACGACATCGGCCAGCGCTTCGATCTCGGCCAGTCGATGTGAGATATAGATGATGCCGACACCTTGCCCGGCGAGTTCCTTGGCAAGGTTGATGACCCGTTCCGCATCACGGTCCGACAGCGAAGAAGTCGGCTCATCGAATACCATGATCGACGGTCGTCTGGACAAGGCGCGCGCGATCTCGAGAAGTTGCTGATTGGCGATAGACAGGGACCTGACCGGTGTGTCCGGGTCCACCTCGCAGCGTACCCGTGCGAGCGCCCGAGTTGCTGCGTCCAGCAGCTTTCTCCGGTCCACCCGACCAAACCGCTTTCGTGGCCAGTCGCCAAGCATAAGGTTCTCCGCGACCGACAGATCGGGAACCATGCTGAGTTCCTGATGAACGATAGCCACACCCTGGGCGATCGCTTCTGACGGCGAGGCAAAGGTGAACGCCGTCCCATTCATCAGCATCTTGCCGGAGTCGGGCCTCACGACCCCGCCGAGGACCTTGATAAGGGTACTCTTGCCCGCGCCGTTCTTGCCGATCAGGGCGTGAACCTGGCCGCGCTCAAGGCGCAGAGTCACGCCATCCAGTGCACATACGCCAGAATAGGATTTGGTGATCTGTTGGAGTTCCAGCAGACTCGGTTCCATGACAGCCTCGCGGGCGGAAGATGCGCGCGGGCGGCAATCTCGCCCGCGCTTCTGGCTGCAAGCCTCAGTTGGCGGCAAGGGCCTTGTACTTGTCGAGGTAGGCCGTGACGTCTTCCGGCTTGTCAGTGGTGAACATCTGCAGCGGCACGATTTCTTCGGCCGGGACTGCCTCACCAGCGATCTTCGCGAGGGCAAGCTGAGCACTGCGATAGCCGATGGTGAACGGGTCCTGCGTCGATACCGCGACCAGGCCGCTGTTCGCATCGAGAAGCGCATTGGCAGTCTGCAGGCTCATGTCCGTGCCGAAAACCTTGACCGCTGCGCCGGAGGCGCGAACCGCCGTGATGGCGCCGACCGTGCCGCCTTCGTTCGCTGCCCAGACGATGCTGACATCCGGATTGGCCTGCAGGATCGTTTCCAGCGTGTTGGCGCTTGGCTCCGGCAATTCACCTTCCTGTTCGGCGACGATCTGGATACCGGGCACCTTGGAAATCTCGGCCACGAAACCTTCGCGCCGCTGCTGACCCACTTCGTATTTCGGAATCGTCAAGAGGGCGATCTTGGCTTTGCCATCCAGATTCTTGGTCACATAATCAGCGACATAGCGCCCCATCTGCGCGCCCAGTTCGGTGTTGTCGACCCCTACGAAGGTGGTCATGATGTCGGAATTGATGGTCGTGTTGTAGTTGATGAGGTCGACGCCCGAGTCCACGGCCCGCTTCAATGCGGGCACCGAGGCATCCGAATTCAGCGCCGAGATCAGGATCGCATCGACCCCGCTTGCGACGAAGTTGTCCACCATCGCGGCTTCGGTATCTACCTGGCCCTGGGCATTGGCCACAAGCAGTTCAGCACCCGCCTCGTCAGTGGCAGCCTTCATGCCAAGTTCGATCGTGCGGAACCATTCGTGTTCTGCCACCATCTGAACCGCGCCAATTGTGATCTTTTGTTCCTCTGCGCAAGCGGCGCCTCCCATCGCCAGTGCGGTCGAAAAAGCGAGCGTCAACAGGGTCTTGTTCATGGCTTTCCTCCTCTGTTTGCCAATCGGTGACTTCAGGCGTTCAATCGGTGCTTCCGAATGACGCGCGAAATGCTTCGGTCAGGTCCCGAACCGTCTCGTTCGCCCCTGCGTCTCCGCGCAGATAGCGGGCGACGATGTTGGACCCTGGTTCCTGAAACTTCACATATCGTGGGTGTCTGGGCCGCACCCATGCGGTTTCCAGCGTCCGGGCGGTGTCCTTCCAGAAGCCACCCACACGGACGTTCACGGTGTCGTCGCGTTGCGCCGCAAGACTTGACGGCTGACCGCCGGCAGGTGCGACGATGCGGGTCTGCCAGTCAGCGCCCGCAATTCTTGCGGCAATCCGCGCTGCACTCTTCGGATCGCTGCCGTATCGCGAGATTGCCAGGCCCGTCCCACCCAGCGTCGTTCCGGCAGCGCCCAGTGGCCCGGACATGTCTGCGAACCGAAGCCGATGCGGGCGCACACCGTCCAGCCCGTAGTAGCTGTATCCATAGATCAGCGGTGCGCAGTCGGCTTCGCCGCCTGCCGCAAGCGCCTCGTGAACTGCAATCGGGTCCAAGGTGTAGCAGACATCCGGGACATGGGCCGCAAGCGCTGCCAGATGCGCAAGCGCGTCGCGCAGCATTGCCACATCAGGCTGGCCGGCTTGCGGAAATGGACAGCCAAGGTTTGCCATGAGGCTGAAAAGGCTCATCAACGCATGCGGTGACTTGAGCGGCAGAAGGACCCGGCCTTGTCTCGCCAGCGACAGAAGATCTTCCCAGGAGGTTGGTGCGCCCTTTAGCCTTCCCGGGCGCCAGATCATGACCTGTGTCGCCGCATCAATCGGCAGCGCCCAGGTTCGTCCGTCTTCGACGTAACTGTCCCAGACAACCTTCAACGTATCTGCCTGAAGCGCCGCAATCTCGTCTGGAGCAAGCAGGTCCTCGACAGCGACGATCGCACCTGAAGCAATGGCGTCCCCAACGTGGGGGTGATCCATCACGATCAAATCGTACCGGCGCGCCAGGTCTTCGAGCGGGTAGTGTTCGAAGTCCTGCAGCGATCGCCGGTCCCAGGTCACCTCGATGGCCAATCCCTCTTCCGCCGCCGCCCGGTTGGCTGCCAGCAACGGATCGACACCGCGCGGGTGATCCCACGTCATCCCCTTCAGTGACAAATGGACATCTCCTGTAAAAGTTGCTTTCATAGAAGGCATCTTGTAGGACCGTCGTCAAGCCGATTCTGCCCGAAAAATCATCACTTGAAGTTTTCCACAAAAATGAGTTTTCTTGGCGAAATCTGTTCGGGAGAAACCGATGAAGAACGACGACATGCTGCGACCCAAGGGGCTGGAAAGAAAAACGTACCATGTGCCCGCCCTGGAGCGCGGCCTCGAGTTGCTGGAAATGCTGTCAAACGCCGCAGAAGGCTTGACCCAGAGCGAGATCGCGGCGCTTACCGGGCGCACTTTGTCAGAGAACTTCCGCACGCTCGCCTGTCTTGAAAACGCAGGCTACGTCAGCCGAGCTCCCGGTGACCGATACAGGCTCACCATGAAGCTGTTCGCCGTGGCCCACCGCCTTCCACCAACCCGACGCGTGATCGATGCTTCGCTGCCGGAAATGCATGCGTTGGCGCGCTATGTCGGGCAAAGCTGCCATGTGGGCGTCGCTGATGACGGCGCGCTTCTGATCATCGCGCAAGTCGAAAGCCCGGCCCCGGTCGGAGTGAACGTGAAGATCGGGGTGCGCCACCCGATGGTGACTACGGCGTCGGGTCGCGTCCTTCTTGCCTTCATGTCGGCAGACGATCAAATGTCCGCGCTGGCCGCTGCAGGCATCGACTCGGGGAGCGGTGCCGGACGTCTCGCGCTTGACCGGATCGAAAAGGTAGCAAAGTTTGGCTACGAATCGGTCGTCGACGACACGCTTTTCGGCATCGTCGACCTGAGCAGGCCGATCTTTGACCGCTACGGAACCTGCGTGGCGGCACTCACGATTCCCTTTCTTACATCTTCGGGCCAGGAGAACAGGATCGAGCAGGCACTGGAGGCACTCGCCACAGCCGCGCAGCGCATTTCGGCGGCTCTTGGCCATGTGGTGACGGAGAACGCACAATGATCGAAGAGCCCCGCTACTTCGAAGACCACGCAATTGGCGAGGCGCGTGAGACGACAGGCCGGACGATCACCGAAACGGACTTTGTGGTACATGCCGGGCATACTGGCGATTTCTTTCCGCATCACATGGATGCGGAATTCATGAAGTCACAGAGCTTCGGGCAGCGCATCGCCCATGGGACAATGGTCTTTGCCATCGGGGTGGGACTGACAGCGACGCGGATCAATCCGCTTGCCTTCTCCTATGGCTACGACCGGCTCCGGTTCGTCAAGCCGGTGTTCATCGGCGACACGATCCGCACGCGCTGCAGCATCACCGGGCTTGAAGACGATCAGAAACGCCCGCAGTTCGGCAAACTTACCGAGCGCATCGAGGTTCTGAACCAGCGCAACGAGACCGTGCTGGTCGCAGACCATCTTTATCTGGTCGAGCGTCAGGGCGAATGGGCCAAGCCATGACAACGGGCAGGCTGCGCATCGGGATACGGCGCTTTGGGCCGTTCGAAGCGGCGCTGCAAAAGCAGTTCGATGATTTCTGCAACCTGCATGCAGTTTCGGCCAGCCTTGATATTGTTCCGTTCGATCTCGATCCGCTGCAGGACGCCCTCCTGACGTCCGGTGGACTGCGGGAGGGCCGTTTCGACATCGGCCTGATCGTCACGGACTGGCTGCCCAAGGCGGTTGAGGATGGTCACCTTCTCAATCTGTCTTCTTTTCCAGCTCAGGTCGGACCGGACCGTGACGCGCCAGGCTGGCCAGACTGCCTGCAACACTTGCAGCAAGTGGGCGGCCAGCTTTGGGGGGTGCCATACCACGACGGCCCCCAGTGCCTGATCTATCGGTCTGACCTCTTCGCGACCGGCGCGGAGGTCTTTGCCGAAACATACGGTCGCGCCCTGGCGCCGCCGCAGAGTTGGGATGACTTTGTCGACATCGCGCGTTTCTTCACCGACCCGGAGTCAGGTATCTGGGGAACGGTCGTCGCCAGTTATCCGGATGCCCATAACACTGTCTATGATTTCTGCGCCCAGGTCTGGTCGCGCGGGGGAAAGATCGTCGATGCGTCTGGTACGCCGACCCTGTTTTCTGCGGCAGCGGTCGAGGGGCTTGCGTTCTATCGCTGGCTCGT
The DNA here is from genome assembly GCA_013297695.1 of Rhodobacterales bacterium. Classification (GTDB taxonomy): domain Bacteria; phylum Pseudomonadota; class Alphaproteobacteria; order Rhodobacterales; family Rhodobacteraceae; genus Aliitabrizicola. The sequence continues at coordinate 32,330 of JAAFHX010000013.1, read as the reverse complement.
GAGGGAAAGCGGTGTGGTCTATCCGGGCGCGACCGGAATGGACTCTGTGCAATCGGGTGCCATCTTCGCCGAGGGCAAGGCCGCGATGATGGCAAACTGGTTCGGTTTTGCCGCGCATTCCGAAACCAGCCTGCAGTCGTCGGTGAAAGGTGCCGTAAATGTCGCCCCGATGCCTGGCGCGGCCGGCCACCCTTCCGCAGCGGTTCTAGTCTACTGGCTTTTGGTCATCGGTTCGGGCTGTCGCAACCCGGGTCTGGCCCGGGCGTTCGTGCAACACGCCACCTCTCCCAAGATGGACAGGCTTCTGACCATGGAGGGCGGCATCGGCTGCCGAACCTCGACTTGGACCGACCCTGTTGTTGCAGCGAAGATTCCATTCGCAGGTCAGATGCAGCGTCTGCACGGTCTGGCCCGCACCCTTCCCGCCGACCGACGGCTTCCCGAGTTGGCCGGCATTATTGATGCAGCCGTTGCATCCGCCCTCAACACCGAAGTGGCAACCGACGTCATCCTTATGAGCGCGCAAAACAAGGCCCTGGATCTGTGGAACCGGAAAGAATGAAAGACATCGCCCACAACCTGCTCCAAAGCTGGCCGATGCCCGCGCTGCCGCGACCGATCGCCATCATCGGTGCAGGCGGCATTGTGTCTGACGCACATTTGCCGGCCTACGCCAAGGCAGGCTTTCGGGTCAGCATGATCTTTGACGTTGACCAGGACCGCGCGCAGGCCCTTGCTTCGCGCCACGGCATCCCGCAGGTCGCCCGATCGCTGGATGAGATTGCCCGTGCAGCGGATACCATGTTCGATGTTGCGGTGCCCCCCGCCGCTATGCTCGACACACTTGACGCCTTGCCGAACGGCTCGACCGTTCTTCTGCAAAAACCCATGGGGCGAGATTTCGGACAAGCCCGGGCAATTCGGGATCTGTGCCGAAGAAAAGGGTTGATAGCGTCGGTGAACCTGCAACTGCGGTACAGTCCCATGATGCTGGCCGTCGCAGATGCCGTGCGACGCGGTCTTCTGGGGCAGATCGTAGAACTGGAAGTCCGTCTGGCCTGCCGGACACCGTGGGAATTGTGGCCCTTCATGTCCAGCCTGGACGCTGTGGAGGTGCCCATGCATTCAATTCACTACATTGACTGGATACGGTCGCTGCTTGGAACGCCAACGGGGGTGCAATCGCTGTCCGTTCCGCACCCGGATCACCCGACGCTGAACGATGCCAGGACAACGACGATCCTTCACTTCGATCAGCCCATACGTTGCGCGCTGTCCCTGAACCACACCTACAAATGGGGTCCGACCCATCAGGACGCCTCTATCCTGGTCGAGGGGACCCGAGGTGCGGCGCGGATCGGGCTTGGTCTTCTCTTGGACTATCCTCACGGCAAGCCCGAGACATTGGACATCATCACCGAAGGCGAAAACTGGACCTCTGTGCCGCTCAAGGGGCGCTGGTTTCCCGATGCGTTTGCCAACGCCATGGCCAACCTTCAGCGTTTTGGCGCAGGCGAGGACCGGGAACTTGGCACCTCTGTCGAAAGTTCGTTCGACACGATGGCTGTGGTCGAAGCATGCCGGCGTGCCTCCCACGGCGGCGGCACGGCAATTCCGAAGGAGTGAGGCGATGGGGGATCCCTTCAAGATGAATGCTCCAGTGTCGCGACCTGATGAGGCACCGCGCTTGCTTGCCGGCATCACAGTCCTTGACCTCAGCCAGTTTCTTTCGGGGCCCCTGGCCTCACTCAGGCTTGCAGACCTCGGCGCCGAGGTTATCAAGGTCGAACGCCCGGAAGGTGGCGATCTTTGCCGCAGCCTGTACCTTTCCGACACTGAAATCGGCGGAGACTCGACGCTGTTTCATGCCATCAATCGCGGAAAGAAAAGCGTCACCGTTGACTTGAAATCTGAAGACGGACGCGACCAGGTCCGGCGACTTGCGGAAAGGGCCGACATCGTAATCCAGAATTTCCGGCCCGGTGTCATAGAACGTCTTGAACTTGATTACAAAGCACTTTCCGCTCTCAATCCACGGCTTGTCTATGGCTCGATCACCGGGTACGGGCCGTCGGGGCCGTGGGTTGATCGACCCGGGCAGGACCTTCTTGCCCAGGCGCGTTCAGGCCTGATGTGGTTGAACGGAAATGACGACGAGGGCCCAGTGCCATTTGGGCTTGCTGTCGCGGATATTCTGGCAGGCCATACACTTGCAGAAGGCCTGCTTGCCGGCCTTGTCCGGCGCAGCGTCACGGGAACTGGCGCACATATCGAGACAAGCCTGCTGGAGGCCCTTGTTGACCTGCAGTTCGAAGTGCTGACCACGCATTTGAATGACGGCAAACGCCTGCCGAAACGCAGCGGATTTCGAAGCGCGCATGCCTATCTGGCAGCGCCGTACGGGGTTTATTCCACGCGGGATGGATGGTTGGCCATTGCGATGACACCCCTGGTCAAATTGGGTGACCTCCTGAACATCCCGGCCCTCAGGGACTATAGCGGCCCGGACGCGTTCTCCAGGCGCGACGAGATCAAGCGGATCATCGCCGAGGAGTTGTCCAGGAAAGACACGGCCCATTGGCTAGGCATTCTTGAACCGGCAGATATCTGGTGCGCCGAAGTCCTCGACTGGCCACGTCTGCTTGAGAGCGATGCATTCCGGCGCCTGGACATGCTGCAAAAGCTGACCAATGACAGTTCGATCAGTGTCGAAACCACGCGTGCCGGACTCCGCATCGATGGGCATCGCCCCAGAATGACCGCGACTGCCCCTCGACTGGGCGAGCACAATGCCGCGGTCTTGCGGAAGCAAATGCCAACGAATGATTGAGGCCCCGCGTCCAAGGTCGACATCCTTGGATGGGGCGCGATCTGCCCCGCCGTCCCTTGTCCCGAGATCATAGGCGACGGAGAGGTCGACGATGACCCATACCCGGACAAATCTTGGCGCACTCGACCTCAACTTGCTGAACGCACTGGTCGTTCTGGTCGAAGAGCGCAGCACGGTCGCTGCTGCCAGACGATTGGGGTTGGCGCAGTCAACGGTCTCAGGTAGCCTTGCCAAGTTACGCGAGACTTTCGGCGACGAACTGCTGGTTCGTCACGGAAGGGCACTTGAGCCCACCGTGCGGGCAATGGAATTGTTGGCCGCCTGCAAGCCGCACCTCGAAGGGCTGACATCTGCGATAGGGGCTGTTACCCCTTTCGATCCGGGAACGGACAGTCGAACTTTTACCCTGGGCTGTACTGATGCAGTGGCCTTCGCTGCGTTGCCTGCACTTGCCAGTGTGATGCGACGATTGGCACCGCACTGTGACCTTTCCGTGCGGGTGGGCGATTATCGTGCGCTTCCCGGCATGTTGGCTGCGGGCGAGATTTCCACGGCGCTCGCATATCTGCGGGACGACCCGCCCGCGACGGCAAAGGTACGCGTCTTGCGCCATTCGCCATGGGTCGTGCTGCGAGACCCCAGTTCACCGCCCATCGATGGGCTCGCCGATTTCTGTTCGCGGCCTCACGTTCTTGTGACACCTGCGGGCGATCTGTCGGGTTTCGTAGACGACCAGTTGAAGCACACGATCAACGCGCGCCGCGTCGTGCTGGGCGTGTCGAGCTTCGCGTTGCTGCTCGCGGTGCTGCCGGGGACCGACATGGTTTCGACCGTGCCGGATTTCCTCGCCGGGGCGATCGCGCGTATTGGCGGTCTGGCCATCGATCCTTGTCCTGTCGCGGTGCCGATGGTCACGAATACGCTCGCCTGGCGCGCCGTCACCGACCGGGATCCCGGCGAGCGTTGGTTTCGTGCCCAAGTCGACGCGGCCTTCATGGCCGCCGGAGACCGATAGACCGTATCGGCGCAACCGATTTTTCTTTTGCCCCGCACTATCCGATCTTCGGTGCATCGCAACCTGAAGGAGGCCCCTCATGGCCAAAGTTCTTTTCGTTCTTACCTCGCACACGATCCTCGGTTCCACTGGCAGAGAGACCGGCTTCTACTTCGACGAGATGGCCACGCCATACTGGAAGCTCATCGACGCGGGCCACACGGTAACCATCGCCTCGATCGCCGGTGGCACTGCCCAACACGATCCGGGATCGATCAATGCCGATGCGTCCAAGCGCCCCGCACCTGTCGCACGGTTCCTGACCGACCCGGCAGCTATGGCACAGCTCTCGGCTACGCCCGACATTTCTGCAATCAATCCTGACGAGTTCGACGCGGTATTCCTGCCCGGCGGGCACGGGACGATGTACGATTTCCCTGAAAACGCCGATCTTGCTGCCGTAGTTGGTCGTATCTGGCAGGCAGGCGGGGTTGTCAGTGCGGTCTGTCACGGTCCTGCCGGATTGCTGGAGGCAAAGCATGCCGACGGCAGGCCGCTGGTAATGGGAATGCGCGTCAACTCCTTTACCGATGCCGAAGAGGCGGCCGCTGGCCTTACCACGCAGATGCCCTTCCTGCTCGAAACCCGCCTTCGCGACCTCGGTGCCGTTTTTGAAAGCACGGACAACTTCCAACCTCATGCGGTGCGGGACGGCAGACTGGTTACAGGCCAGAACCCGGCATCAGCACTCCTTGTGGCCGAACATCTCGTTGCCGCCCTTGCAGAAAGGACAGCACAGGCGCCCGAACACGGGTAACGAGGCATTCCCGACTCTCGCGGGCGACATCATTGATCTTTCTTGGCCCGGCACTTGTCGTTGCATGGGCATGACAGCAGCGCCGCCGATGACGGTCGAACTGCCCAGCCCTGACATCTGTCAGGCGACACCCGGCTTTGCGAGCCAACGCGACAAACGGTGTCAGGAGGTGTCGTGCAACGGAGCCGCCGCGCGCTGACCGCCACGGGTCAGCGCGCGCGCCCGGGGCCGCGAAAGGCTTGCGGCGCGGTCATGGCGCATGGTCGACGCCGTGGTATCCGGAGGCGTGCGGCCGTGCGGTCGGCATGTGCCAATAGGGCAAGAGGCACGCCGTTTGCGGCGACGCAGGTTGGAACCTCGTCCCTGCAAATAGGAAAGTAAGTTTTGCAGAATAGGGTTCCCGGGCCAGGGAAGTCGATTTTCCGCTTGACTCATGGGCCAAGCTTTTTCATATAAAATCTACTTTTGCTGAAGTGAGGATCGAGCAGAAGAAAGGCGGGACTTGGGGCAACCCCGCGGTCATGATCCGCTTGCCACCTACGGGGGGAAAGGCTTTCGCCTGTGCGGGCGCTGCACGTCGTTGCAGGACCGCCCTTCGTTCGGTCTTGCGCAACAGGATCATCCGGTCCTGCGGGACCAGCGAACGGGGCAATTTCAAAGAAAAGGCCCTGCAAGCGCGCTGGCGACAAATCAGGGGTGCGCAAGGCACCGTCAATGGGAGGAAAGTTGAAGATGATGAACAACGCATTGCGGCCTGCCGTCTTGGCAGCGCTTTTGGCCTTTGCCCATCCTGCGGTGGCAGACGATCAGGTACAGATCAAGTTCTGGACACTCAACGATGCCGGGATGGCAGAGGTCTATGCCGAAGCAATCAAGGCCTTCGAGACCACGAACCCCGGGATTCACATCGTCCACGAAGAATTCCCGGCAGACAGCTACAAGACCGCAATTCAGGTCGCGCTCAACGGATCGGAGCCGCCGGATGCCTTCTTCAACTGGGTTGGCGAAGATTCCGCGCGGCTGGTGCGGTCAGGCCTTGTTGCCGACATCACCGCCTACGGAACCGAAGAGACGGGGTTCCAGTCTGTCCTGTCTCCGGCCTGGATCGACTCGCTGACCTACAACGGCCGAATCTACGGCGTCCCCACGGAAGCCGTGTCGAAATACTTCTATTACAATCGCAGCTTCTTTGCCGAACACGGACTTGAGGTGCCGGCAACTTTCGGCGAGCTCACCCAGCTTTGCCGCGACATCCGTGCGATCGATCCAACGATCGTGCCGCTGCCCCTGGGCAATTCCGAACGCTGGAAACTGAACCACTACATCACCATGCTGAATGAGCGCATCGTAGGTGCCGAGGCCGCCGCCGACGACTACAGCCTGAAGGCGTCCGAAGACCAGCTCTTCACCGATCCGGGCTTTGTCGAGGCATGGCGCAAGGTGCTGGAACTTCAGAAGGCCGGCTGCTTCCAGGACGCGCCCAACGCGACTGCTCCCGAGCTGACCCGTGCGATGTTCTCGTCAGGGGCCTCTCCCATGATCTACTGCGGGTCGTGGTGTGCGGCGATCTTCGACGCCGACGGTTTCACCGACTACGCGATGTTCCAGATGCCGCCGGTCGAAGGCGGCAAGGGTGCAGCGGGAACGAACTTCGTGCTGGTTCAGGGCTTCCAGGTCCCGGTCGCGTCGAAGCACCCTGAAGAGGCGGTTCGCTGGCTGAGCTTCCTCGTCTCGCCCGAGATCAGCCGACTGATGGCCGAGCGGATGGGCCGAATCCCGGCAAATCCGGCGCAGCTAGGCCAATCCACCGCGCTGACCGAGCAGTTCAAATGGATGGCGCAAGACGTGAGTGCGGTGACCGCCCAGATCAACGTCCTTGACGTCCTTCTCGAGAACTCGGTTTCCGAGGCCTATCTGAACGCCGGCGTCGAGGTGCTGAACGGCACGATGACACCCGAGGCTGCGATGGAAAGCATCCGCGCGGCGGCGCTCAAGGCCAAGGAACGCATGTGACGCCGCACCGGCCGCCACGGGGCGGCCGGTTCACGTCTTTCTCCGGCGCGCACAGGCCCAGGCCTCCCTCCCCGCGCAGCCGGAGCAGGCGCACGCCCCGGCCTTTCCCTTGATCGCCGGGGCGTGTGCAGGTCGTCTCTGCCGCGATGTGCACCGGTGCCGGGAAACCAGCCGCGATCCTGTCTTTCCCTGTCTGCCCCCCCTTAATCCAAGGTGATCTCATGATGTACGAAACGTCCCGGAACGGGGTGGCGGGGCGACCGGGCCATGCCCGGGAACATCTGACTTACCTGTTGATGCTGGCACCGGCGCTGCTTTTGCTTGGCGTCTTCGTCTTCGTTCCCGTGGTTCTTGTCATTGCGGGTTCGTTCTACGAATTCAGCCTGACTTCCGAGGACGGGCGCTTTGTGGGCCTGGGCAACTACCTGCGGATCGCTGGAGACGAGATCTTCTGGATCGCGTTGCGGAACAACATCATCATCGTGGTGGGGTCGGTGGTCCTGCAGGTCGGCATGGGAACCGTGCTTGCGGCAATTCTCGACAGGGGCATCGGTGTGGGGCGCACGCTGCTGCGGACGATCATCTTCGCGCCCATGGTCATTTCATCTGTGGCGGTGGGACTGGTCTGGACGATCATCCTGGACCCGAATGTCGGCCCGATGAACGCCGCCGTTACCGGCCTTGGGCTGACGCCACCGCGGCTGGGCTGGCTTGGCGACCCGACCGTGTCGATCTGGGTCATCCTGGGCATCGCGACCTGGCAGTATACCGGCTTTTTGATGGTATTGATCCTCGCGGGGCTGCAGTCGGTGCCGAAAGAGCTTTATCAGGCAGCCGCCCTCGATGGCGCAACCGGCCTGCGCGCGTTCTGGCATATCACCCTACCCTCGATCCGGAATGTGCTGGTGGTTGCGGTGCTGATCACCACGGTCGGGGGCTTCAAGATCTTCGATCTGGTCTTCGTGACGACCGGCGGCGGTCCCGCCAATGCCACGCAGGTGCTGGGGACCTACATTTACCTGCAAGCGTTCAACATCGGCGACCTTGGCCATGCGCATGCGATGTCGGTCGTTCTTCTGATGATCGCCGTTGTCCTGGGCTGGCTCCAGCTCCGCGTATCGCGGACGGCCTGAGCCATGGACACCCGCCGCTTCGGTGCAACAAGCCTGGTCCTGTACGGTATCGCGGGGCTCTGGAGCCTCATCGTCCTGATCCCCATCGTCTACATGCTGATGGCGTCTCTGAAGCGGCGCAACGAGATGTTCCTCGCACCGCTCGACCTGCCCTCGGAGTTCAACCTGTCGAGCTTTGAGCGTGCCTGGGGCGTCGGCGTGGGCACCTTCATGGTGAACTCGCTGCTGGTCACCTTCCTGACCGTCGTCGTGATCGTCGCTGTCAGCGGCATGGCGGCATATTCGCTCAGCCGCATGCAGGGCGGCTGGCCACGGTTCATCTACCTGCTGATCGTGGCGGGGTTTGCCATCCCGCTGCAGGCGGTCCTGGTGCCGGTGTTCCAGATCATGTCCGGGGCAGGGCTTCTCAACTCGCGCCTGGCGCTCGTGCTGCCCTATGCGGCCTACGGCATCCCCTTCACCGTGATCCTTTTCTACGCCTTCTTCCTGGACTTCCCGAAAGAGTTGGAGGAGGCGGCGACGCTTGACGGCTGCTCACGGTTCCAGACCTTCATCCGGATCATCCTGCCGCTGTCAGGCCCTGCCATCGCAAGCGCGGCGATCTTCCAGGCCGTGTTCATCTGGAATGAGTTCATTCTGGCGTTGCTGACCCTGACCCGGCCGAACCTGAAGACCCTGCCCGTCGGGCTGATGGAGCTTCGGGGCGAGTTCAGCTCGGACTGGCCGGCAGTCCTGGCCGGGCTGACGCTTGCCACGCTGCCGCTGCTGCTGATTTTCGTCCTCGCCCAGAAATACTTCGTCCGCAGCCTCGCGGGACTGGGCAAATGACTGGAGCCTTTCCATGAGTGGTCTCGATATCACAGACCTGTCCAAGCATTACGGGTCATTCCACGCGGTAAAGTCCATCAGTCTGGGCGTCTTACCCGGCGAGTTCGTGGTGATGGTCGGACCTTCCGGCTGCGGCAAGTCCACGCTTCTTCGCATGATCGCGGGGCTGGAGACCGTCGACGGCGGCATGATCCGCGTCGGCGACATGGACGTGACCCACGCCGAGCCCTCGAAACGGGGCGTCGCCATGGTGTTCCAGAACTATGCGCTTTACCCGCACATGACCGTGGATGGGAACATGGGCTTCGGGCTGCGCATGGCGGGCGCGTCGCGCGAGGTCATCGCGGCCGCCGTCAGTCGCGCCGCCGGTATCCTGCGGATCGCCGATCACCTGCCCAAGCTGCCCAAGGGACTCTCAGGCGGCCAGAAACAACGCGTGGCTATCGGCCGGGCGATCACCCGCGCGCCCAAGATATTCCTGTTCGACGAACCGCTGTCCAACCTTGACGCCGAGCTGCGCACACGGATGCGGGTCGAGCTTGGCCGACTGCACCAGGACCTTGGCGCAACCATGATCTATGTGACCCACGACCAGGTCGAGGCGATGACAATGGCCGACCGCATCGTGGTGCTGCGCGACGGCGAAATCGAGCAGATGGGCCCGCCTCTGGACCTTTACAATCGCCCGGCCAATCGCTTTGTCGCGGGGTTCCTGGGGGCGCCGCGCATGAACATTGTTGCTGCGCGCATTGTGGCGGCGGAAGACAGGGTTGTTACCGTCGAGGCCGCCTGCCTCGGGCGGATTCCGCTTGAGCTCGACGTGACCGAAGGCCGGGCGCTGCTGCCGGGCGAGCCCGTCACACTGGGTCTGCGCCCGGAAGCGTTCCGTGGTGGCGACCTGCCATTGCGCCTGATTGTGCAACTCGTGGAAAGCCTGGGTCGGGAAACCCTGGTGCATGGCCATCCCATCGGGGTGGGCACAGCCCTTGGCGACCCCGAGGGCAATGGCGGTGACGGCGCAGAGGACGCGCTTGTGATCCAGCTTCCCGATCAGCAGCGCCCGCGCATGGGCGACGCCTTCGAGGCCCGCACGGACCGCCGCGCGCTTTATCTCTTTGATGCCGATGGCCGCACGCGCCGGTTTGCCCGTGTCGGCTGACGTTCAGCGATCCACAGGGACGTCTCATGCGCCTTCGCCGGAGTCACCTCGGCTGCCACGCTACGGTTCTACTGCCCAGCATGTGCGGTCGCTTCAGGGCAGGTGGGTTGCGCGACGTTTGCCCCGCAATCAGCGGGCGCGGGTTCCGCCCTCACGCCAAGGGCCTTCCGTCGGCGCTTTACCGGGCATGAGGTCCGCGATCACCAGATGGCTGCGCTCGTACCCGGCTGACAGCCCGGCGGCGGTTGCGCCTCGGGGGCAGGGCGCTGACCACCGGGTCATGCCCACCGCCGCCGACCTCCAACGACGGACCATCGGCCTGCGGGCCGGAAGATTCACCAGCAACAGCAGGACATGATGCGATACCGGCAGATTCACCTTGACTACCACAACTCGCCGCGGCTGCCCAACCTTGCCGCAGACTTCGATGCCGCCCAGTTCGCGCGCCAACTCGAAGAAGCCCGTGTCGACAGCGTGAACCTCTTTTCCAAGTGTGTGCACGGCTGGAGCTACCATCCGACTGAAATAGGCGGGATGCACCCCGGCCTCAGCTTCAACTTGCTTCGCGCCCAGATGGACGCCGTGCATGGCCGTGGCATCAAGGCACCGATCTACCTGTGCGCAGGCTGGGACGAAAAGGCTGCGCATGACCAGCCCGGATGGCGGCTGATCACCGGCGAGGGGCAGCACCTGCGCAACCGCGACGACGGCCCGTTGGGTACCGGCTGGTGCTACATGGATTTCTCGTCACCCTACCTTGACTACTTCGTGCGTCAGGTGGCCGAGGCGGCCCGCATGTTTCCCGATGCCGACGGCTTCTGGATCGACATCTGCGCCCAGTCTCCAAGTGCGAGTCCCTGGGCGCAGGACCGGATGGAGGCATCAGGGCTGGACTGGACAAACCCCGGCCACCGGGATCGGTTCGCCGAGCAGGTCCAGTTCGAGCTTTTCGACCGGGTCGGGGGCGCGATCCGGGCCGAGGTGCCTGCGGCAAAGATATTCTTCAACTTCGGGCACTTGCGGCGTGGGCGGCGGGACGCCCTGTCGAAGTATGACTACTTCGATATCGAGTCCCTTCCGACAACCTACTGGGGCTATGACCACTTCCCGATCAGCGCCAGATACATCGAGCAGTTCGGACGCCCAATGACCGGAATGAGCGGCAAGTTCCATCATTCCTGGGGCGAGATCGGCAGCTACAAGAGCGACATCGCCCTGAAGATCGAGGCCGCAACGATGGTCGCGCACGGGGCCGCCTGCTGTTTTGGCGACCATCTCGCGCCCGACGGCCGGCTTGACCCGGCCACCTACGACGGCATCCGCAGGGCCTATTCGTACATCGAAGCTCTCGAGCCCTGGCTGCGGGACACAAGCAACGTCGCACAGATCGGCGTATTCAGCGCCGAGGGAATGCGTCGGCCGCTGTTCTCGGGGGATGCCGCAAAGCACGATTCCACCGACGAAGGCGTGGTGCGTGCCCTTCTCGACGGCAAGTTCACCTTCGACGTGCTGGATGCCGAGTCAGATCTGCAGGCCTATTCACTGCTGATCCTGCCCGACGTCATCGATGTTCCCCAGACACTGTTCGGCCGACTGAAGCATCACCTTGCGGGTGGTGGCCACCTGCTGCTTACCGGGGCAAGCGGCATCGGCGACACGGGCTTTCTTTTCGACGCAGGTGCCGATTTCGAGGGCATGGGCAGTTTTGTCCATGGTGACTACCTCATTCCCGCAGGCCCCCTTGCACGGGCAAGCCAACCTGCGTCGTCCCGGCACGCCCATCCGCTGTTCATGTACAGCAGTGCAACCCGCATGTCGCTGCGGGACGGAGAGCCGTTGGGCGAGGTCGTGGAGCCTCATTTCGACAGGTCTCCCCGCCATTTCTCGGGCCATGTCCAAACGCCGCCCCGTCCGACGGGCACCGGACGCCCGGCAGGCGTGCGCAAGGGAGCGATCACCTATTTCGGCCATCCGGTCTTTGGGGCCTACGCCGAGTCGGGGGCTCCGTACCTGCTCGACCTGATCCGACGGCTGGTTTCGTCCTGCCTGCCTTCGGGACCCGACATCACAACCTCGCTGCCCGTCGCTGGCCGGGTTACGCTGCGCCGACAGGCTGCAGAGGATCGCGACGTGCTGCACGTCATCCATGCGAACCCGGCACTTCGTGGCCGCCTTCAGGGTGACGCCGTGCAAGTCATCCACGATGTCGTGAAACTCCGCCAGGTTGAGTTCACCCTGAAGGCAACCCGCCCCGTCCTGGGCGTGACCCTGGTGCCGCAGGGCACCGAAGTCGCGTTCACAGTCAGCGACGGTCGGCTTGTCTTCTTGACCGACATCGAGGGAACCCAGGTGCTCGAGGTGAAATACGGCTGATCCTGCGCGTCCGGATCGGTCCGGGGATGCTGCGGGCGGACAGGCAGCCTGCGATAGCCGAGTGTCGCCGGATACTTGCCAACCGTCCGTTCATGCACCTCGGTGCCATAGCCGGTGGCGTGCCGGCGTTGCAAGTCCCGCCTGTGCCGGCGCGCCACCCCATCCCGCGCAAGGTCTGGCCCGGTCTGGACCGAGGTCGCAGGCCACGCCGCCCCGGCATTCCGGCTCTTCCCCGCCGCCCCCCGCAAGTCCGACCCCGTCAAATCATCTGGCGGGATCGCGATACCTGCCATCCAAGCCCCCGCCGTTCGAAGGCCAGTCAATCAGACAAGTCGCCCCTCGCGAATTCCCCGGGGCCGCATCAGGTCACCGTCGGTACAAGGCGCACGATGCCCGATGGCAGCTTGTCGACCATTCTGGTCGATGTCCTCTTCGTCTCCCTTGCTCCGACAATGTGCCGATCCTTTTCGTCCTGCCCGGATCGCCTGACGTTGACAACACCAGGTGAAACCGGCCGGGGCGTTTCGAAGTATGCTTCGCAGCGCAGCAGCACCGGGCTGGCAAGATTTCAACGGTACCTCCACGACCCCGACTCATCCGGTGCTGCAATCTCGATGCCATCGCGTTGGAACAGTGCCTCCATCGAGGTCTTGATCACATCGCCACCAGACGCCGCCCCAGACTCCTTCAACAGGCGCTGAAGCTGCGACACGTCGCCGTCATCATCGCCCATCGGCCAAAGCGCCGTACTGGCAAGGCGTCTCTTGCGCTGCATCAGACTTTGCAGCAGCAGATCGAAAGACTGCGCGCGGTATTCGGGATGGATCGCCAGCGGCACATGCACCGTCACGGGCTGCGTCTGTCCCAGTCGATGAACGCGGTCGTTGCACTGTTCCTCGACCGCCGGGTTCCACCAGCGCGACAGGTGGACCACATGGGTGGCAGCCGTCAGGGTCAGGCCGGTTCCCGCCGCCTTGGGCCCCAGCACCAGAAGGTCAAAGCCGCCGTCTTTATCAAGATGGCGCTGAAAGCGGTTCACGATCGCCTGCCGTTGCGGGATCGGGGTGTCGCCGTTGATCAAGTCGATCTCGGTCAGCCCGAATTCGGCCTTGGCAAGTTCGATGAACCGATACTGCATCTGGCGGCTTTCGATGAAGATCAACGCGCGCTGTCCCCTGTCCCGGATGCGGCGCAGGATGTCGAAGGTCGCCGACAAACGGGCCGAGAGGGCAATGAAATCCCGCCCGTCCAGACGGTCATTCAGTGCGGGATGAACCGAAACGCTGCGGATGTGGTGCAGCATCTTCAGCGCCGCACCCGGGCCGCCCCCGACAAGCTTTACCCGCGCCTCTTCATAGCGGTCGGCCTGCATCGCAGGCATGGCGCGCGGGTGCAGAAGCCGTGTCTTGGGGGCAAGGTGGCGCGCCACGGTTTCCTTCAGGCGGCGCAGGGCGAGGGGCGGAGTTGTTGCCTGCCCGACGAAGGTGCGGGTGTAAAGTTCGCGCATGTTGGCGTCATCCGGCGTGCCGTAGCGCTGGCGGAAGTCGTCAAGGGCACCAAGCGCCCCGGGTGCGACCTGGTCCATGATCGCCCAGAGGTCGGTCGTCGCGTTCTCGATCGGGGTTCCTGTCAGGGCGATGCGGAAATCGGCCTTGACCGCCCGGGCCGCGCCTGCGGCCAGCGTGCCGGGGTTCTTGATGTTCTGCACCTCGTCGAAGACGGCGGCGGCAAAGGGAAGTCGTGCCAGCGAATGCTGGTGGTTCGACAGCGTGGTATAGGTGGTCAGCACCCAGGTCAGGTGGCCCGCCCCCTGTTCGATGGCGCGGGTGATGTCCGAGAAGTCGAGCCGCGCCGTGCCGTCGTCAACATCGCGCCCGCGCGCGCCCGCCAGTCTGCGCCCCGCCGTGGCAGAGCCATAGAGGCGGATTAGATGCCCCAGACCGGGCGCGCCCAGATGGCGGGCCACCTCCTGCTCCCAGTTCTCCAGCAGCGAGGTCGGGGCCACGACCAGCACCGGTCCGCGCGCTCCGCCGCGCGCCATGTGATCGTTCAGCCAGACGAGGAAGGCGAGCGTCTGCAGGGTCTTGCCCAGCCCCGGTTCATCCGCGTTCAGAATGCCCGGCAGCCCCGCCTTCCATGCCGCGATCTGCCAGTTCAGGCTTTCAACCTGATGGTCCTTGAGCCGGGTGCGGACCGAGGGCGGAACGGCAGCGGCCAGGTCGCACCGGCGCGGTCGAAGCCCGGCCCGCCACAGCACATCCTCGAAATTCACGGCGGTCTTGAGCACGACCGGGCCACCGGCCGATGCTTCCGGTCCGTCATCCGCCCCCGATTGGTCATGCGCCGCAGCCTCTTCGCCCCGGCGCGCCTCAAGCAGCGCGTCAAGTCGCGTCAGTGTGCCGGGTGTGGCCGGGATGGCCATGCCTTCGAAGTCTGCCGTCGATTGACCTGAATCGGCAGCCGCCTGCACTTGATCGCGCAGCGCTTGCAGGTCGCTCGTCGAAAGGTCCTTAAGCCGGCTGCGGAAGGTCGCGTCAAAATCCTCTGGCAGCCAGGAGGTGCCCTCGGCAATGCTGCCGCGCAGCGGATTGCCCCGGTAGATTTCAAGGCCGGTGACACGCTTGGAAAACTGCGAGAACTCCTCGGTCTCCACAAACACCGGTCCAGCGGCGGCCTCGATGGCCTCTTCCTGCGCGGCGGGCGTCAGATCGTCGAAACCATCCCGGCGGCGCAGGTGCGCCTCGTAGGCGTCGGTGATTTCGGCCCTTGGGTTGCGCAGGAAGGCGCGACGCTGCTCGGCGGGGGCACGCTGCATGTCAGCCATGACCTTCAGCGCCGGGGCGGCGGCGCGGTCCACCACCAGAAACCGGCCCGGCCCAAGGCGATAGGCGTTCAGCGGCCCGCGTTCGCGCAGCCGCCGCTGGAACTGACGCAGGTCTTCGGGGGCCAGCACCGCCATCGCCTCGGAAGGGGAACCGTCGTTCTCAAGCTCGTCAGAGGCAAAGGGCACCACCTCGAAGTCGTCCCCCGCCGCATTCGGCGAAACCGAAAGCTGGTCGGTCAGCGAAACCTCCAGCCCCGCCAGGAAATCCGTCATGGAACTGCGGGCGGCGACGCTGTCGCCCGCCATGTCCACCCCCGGTTCCAGCGCCTTGCGAAACCGGGCCAGCGCCTCCCAGTGGGCCGCATCGTCGGTGGACCGGCGAAAGCCGTCGGCCACCTCGACGGCGTCCAGCATCCACAGCGGCAGTCGCTGCGGACCCCTGTCGGTATCAAGGATGCACCCGGTTCGGCGCGGCATCCTTTGCTGGCCTGCGCGCAGCCACTGGCAGGTCAGCCGGAACCCGGTGCTTCCAAGCACACCTTCGGCATCGGTACGCAGGACAAGGTCGGTCAGGGGCGGCAATCCCAGAACGGCGGCAGCTTCCCCGTCAAGCCTCGCGGCAAGGCGATGCGGCAGGGTGATCCGGTCGGCGCGAATGTGCAGAGTTTCGCCCAAGTCGTCGGCCAGCGCGCGCAGGTCGGCCAGCGCAAACGCGATCGGGCGTTCGCCGGGCGTCAGTCGGTCCAGGTCCGGTGCCTGGCTGCCCAGCATCCGGCCCAGCAGGCCCGAACGCGCAGGCAAGGGCCGCAGGGTGATGTCTGCGGGGGAACAGGTGTATTCGAAAGTGCTCACAGCCGCCTCATGACCTGACTCTGCCAGTCGCCAAGATGCACCTGCTTCCACAGCGCCGACGGGATGCGCCTGATTTCAGCAACGTCGTATCGTGGCTGATGCAGTTTCGGTGCCTTTGGCTGGTTTGCATCGAAGGCATGCACCTTGAAGTTGTAGGTTCCCTCGATCACGATCCTGTCGCTGATCCGCATGATCAGCAGCGACTTGTCGGGATCTCCGACCTGACGGCCAAACCGCCGGGCACCCTGCCGCGCATCCTCGGGCAGCTTCGCAAGCGCCGCCCGGTAGCCCGCGTCGTTGAAGGCGATCCACGCTTCGCCGATCCGGCCCTGTTCGTGCAGGGTCAGCCAGAAGGCTTCGCGTTCGGCCCACATGTGCCCGCGTTCCACTTCGGTCAGGATGCGGAACAGCAACCGGATATCCTCGCCGGTCAGCCAGCGCAGGAACATCGCCTCCAGTCCCGGATTAACCTCGTTCCAGGCGGCATGACGGCCGACACGGGGATGACCGTAGATCTGCGTCAGCCGGTCGATCAGCAGGGTGACGATGTCGCTCGGCGGGGGCCGCTGCACCCAGGGGCGCAGCAGCGCCGAAATGGCAGCCCCGGCCCCGACCGTGCGCAGGGTCTGGCCATCGGGCCGCAGCCAGCCCAGCAAGCGGTCGATCTGGTCGCGCCGGTCCAGCCGGGGGGCAATCCGCGCAAGAAACGCCAGATGCGCTGCATCCATCAGGCCGGGCGCATGGGGGTGCCGCAGGCCGATGGCGCGCAGCCCGTGCCAGGGGTCGTCCATCCCGTCCATCCGCGCGGCGATGCTGGCCGGGGCGGTGTCGGGGTCGAACAGGTCGGGGAGGGCGGCCAGCACCGCCTGCCAGCGCGGCCCGATGCGGTCGCGCGCCCGCGCCAGCGCCACCCCAAGCGCGCGGCTGTGATCGGCCCCGGCAGTGAAGCTTTCCAGATAGACCCGCACCATCGGACCCAGAAAACCCGTCCTTGTCGAGGCTGCAACCTCGGCCAGCAGGAACTGCCGCACCGGGGCCAGGTCGGCGCGTGTCCTGAACGGGGTCGAAAAGGCCAGCCCTGCAGCGCGGGTCACGAAACTCATCGGCACCTTGCGCCAGTCATCCGAGGCGATGCGCCGCCGCATCTCGGCCAGAAGCCTTTCGGCGTCGTGCTCGGGCTGGGTGACGGGCGGGTCGTAGCGGTCCATCACCCGCCGGATGCTGCGCGAAAGATGTTCCATCGACGGGACCGCAGGCAGGCCAGGCGGGCGCAGGGAACCAAGGCGCTCTGACAGGGGGATGTCGATCATGGTGCCGACCCCGCTGCGGCGGTTTGGTTGGCACGAGCCCGCAACTTATCGGATATCGCCGGAATGTCGGCCACGGTCTGCGGCAGGAATTCCAGTCCCGGGGGCACATACATGATGAACCGCAGGTCGATCCGCCGATTGGCGGCCTTGCCTTCCGCAGTGTCGTTCTTCGCTACGGGCCGGGTAAAGCTGTAGGCCGCCACGGCCATGACCGGCTGCTCCAGCAGGTTGCGGAACAGCAGGATGTCGGTCGCGCTTTCCCCGCTGCCGTTCACCATTTCGCCCAGGGCCGACGCGGCCCGCTGAGCCGACAGGATCAGGTTGGCGTCATAGCGCCCGACGCTGTCGGCATGGCCTTCGACCTGGACCGTTTCGATCAGCGACAGGCCGGGGTTGCAGGCCTCCATGATCCGGCTGGCCTCGCCCAGGGTGAAGCAGGGCAGTTCCTTCCGAAGCTGGTCGCCCAGAAGCCGGATGATCTTGAGGCCGTTTTCCGTCAGGTCCCACCGTTTGGACCGGAACAACCCCTCGCCCCGAAACCGAAGGGCATCTCCCTGGGCGCTGATTGCAACACTCAGGCCGGTAACGCCTGCCGCGTCGATGTCACGCTGCACGGCCTCGGCAAGCCGTTCGATCATGGTGCGCCGGGCAAGGGCACTTTGCGCGGAATAGACCTCGAGCGGGTCGTCCTTCAGCTTTCGCAGGGCCTCAATTTCGGTTTCCAGTCGCTTGACCTCAGCCCGCAGGTCTGCAACCTGCCTATCCTTCGCGGCGTTCTGCGCTTGCAGCGCATCCGTTTGCCGGATCAGACGCGCGATCTCCTGAAGGGCAGCCGTCTGCCGGGTCACAAGGTCGTCATGCCGGCGCTTCAGGTCGTCATACCGGGCTTGCAGGTCGTCGTATCGAAATTGTGGAACCGTGTCGGCTTCGTTGTACTTGCTTGCGAAAAAGGCAAGAAGCAGAATGACGATGAACAGAAATCCCACCGTCATGTCGGTCATCGACACGAAAGAGGATTCGTCTTCCTCGTCCTGATGCCTCCGGCGAGACAGCGCGCCGCGCATCAGCGCCGACCCTGCTGCGGCTGGAATTCCTGCAAGCCGTCAAGAATGGTCTGCAACGTTTGCAAGGCTGTATTCAGACCGTTGGACATTTCAACGACATGGCTGCGGACCGATTGCATCGCCTGTTCGGTCTGGCTGGCATAAAGATCGAAGGCGTTGCCAAGCTTCTGGTCGATGGTGTCCATCCGGTCGCCTTGGCCACGCAGGCGACTCAGCATCTCGGTCACCGCCGCGAGCGACGCATCGATGCCCCGCCGTTCGGCGGCCAGCGTCTCGCGCGCGGCGGCCAGCGTCTGCGCGGCGCTTTCCGCGGTCGCGCGGGCACTTTGCGTCACGATCACCACGGCGTTCTGCGTCCCGTCGGACAACTGGCGCAGGGCCCCCTCGATGCGTTCCGACGTTGCCCGCACCGGGCCTGCCGCCGCGACCAGGTCCTGCGATGCCCCCCGGAAAGTCCCGGCCGCCTCGGCTCCGGCCCGGGCACCGTCCCGCAGGCCGTCGGCCAGACGAAGCATTTCTGCCGCACTGGTCCGCAGCGTCTGGACCATGCCGTCCAACTGGCCCGCAATTGCCCCGATGGGCTGGATCAGATCGGCCCCGGCCTTTGCCGACATTTCGGCACCCAGCCGCGCAATGTCGTCGCCCGCCTTGCCGAAGGCGTCCATCACCGACTGTCCGGCGCGCCCGATGGCCGCCCCGGCCTCGTCACCCGCTGCCTGCATCCGGTTTCTTGCGGCCTCGGCCCCGGCCTGCGCAGCACCTTCCATCTCGGTTCGCATCGCCTCGGCGGCGGTGCGAATCTCGGCTGCGGCCTGGGACATCGCCCGCGCGCCGTCCTGCGTGTTGTCGCGAATTCCCTCCAGCGTCCGGTTCATCAGGGCAAGCAACTGTTCGGCCCCCTGGGTGAAAGCCCCTGACGTGCTTTGCGCCGTGCCGGCCATGGCCCCGCGCAGATCGTCCACTGCCTGTGCCACACGGACGACCGCCGTTTCCATCTCGGTCCCCATCCGCCCCGAGGATTGGTCCATCCGGTCGGCCAACTGCCCGATCCTGTCGCCCGCCAGTGCCAGCCGGTCACTTGCCTCGGAAAGGGCCGAGCCGACCCCGGTGGACAGTTGCTGCGTCAGATCGCCGACCATCGACGACATGCTTTCGGTCCCCTGCCGCCCGACCTGATCCAGCAACGGCTGCATCGCCGCGCTGATCGAGGTCGAGATGACCTGCGGCAGTTCGGTGCGCAGCGGGCCGCCGATCTCGGCGATCAATTGCAGGGTCAATTGCCGGTGATGTTCGCGGTCTTCGACCATCGAGGCAAGCTGGCGCAGGCCGATCTCCTCTAGGCTGACAAAGGTCAGCCGCCGTTCCAGGCTGCGGCACAGGTCATGAAGCGCCTTGTCCAGCCATCCGGCGAGCCACCGCAGCACGATGCCAAGGAAGATGGAACAGACCAGCCCGGTCAGCGACATGATGAATTTTGCCGAGGCAACACTCAGCAGCGTGGCCATCGCGGCATCGTTGATCGTGCCACTCGACATCGTCTTCAGCGCGGCGATCAGGCCAAGAAAGGTAAGTGACAGCCCGACCGACACAAAGATGCCGGGCAGGATGCGATAGAAGCCGGTGCCGAAATGCAGATCATCCGGATTGAAGAAGGCTGCGGGGCGGACGGTATTGCGCAGCACCGGTGCCCCACGCGAATCGTCGATGAACAGGGTTTCGTTGAACTCCTCCCAGGCTTCGGCCAGAGAGGTCCCGGCCCGCCCGCGACGACGCTTGCCGAACCAGGCGGAAATCGCTTCGCGCCCCTCGGCCAGGGGACGATCCTTCAGCGCTTCAAGCTGCCGCCGAAGCTGCCGCACGGCCTGGATGCGTCGCCAGAACGTGACCAGGGCAGAGAGCGCGAACAGCAGGGCAACGATCACAAGAGCCAGTGCGACGATGCCTGGCACGACCGGGTCTGCAAGCCTTCCGGCAAAACCAAGGATCAGGTCCCTTGTGGCAACACCGGTGACGGTCGCCCAGTCGCCCAAACTCGTAAACTCCATCCGGTCCCAACCCCTTACGCGTCCGGTGGATGCTGCTCTATCCACGGCGGGGCGGCAAGTGCCTTGAATGGCGGAGATTTCCCGGGCCCGCCTGTGCCCGCAGCGGAACCGCAAGGCGTTTCGGCCCGCGGCTCGCATGCCTGTTCGCCAGTGCCAGTCCTGCCGCCGCCGGCCATGCCGTCCTAAATGGGCTGGAACGTCAGCTTCTGCCCGCCAAGGGCCCGGAAGGCGCGCTGGCGGCAGGTCAGCACGATGATCTGAAGGTCGGCGGCCTGCCCATGCAGCATGTCGAAGACCCGTTCGATCCGGTCGTCATCGGTATAGACCAGCGCGTCATCCAGAATGACCGGGGCATGGCGACCGGTCCGCGCCAGCAGACGGGCGAAGGCCAGCCGGACGAAGAGGGCGATCTGTTCCTGCGTGCCGCCTGACAGGATGCCGATGTCCTCTTGGCGGCCATCGCGGATCAGGGCCGTCGGCAACAGGCTTTCGCCATCGAACCTGAGATCGGCATCGGGCCACAACAGATGCAGCAGCGGTTTCAGTTCCGCCATGACCGGGGCGAAGTAGCGCTCGCGTGCCGTGTCGCGGGCGGTTTCCAGTGCCGCGATCAGGTCCTTCAGCACGGCCACCTCGAACAGCAACCGGTCGCGCTGCGCCTGGGCTGCACCTAGCCGGGTGGTGACGTCGGCAAGGTCTTCGGCCACGCCCTCGCCCGAGCGCAGGTCGATTTCCTTGTCCAGACCCGCACGTTCCTGGGACAGGGTGGCAATATCGTGATCCGCCCCCAGGGCGACCGACTGGGCACGGGCAAGGGACGCCCTGGCCAGCACAAGGTCCGGGGCGCTGGCGGCAAGCTTGGCATGATTCTGCATTGTGATGGTCAGGGCAAGGCCGGCCCGGTCGCGCGCGGCCGACAGATCGGCTTCGGCCGCCGTCTGATCGCCATAGGCGGCCAGCACGCCCTCTGCCGCGCGCAAGGCATCGGTCGCCGTCTCGACCGCGATCGCGGCCCGGACATCGGCCATCCGCTCCCCTTCGGCCAGGCTCCGCGCTTCTTGCAGTGCGCTTTCCGCAGTTTGCAGGGCCAGGACTTCGGCATCGAACAGGCTCTGCGCCGTGTCAACGTCCGGCACCTCGGCCTCGTCAGGTGCCGGGGCAGGCACCCGCGCCAGTTCGGCCTCGACCGCCGCGATGCCCTGCGGCGCGAGGGTCGAAATCCGCGTCTCGATCTCGGTCATGGCAGCGCCTGCTTCGGCGCGCAGTCTTGCAGCCACGCGCGCCTCTTCGACGGTTGCACAACCGGTTCGGGCAAGCTGCGCCTCAAGCTCGGCTTCGGCCTGTTGCAGCCGGGTCGCGCTGTCATTGCCGTCGCCCGGGCGGATGGTCAGATCGCCAAGACCGGGCAGCGTCAGGACGGCTTCGGCAAGGATCGGGGTAGGCACCCCTTCGGGCAGGTGGGTTCCGGCCAGCGAAATGCGGTCTGCCCCGGAATAGGCGACCGAGATGCGGGTTGCCGAACTGGTCCGCAGCGAGCGGAGAACCGACACCTGCTGAAATTGCGCGTCAAGCGCGGCCATGGCTTTCGCATCCGGCCCCAACCCGGCAGCCATGCGCCGGGTGGCAAGCTCTGCCGACAGACCGGCAAGCCTTTCCAGCCGGGCAGACAGGTCGCGCCGCCTCGTGCCGTCGGCGCGCGCCGCATGCGCATGCAGCGACTTGCGCAGGGTCATGTCGGCTGCAGTGTGGCGGGCGCGCGCTGCGGCACCCTCGGCGAGGCGTGCCTGTACCGTGGCCTCGGCCTGCGCGAGGCTGTCGCGCGCGAGCCGGGCAAAGGCCTGCGCATCGGCTTCGGTCTTTCGCGCGGCAGCCTCGGCGGTCTGCGCCCGGGCAAGGGCGTCAAGCTTTCCGGTGGCCTCGGCGGCCTCAAGTCGGGCCATCTTCACGGCAAGGTCGGCCTGCCGCAACGCCTCGGCATGGCGGCTGGCGGCCTCATGTGCGGCGGTTGCCTCGGCCAGGCGGGCCTTGCGGTCGGCCTCGGCGGCGGGGTCCTGCAGGTCCGCCAGCGTCCGGCGAACCTGGGTCCGGCGCGTCAGGGCGTCGGCCAGCCTGCGGATCGTTTCCGCGAGTTCAGCCTGAAGGGCGGTCAGGTTTGCCACTTCGGTCTCGGTCCTGGCCAGCGGGCCGTCCGCTTTGGGCCTGCCGCCGGGCGTCAGCAGACGGCCCAGATCTTCCCGTGCGCGCATCAGCGCCGTATCCATCCGCTTGCCGCCGGTCAGCGCCTCGACCTCGCCCGTCACCGAAGACATCAGGTCGCGCCGCGTCGTCAGGGTAGTCTGGTTCTCCTTCGCCCGGTCATGGTCAAGCTGCGTCGTTCCCTGACGCACCCACAACAGACCCGCCGGGCCGCCCTCACCCCCCGATGTGGTCAGCCGCGATATCCATGCCTCGGCCTCGTCGGCCTTGGCCACCAGACGGTCCCCTTGTCTGACTTCGGCCTCGGCCCGCGACAACCAGCGTTTGCGGATGACGAAACGACCATCCCCGGTGTCGATCTCGACCGTCACCTCGGGTGCGCCGCCGGCATGGGGTTTCAGCGCCTTGATGTCCTTGCCGACGGATCGGTGAGGTGTGAAGAACACCGCGTGCAGCGCGTCGAACAGCGTGGATTTTCCGTTCTCGTTCGGTGCCGACAGCACATTCAGCCCGCCGCCGATCCCGTCGATCCTGACCGGAGCGGCAAAGCAGCGGATGTCGCTGAGGGTGACGGATACAAGCCTCATTTGCCGACCTCGCACAGATAGCCATACAGCCGGTTCAGCGCCGCCGCAGAAACACGTCGGGCCTGGCTGTCCCGGTCTTCATCCTCGGCGGCGCGGCGCAAGGCGTCGGCGGCAAGGCGAAGGGCACCTGCCCGGTCGATGTCGTCAAGGTCGGCCACGGCGAATTCGGTGGCAAGCCCGGTCAGGTCCAGCCCAAGATGGCAGAACTCGGGGGCGATCCCCTCGGCTGCGTGGGCAAGGGCCGCCTGTTCGGCCAGCGTGGCGCGCCCGGATGCGCGGATGCGGAACAGATGGTTGCGCCGGTTTTCAACGGGCACCTGTGCCAGCAGCGACCCGTCGGCGGGTTGGCCCGGCACCAGCGGCAGTTCCATATCCGTCCAGACGAAGGTGCCGGTCGGAACCACCTCGATCATCGGCGGCGCGCCCGGATCGGTCAGGGTCACGGCAAGGCACGCGCCCTGGCCATCGTGGCGGAAGGCATCGCGCTCGGGTGTCCCGGAATACCAGCAGCGCGGGCCGATCCGCACCTGGCCGTGCCAGTCGCCCAGGGCAAGATAGTCCAGCCGCGCCGTCTCGGCCCGGTCGGGCGGAATGATCCCGTCGGCCGTGCTGCCCCCTTCGGAAAAGTCGCGCACCGCGCCATGGGCCAGACCAATGCGGAACTGGCGCGGGTCGGTGTCGCAGCCCGGCATCCACGCGGTCAGGTCGCGGCCCGGATGGCGGCGCGGCAACGGGGCGGGCAACAGCACCGCACCGGGCGCGATCCGGATCGGTGCCGGATCGTGGATCAGACGGACATTCGCGGGGGCATGATGGCGAAACCGGGACCACAGGCTTTCGGCGGCCAGGCTGTCGTGATTGCCGGGGATCAGCCACCACTGCAGGCCGGGGTCCGCGCCCATCGCCGCGACGGCCTGACGCCAGACCGGATCGGTCGGCGTTTCCGTATCGAAGATGTCGCCCGCAACCAGGATGTGTTCCGCCCCGTGGCTGCGGGCTACCCTTGCCAGCGTCGCTATGATCTGATGCCGTGCTTCGACCAGCCTGCCGCGCACCTCTTCGGGCAGGTTGCCGAAGCGGCGGCCGAGATGAAGGTCAGCGCTGTGGATGAAACGGAACGGCATCTTGAAACCTCTCGGGACGCTGTGACGGGAAATGCCGCAATGCAGCGCAGTGCGACTCTGCCAAGACATCCTTAACGCGGCGTGGTGTCAGAAACTGTCACGGAAGTGACGGAAAGTCGGCCCGCCTGTGCCCGGCCACCAGATCGGCAAGGGCGCGCGGCTGCAGGACGGTCACCTGATCGCCCCACTGGTAAAGGTGCCAGGCCATTTCAAGATGGCCCGAGGCCGCAAAGCGGACGGTAAGACCCCCGTCGGGATCATCGGTCACGGCCTGGGTCGGATGAAAGATGAACTCGCGGGCAACCGCAGCGGCCTCTGGAGCAAAGCGCCAGACCACTTCGCCGAATTCGCGGTCGTCATGATAGCTGCCGAAGGCGCGGGCCGTATGGCTGCGCAAGTCAAACGCCGGGTCACGCTGGAAACTGTCGACCTGAAGCTGCGCCGAGAGGATGCGATCCAGCCGAAAATGCTGCATCCTGCCATCGCCGCGTGCTTCGCGGGCCACAAGGTAGCGGCGCGTCCCAAGCAGCAGGCCATGCGGTTCCAGCCGCCGTGCGCGCGTGTCGCGCCCGGCATAGCTGATCGTCAGAAGATGCGGGCCCTTCAGCGCCTGCGCGATCACGCCCAGCAGCGTCTCTGCGCCGCGCACCTTGGGGCCGGGGCGCGACGCGAAACCATAGGCCTCGAGCATCGCCTCGGCATCTGCCTCGACCCGGCGGGCATGCGAGGATGGCATCGCCGCCAGAAGCCGGTCGCGCAGCGTGGACAGCGCCTTGACCTCGTTCGCCGCCCCGTCGCGTTCGGCGCGCCGGATCGACAGCTCCAGCGCCGTCAGCTCGCTTTCGCGCACCCCCTGCGCCAGCATCAGGCGCGCATCCTGCGGGTTCAGCTTCCAGAACTTGCGGCGCTCGTCGTCGGCCCGGGTGGTGCAATTGGGAAACGTTTCTTCCAGCGCCTTGGTCATGCGTTGGGCGGTGCGGCGATCAACCCCGAAAGTATCCTCGATGTCCGCCAGACTGACTCCTGCATAGCGCGAGGTCGCCATTTCGGCCAGCCGCAGCAGATCGCAGGCTTTCTGGAAGGACACGAAGGCTCCATGACAGGATCTTACGCGATCATGACACAGATGCATGAACGCGGCGACTCCTTTCCAGGGCGTCCCGGCACGACACCTCGCCGCAAAAGGGTCTCGGCAGGCCATACTCGTTGCGCCTGCGATCTCGACGGCGGCGGGTTTGATAGCCGCCCGGTTCCTGCGACCGAGATTGCCCATGGGTATGAACAACAGCGCCCGCAGGCCAGTATCGGCCCAGTGGAAATCTGCTCAGGCGACAAGGGAGATGGTAGCGATGAGTGTGACGATGGACGACAGCCTCAAACGGTGGGACGTCGAGAGGCTCGCGGACCTTGCGGCGCGGCGGTTTCCGTCGGCCGGCATCGGGCAGTCCGACGCGATTTGTGACGGGCGACTGCGCCCGGTCCTCGTCGCCCGGATTCGCACCGACAGCACGGCCGCCGTCGTTGAATTCGCGCAGGCGCTGTGCCTCGCCTTTACGCAGCGGTTCGTCGGGATCGAGGTCGGCGGCCGCTGTATCCGCGTCTATGCCGACGATACCGGCTGATCGTGAAGACCGTTCCTCCGGGTGATGTCGTGCGCGGCGCACTCCTCCGCGAGGTCTTTGCGAGCTGGCACTTCAAGGGACCGGGCTACAGCGCCGCCCGCTGACGCCTCAACCTGTTTCTGGTACGACGAAGGCCGAAGGCATGAAGACGAGTCTGCCTGAGACCCGGGAAAGCGCTGCCCGGGCGGTCCGGAAAGCAGGAAGGCCGCCTGCGGACGCCCCCCCTGGACCGATTTCGATGATTCCCTGCCCAAAGCGATGGAGCCTTCCGTTCTTCATGTGCGGGATTTCAACCGTTTCGCTCCGGCTGTCGAACTTTTCGCAACAGAATTAAGGCGCGAATTCAACGCACATCCGGCACCGCCACCATTTCAGCGGCAGCTTTCTGGAACTCCTTTGCAAGACCAGATTGGTGCGCTTGCTTCTGGCATCTACCTGCCACATCCCGTGCCGATCTTGCGCAGGAAATCGACCCTGGTCGAGGCGGTCACGGTCAGAACTCCGGCGATCTGGCGCGTCTGCGGCTTGCTCAGGCCATGCCGGGCCCAGAACTGGAAGGCGGCATCGTCCGGCAGATGGGCATACCGGCGGGCGTTCATGTGCCCCAGACTGTCGAGATGCCGTGGATGGACGACCCCGCCCAGGACTTTGAAAGCCGGTGACATGCCGTCGGGGGCTCTGCATGTGCAGGGTCCGGAACTGCCGCGGGACCGTCTGTCATGCCTGATTGTTCAAAGCATGCAGCCACGCCAGAATGCCCACGGCTGCTTCCTCGATATCGCGCGACATGGCGGCGGCCATGCCTGCGGCGTCGCGCGCCCGCGCGGCCCGCACCATCTCGCCATGCGGCTCTTGCCCGGTGCGCCCGTCGGTTTCGTTCGAGACCAGCCGCAGCAGCGGGCCGATCTGCAGCCAGAGCGTTTCGATGAACCGCAACTGCCGCATGTTGTCGGCAGCGGTGTAAAGGATGAAGTGGAATTCGCGGTTCAGCGACAGGAAAGTGCCGAGGTCCAGCGGCACCGGGTCGTACATTCCGGAATGAATGCGCTCCAGCCGGTCCAGCGCCTGCGGCGACAGGAGCGGCACCGCCTGCCGTGCGGCAGCTACCTCAAGCACCAGACGCAGACGCAGAATCTCGATGAAGGCGCGTGGGCTTGGCATGGGGATGCGGTAGGTGCGGTTCGGGCGACCTTCCAGCGCGCCGTCATCGGCCAGTCGCTGCAGGGCCGAGCGGACCGGCATGGGCGAAACGCCAAGAGTTGCGGCCAGCGTGCGGGTGGACAGGCTTTGCCCCGGCGCAAGGCGGCCGGAAATCACCAGTTCGCGCAGGTCGGCATAGACGGTGTCGTTCAGCGTCACACGTTCGGCAGGTTGAAGATCAAGGCTGCGAAGTTCATCCTGGCCCAGGGCGCGTGTCATGATGTTTCCCTCATTGCGAGTCGGAACTGCCTTGCTGGTCCTGTCATTCAGTTCCGAGGCGGTGGCTGCGGGGTGATCGGCAATATGATTCAGTTCTGCGATTCTACCTACTGCGATCACAGTTAGAAGGGGAAAACGGTTGTTCCGTCAACAGATTCGTTGCCTGACGGGGCACCTTGTTCGCAGCAGGCCGGTTGCCTGATCGGGGGGCACGTCAGGCGGTCAGAAGGGTTTTGCCAGACGGTGCGCAGCGATCAGACTTGCGGCCTCTTCAAGGTCCGCTGTCAGGGCGGCAACGGCGGCGTCCGGATCGTCGGCCTTGACCGCGTCGATCAGGTCTGCATGGCGCGCGTGCCAGAAGAACGCCACATCCGACCGGCGCAAAAGGTTCAGCAGCGGGCCATAGCGCATCCACAGGATTTCGATCAGATCGACCAGATCGCGGTTGCCCGAGGCGGTGTAGGCCGCAAAGTGAAAGCTGTGATTTGCTGCCAGATAGGCCTTCAGGCTGGGGCTGGGGCGCGCAGCCTCGACGTCCATGATGGCATTGGCGCGGGTCAGTCTTTCCAGCAATCCCTCACGCCCCGACTGCATCGCCAGCCGGACAGCTTTCCCTTCAAGATCAATGCGCAAGGACAGAATGGCCCGCAGACGGGCAACATCTGCCGACGGGATCACCATCGACCGCCTTTGCGCCGAGACAAGCGCCCCGGCAGTCGCCAGGCGGCCAAGCGCCTCGCGCACAGGCATCTGGCTGGTGCCGAAGGCCTGGGCCAGTTCGGCCAGTTTCAGCTTCTGGCCGGGCTCGAACTCGCCCATCATGATGGCCTTCTTCAGCTCGGAATAGACGTGTTCAAGGTCCGAAACGGTCGGGCGGCTGGGCAGTTCGGGCAGTCTGCTGTCGGCCATGGGGTCTTTCGTCCTGCGTTCTGTCGGCGGTGTGTTCTGCACGGCATGCGCCGTCTCTGATAGCTGCCAGTCCGGCCCGGTGCAATTCGGGATCCGGCGCGGGCCTGCGGGGCAGGGGTCCGGGCCTGCCGCAGGGTCAGGCTATCTCATCTGTGATCTTTGATCAAAGAATTTGATTGACAGGCCATGGCCTTCTTCTATCCATGATCAGGAAACGTCGAAGATTGGGGCGCGACTCGGATGTGGACGGTGGGAATCGATGTCGGCGGAACCTTCACGGACCTTTACGCCCGCAATTCCGCGACGGATGAGGCGCGGACCGGCAAGGTTCTGACCACACCGCGCGATCGGGTTCTGGGTGTCATCGGGGCCATCACCGATGCCGGCCTGCAACCCGGGGAGATCGGTCTGCTGGTGCACGGCACCACCACTGCGACGAATGCGCTGATCGAACGCAGCTTTCCCACGGCCGCGATGATCACCACCGAAGGCTTCCGCGATGTGCTGGAAATCGGCCGGATGCACCGCGAACACCTGTATCGCCCCTATCAGACCAAGCCCGAGCCGCTGATCCGCCGCCGCCACCGCCATGTGCTGAACGAACGGACGACCGCGCAGGGCCTGGTTGAAACACCGGTCGATCTGGCCGAACTGGACCGGATCATCGACCGCATCGCCGAAGACGGGGTGAAATCGGTCGCGGTCTGCCTGATCAATTCCTACGTCAACCCGTCCAACGAACAGGCCGTCGCCGCACGCGTGGCCGAACGGCTGCCGGGCGTGGCCGTCGTCACCTCGGCCGCAGTGAAGCCGATCTTTCGGGAACACACACGCTTTTCCACAACAGCGGTCCGCGCGGTGCTTCTGCCGGTCATGGCCAGCTATTTCGAGCGGCTGCAGGCCGTGCTGGCGTCCCAGAACTTTGCCGGCAAGCTGATGATCCTGAAAAGCAACGGCGGGATGATGTCGGTCGATCAGGCCCGCACCCGCGTGGAAGAACTGGTCGAATCCGGTCCCGCCGGAGGCATCGGCTATGCCGCGCAGATCACCGGGATGACGGGCTACCGGAACATCATCCATACCGATGTGGGCGGCACCAGCTTTGATACCTCGATCGTCGAGGACGGGCGCGGTCTGATCACGCGCGAATACGAGATCGAGTTTGACGTGCCGGTGGCCGTGCCGATGCTGGACATCCGGTCCATCGGGGCAGGGGGCGGATCGCTCGGCTGGATCGACGCGGGCGGGTCGCTGCGCGTCGGACCCATGTCGGCGGGGTCGGAACCGGGGCCCGCCTGTTATGGAAGGGGCGGCACGCGACCCACGATCACCGATGCCAATCTGGTGCTGGGCCGCCTCAGCCCGGACCTGAGCGGCAAGTTCACGCTGGACCATGAGGCTGCGCGCAAGGCAGTCGCCACGCTGGCCGAGCCTTTGGGCATTTCGGTCGAAGCCTGCGCCGAGGGCATGATCCGCATCGCGACCGAAGCGATGGCGCAGGCGGTCAAGATCGTGCTTGCCTCGCGCGGGCGCGACCCGCGCGACTTTGCGCTGGCGAGTTTCGGGGGCGCGGGGCCGATGCATGCCTGCGCGGTTGCGGCGGCATTGCAGACGCCTGCCGTGATCGTGCCGCGCTATTCGGGGGTTGCGTCCGCCTACGGGGCGACGCGGCTGCCGCTGAAGCATGACGAAGAGGTGTTCCACTTCGCCGCCTTCGGCCCGGACGCGTTGCCGCAGGTTCAGGCCCGTCTTGCCGCCATCGAGGGGCAGGCGGTGGCGACCCTTGTTGCCCAGGGTGCGGCACTGGCGGATGTGCTGGTCACCCGCGTCATGCGGATGCGCTATGCCGGGCAAACCTTCGAGGTGGATGTAGGGCAGGATGCCAAGGCCATCGCGGCGGGCGATACTGCCGCCCTGTCGGAAGCCTTCCACGCCACCCATGCCCGCGAGTTCGGCGTGCGATCGGATGACTTCGCCATCGAGATCGTGGCCCTGGCCGTGACTGCCGAGGCGCGGACGGGCGAGCCTTCCGGGGCCGACAGTGACCCGCCGCCGCCTCTGTCTTCGGCCCCGCCCGGCAGCCGCCCCGTCTTCTTCAACGGCACATGGACCGATGCCCCCGTCATCGCCACCTCTGCGGCCACCCGCGCCGAGGTGACCGGCCCCGCGATGATCGAGGACCCGCACACCTGCATCGTGGTGCCCCCCGGCTGGCGCGCCCGGTTCGACAGCCATCTGAACTGCATTCTGGAGGTGCAGGCATGACCGCGACCCCCATCGACCCCGTCACCTTCGAAGTGCTGCGCAACACCTTTGAATACGTCTGCGCGCGGATGACGCTGATCCTGAAGAAATCGTCCTTCTCGCCCATCCTGTCCGAGAACCTTGATTTCTCGAACGCGATCTATGATCCCGACCTGCGGCTGATCGGGCAGACGGCAAACTGCCCGGTCCACCTTGCCGCCATGCATTTCAGCGTGCAGGCCGTGGCGCGCAAGTTCGGCAAGGACGGGCTGAAGCCGGGCGACGTTGTGGTGCTGAACGACCCCTACGACGGCGGCACGCATATCAACGACGTCACGCTGACGATGCCGGTCTATGACGGCGATCATCTGATCGGCTTTGCCGTCAGCCGGGGCCACTGGATGGACCTGGGCGGCGGCGGCCCCGGGGGCCAGGGCTTCGGCACCCATGTCGCGGGTGAAGGGCTGCGCCTGCCGCCCCTGAAGCTTTACGAAGGCTACCGGCTGAACCCGGACCTTCTGGAGATCATGCTGCGCAACAGCCGCACGCCCCATTACATCAAGGGCGATCTGCAGGCCCATATGGGCGCGCTGCTGGCGGCGGAAGAAGAGTTGCAGGCGACAGCCCGCAAGTATGGCCGTGACACCCTGCTGCGCGGCATGGGCGAGATGATCCAGTATACCGAGCGGATCGTCCGCGCCGCCATCGCCAACATCCCGGACGGTGAATATCACGCGGCAGACTATGCCGACAGCGACGGGATCTCGGATGCAAAGGTCTGGGTTCGCGTCAAGCTGACGGTCAAGGGCACCGACATCCACGTCGATTTCACCGGCAGCGATGGTCAGGTGGCCGGCGCGATCAACTCGCCCTATGCCAACACCACGGCGGCGGTCTACACCGCGCTGCAGTTCTTCCTGGCCCCCGATGCGCCGCCCAATGCGGGCATGTTCGCGCCGATCACGCTGACCCTGCCGGATGACTGCTGGCTGAACGCCAAATGGCCGGCACCTGTGGTGGGCTGCACCACGGTAACTTCGGGCAAGGTGCAAAGCGCCATCTGGCAGGCCGTGGCGCAGGCGATCCCCGGTCTGGCCATCGCGCCGACCTGCGCCGATGCCAACTGGTTCGTGGCCGCCGTGCGGGGGCCGGGCGGGCGGATCGACGTCTTTTCCGACATTCCCGCCGGAGGGTGGGGGGGCACGCCCTACAATGACGGGCTGAGCGTCACGCTCGACCCCCTTGGCAACTGCACCAACATGCCGGCCGAGGCGGCAGAGCTTCTGTATCCTGTCCATGTGCAGGCCTTTGACCTGCGGGCTGACAGCGGCGGGCCGGGGCAGAACCGGGGGGGCCTTGGCGCGCGGTTCAGGTTCCGCTTCCTTGGCGGGGGTGAGTTGAGCATCGAAACGTCGCGCACCATCGACGGCAGCCCCGGCGTGAACGGCGGCGGGTCGAGCCCGGTGCAGGTTCTGGTGCAGGAACGCCCCGACGGCGGGCGTGAGGTCATCGGCGGGGTGCGCGCCGATGGAAGCTGGAAAAGCCCGCTTCTGTCATCGCACCGCTTTGCGCCCGGTGATGCTTTTGAATTTCTCAGCACCGGGGGCGGAGGCTGGGGCCCGGCCCGGGACCGCGATCCGGCCCGCGTGCTGGATGATGTTCTGGATGGCTACATTACCGCGGGTCATGCCCGCGCGGCCTATGGCGTGGCACTGACCCCGGATGGACGGTCCATCGATGCGGCTGCAACGGCCGCCCTGCGAAACCTCTGACATTCAGAACGAAAGACCGACCATGAACCATGACGTTTTCATCACCTGCGCCGTGACGGGCGCGGGGCCGGGGCCGAAAAAGAACCCGCATGTGCCGGTCACGCCGGAACAGATCGCCGCCGATGTGCTGGCTGTGGCCGAGGCGGGGGCTGCCATCGCCCATGTCCATGTGCGCGACGTAGCGACCACCGAAGGCAGCCGCGACACCGCCCTTT
>JAAFHX010000129.1 GCA_013297695.1 Rhodobacterales bacterium | reverse complement strand
TGCGCACGAAGTTCACCGAATTGCAGCGCAACGAGGAACGGAAGAAGAGCCAGCGGTCTGACATCTCGGTCGAGACGGTGGCGGGTCTGCTGCCGTGGCGCGAGGTGGTGGAGCCGCATCGTGACGTGGCCACCGGCGAGTTCCAGCAGGCAGAGTTCGCAGCCGACCTGGCCAAGGTGCATAACGGCAGCGCGCCGTCGGAATACCGCAACCCGACCGAGTTCTTTTCGCGCACATATCTGACCTCGGGCCTGTCGACCCTACTGATCGGCGCGGCCAAGCGGCTGTCGGGCACCGGTGGCGATCCGGTGGTGGAACTGCAGACCAACTTCGGCGGTGGCAAGACCCACTCGATGCTGGCGCTTTACCACATGGCGGGGGGCGCCCCGGTCGAGGATTTGCCGGGGCTCGACCAGCTTCTGTCGCGCGAAGGGCTGACCGTGCCCGGCAAGGTGAACCGCGCGGTGCTGGTGGGCACCTCCTATGGCCCGTCGGACGCGGCAAAACGGCAGAAGGATTATGGTCGGCCGATCCGCACGACCTGGGGGGAACTGGCGTTCCAGCTTGGGGGCGAGGCGGGCTATGCGCTGGTGGCCGAGAATGACGCCAACGGGATCGCGCCGGGGTCGAACCTACTGGAAGAGCTTTTCCGGCAATGCGCGCCGTCGCTGATCCTGATCGACGAGTGGGTCGCCTACCTGCGCCAAATCTACAAGGTGGAAGGGCTGCCTTCGGGGTCTTTCGACTCAAACCTTTCGTTCGTGCAGTCGCTGACTGAGGCTGTAAAGGCCAGCCCAGGCACGCTGCTGGTGGCATCTCTGCCCGCGTCGCAGATCGAAGTCGGCGGGGAAGGGGGCCAGGAGGCGCTTTCGCGTCTGAAGCAGACTTTCAGCCGGGTCGAGACCGGCTGGCGCCCGGCCGACCAGGAGGAAAGCTACGAGATCGTCCGTCGGCGACTGTTCAAGGAAATCCCGGGCGACAAGTTTCACCACCGGGACAACACGTTGAAGCAGTTTGCGAAGATGTATCGCGACAGCCCGAACGAATTTCCGCAGAACTGCGAGGGCGAAGACTATCGTCGGAAGCTGGAAAAGGCGTATCCGATCCATCCGGAGCTGTTTGACCAGCTCTACACCAGCTGGGGTTCGCTGGAGAAATTCCAGCGCACACGTGGCGTGCTGCGGTTGATGGCTCAGGTGATCCACGAACTGTGGATGAACAACGATCCCTCGGTGATGATCATGCGGGGCAGCGTTTCCATCAGCTCGGCGCGCGTCGAACCGGAGTTGCTGCATTACCTCGACGTGTCGTGGCAGTCGATCATCGCAGGCGATGTCGATGGGCCGAACTCGACGCCCTACCGGATCGATCAGTCTGCCCCGAACCTCAACCGTTACTCGGCCGCCCGCCGCGTGGCTCGGGCGATCTTCATGGGAACCGCGCCGACCCATGGGCAAGACAACAAGGGCCTCGATGATCGTCAGATCAATCTGGGTGTGGTGCAGCCGGGTGAGCGGCCCGCCATCTTCGGCGATGCCCTCCGCCGCCTCGCGAACAATGCCAGGTTCATGCATGGAGATCTTGGCCGATACTGGTACTCGATGTCTGCCAGCCTCAATCGGCTCGCGGCAGATCGGGCCGGGCAGATTGAAGAGCCGCTGGTCCTTCTGGAAATCGACAAGGCGCTGGCGACCTACATCAACGGTTTGGGCGACCGCGGGCACTTCGACACCGTGCAGGTCGCGCCAAGCAGTTCCGCTGACGTTCCCGACGAAGCCGGTGGCGTTCGTGCCGTTGTGCTTGGCGTGGCCTATCCGCATACTGGACGCGAGAACTCCGATGCGATGGCCGAGGCCAAAGATATCCTCCTCCAGCGGGGTTCCACGCCGCGGGTCTATCGCAACATGCTCGTTTTCCTCGCGGCGGAGTCGCGTCAGCTTGATGGGCTGAAGGAGGCGATGCGTTCGTCCTTAGCTTGGGCAGGGATCGTCAAAGACACGGATCGGCTGAACCTGACGCAGCGAGACAGCGCGCTTGCCAAGGCAAAGGTTGCCGAGGCGACCGAGACTGTGAAGACGCGGCTCAAGGAGACCTGGTGCTACCTCCTGTATCCGATGCAGGATGGCGCGCAGGCCGATGTCGAGTGGATTGCGTCCAAGGTTCCCGCGCAGGATGGCCTTCTTTCCCGTGCCAGCAAGAAGCTGGCCAGCGACGAGGGCCTGCTGCCGGAGCTTGGTCCCGCCCGACTAGACCGCGAACTGCAGAAGTACTTTTGGAATGGGAAAGGCCACCTGTCGCTCAGGGATCTCTGGGAATACCTGAATCGCTACATCTACCTGCCGCGGGTCAAGGATCGGAACGTCCTGATCAAGGCCGTGCGCGCGGCCGTCGGCGCTATGGTGCCCGGTCCATTCGCCTATGCGGAACGATGGGACGAAAAGAGCGGCCGCTACATTGGCTTGGTCCTGCAGAATGCCGCGAACGCCCCGGTGGTCATCGACTCCGACAGTGTGATCGTGAAGCCAGAGGTGGCGGAAAAGCAGACGCTTGAAACCGCAGCGGCCGCTGCTGCACCATCGGAACCGGTGCAGACACCCGCGAAAGCTGCGGCAGAACAGACCGGCCTGAAGCCAACGGCAGCTGTCGTGCAGGCTGAACGCGATCCTACTCGGTTCATGGGGACCGTCATGATCTCGGCAGATCGGCCTGCACACGAAATGCGGCAGATTGTGGAGGCAATCATCGAACAGCTTACCGTGCTTCCCGGCAGCGAGGTGACACTTAAGCTCGAGATCGATGCCGATGTGCCGAATGGGCTGGATCGGAGCAAGGTTCGGACGCTTTTAGAGAATGCATCGACGTTGGGCTTCATCGACAAGAAGATCAGCTAGAGCAAGTCCGCATCTGATTGAATCGGAATGTGGGTTCCCGGAGGCGATCTTTGGTGATTCACTGCTTCGACCAGATGATGGAGGGAAGCATGGTTTTGCCACTGTCTGTAGATATCAGGATACGGGTTGCCAAGGCGCTTGAGGAAGGGGAGACCGTCCGGTCGGCGGCGAAGCGTTTCGGTATTTCGGTGGCCTCGGCGGTGCGGATCGGGCAGCGACAGCGCGCGGGGCGCGGCCAGGTTCCCGGCAAGGTTGGAGGGAGCCGCCGCGCGGCGCTCGCTGGCGAAAGTGGGGACTGGCTGCTGGCCCGGCTGGCCGAGAAGCCCGACCTGACGATGCGGGCGCTGACGGCGGAACTTGCCGCGCGCGGCGTTCGGGTGGCGCATGACACGGTCTGGCGGTTTGTGAGGCGCGCGGGCCAGACGGTCAAAAAAAGACCCTGATGGCTGCCGAGCAGATGCGCCCGAAGGTCGCGCGGTTCCGGGCGCGCTGGCGCGCGCACCAGCACCGGCTTGATCCCGGGCGTCTGATCTTCATCGACGAGACCTGGATCAAGACCAACATGACCCGGACCTGCGGCTGGGCCACGCGGGGCAAGCGCCTGACGGCGCATGTCCCGCACGGCCACTGGAAGACGCTGACCTTCCTCGCCGGGCTGCGCCACGACGGGATCGTCGCGCCCTTCGTCCTGGACGGGCCGATCAACGGAGATGCTTTCACCGCCTGGGTCGGCCAATGTCTCGTCCCGACGCTCGCCCCCGGAGATGTCGTCATCGCCGACAACCTCGGCAGCCACAAAGGCCTTCCCGCCCGGCACCTCATTCGCGATGCCGGGGCGCATCTTCTGTTCCTGCCGCCCTACAGTCCGGACCTGAACCCCATCGAGATGGTCTTTGCAAAGCTCAAGACCCTGTTCCGCAAAGCCGATGAACGCAGCGTCGAAGCCTCATGGCGACGGGTGGGAACACCTCTCGACGCCTTCACACCAGCCGAGTGCCAAAACTACCTTCGCCATGCAGGATATGCTTCAACATGAACCAGACACGCTCTAGGTGTCTGATCCCACTGTGAGATGCGGCGATGCCATACCTCTCAGTCGGGATCGTTTTTCGCGCTCGTTAGTGTGTCCACGTGCCGACAAGGATCACGACACAGGCACGGAAAGTGACGCTTTTCCTAGCCGCGTTCCAGCACCTCGACGGCCAGGACCGTCGGCAGGTGTTCGGCGATCTCGGACCAGGTTTCGCCCTCGTCCAGGCTGGCAAAGACCGACCCGCTGTTGGTGCCGAAATAGACCCCCGCCGGGGATTGCGTGTCTCCGGCCATGCCTTGGCGCAAGACGGTGAAGTAGCAGGCTTTCTGCGGCAGGCCGGTGCGCTTGTCGGCCCAGGTCTTGCCGCCATCCGACGATTTCCACACCGCCGCCGCCGCGCCGGGTGGGAACCGCCCGGCCATGTCGCCGTTCAGCGGCAGCGTCCAGATCGTCTGCGGGTCGCGCGGATGCACCCGGATCGGAAAACCGAAGGTCGAGGGCAGGCCGGCCGTGATGTCGTCCCAACTGCGCCCGCCATCGGCAGACCGCCAGACCCCGTGGTGGTTCTGCTGATACAGCACATCCCCCGCCCCCGCCGCGCGCATCATGTTGTGAACGCAATGGCCGGTCTCGCCGTCGCGTGGCGCGGCGGGGTGGTCATGGCCCTCGCAGGCCCCGGCGTTCGACACACGGTTGCGCCGCTCCCATGTCGCGCCGCCATCTTCGGTGGCAAAGACGCCTGCAGCGGAAATGCCGATCCACAGCTTGTCGGGGTTGTCGGGGTCGGCCACGATGGAATGCAGCACCAGCCCGGCCGCACCGGGCGACCAGGACCCGGCCGAGGGGTGGTCGGACAGGCCTTGCACAAGGCCCCAGGTTCCGCCGCCATCCCGGCTGGCAAGCAAGCTGGCGGGCTTGGTTCCGGCATAAAGCGTGCCGCCGGCAAGCCCCAGGGACCAGATCTGCGCGAAGCGGTCGGCAAAGGGCAGCGGCGCATCGGTCCAGCCGATCATGGCGGCGAAATCGGCGTCATTCGCGGCCCAGCCATCCATCTTGCCCGTGGTCAGCCTGGCCACTGCCCAGGTCTGACCGCCATCGTCGGACCGCCAGACGCCCGCGCCATGCCAGTCGCCGCCACCCCCGGCGTAAATCCGCCCCGTCGCCGGATCGCCGATGACATGGTTGATCGGCCAGCCGTCGCAGAACGGGCCCGAGACGGTCCACCCCGACCGGTCCGAGCCCCCGTCGATCAGAAAGGCCCCCTTGGTCGTTCCCACAAGTACGGTTGTTCGTGCAGAAGCCATCCCCGATCCCTCCTGATCGTGTCGGTTCATGCTAAGGCACAAAGACCCTGTCTGTCACCTGTCGGCCTCAGGATTGAGGGCAAGGCACGGCCGGCCCCGGGTGACCGGCTACCGGACCTTCGCGGGGAACTTTTCGACCCAGCCGGTCTCCTGTTCATAGGCCCGCGCCATCTGCAGCACGGCAAGATCAGACTGCCGCCTGCCGATGATCTGGATGCCCATCGGCAGACCTTCGGCATTGAACCCGACAGGCGCATTCATCACCGGGGTGCCCGCCAGCGTCCAGGGCAGCACGATCTCCATCCACTGGTGATAGGTTTCCATGCTGCGCCCGCCGACAACCTTGGGGTAGGGGATCACGCTGTCGAACGGAAAGACTTGCGCCGTGGGGGCGATGGCGAAGTCGTACTCGGCAAAGAACGCTTCCACTGCCATGTGCCAGGCGGTGCGCGACACCGAAGCGGCAAAGACCTGCTGCTGGGTCAGCGTGAGCGACCGTTCGACCTCCCAGATCGCATTGGGGCTGAGCATCTCGCGCTTCACGGGGTCGGCGAAATAGACGCTCAGATAGTTCCCCATGATGAAGGCCCGCAGCGTCAGCCACATCTGCCAAAGCTCGGCCGGATCGAAGGCGGGGGTGGCGGCCTCGACGATGCAGCCAAGGTC
Organism: Rhodobacterales bacterium; assembly: GCA_013297695.1. Taxonomy (GTDB): domain Bacteria; phylum Pseudomonadota; class Alphaproteobacteria; order Rhodobacterales; family Rhodobacteraceae; genus Aliitabrizicola. The sequence goes on along the minus strand of JAAFHX010000129.1, from coordinate 5,305 downwards.
GGTGAAGGTCGCCAGGCTGGCCTCGCAGATATCCTTCACGCCAGGGTCCAGCGGGAAATGCCCGTTCCAGTCGCCGATCCAGGCGATGCGGGTGCCCGTCATGTCGCGGTCAAGTGCTGCGGTGAACTGCGACGGATCAAGGTTGACCGACAAGGGCGCGCGCGGATCGCTGCCCGCCTGAACCGACAGCAGCATCGCCACGTCGCGCACGGTGCGGCCCATCGGACCCTCGATCGCGAACTGCTGGATGAACAGCTCGTCCGAGGGCCAGAACGGCACGACCCCGGCCGACGGGCGCAGGCCGTAGACGTTGCAAAAGGCCGAAGGGTTGCGGATCGACCCGCCCATGTCGCTGCCATCGGCCACCGGCAGCATGTGCGACGCCAACGCCGCCGCCGCCCCGCCGCTGCTGCCGCCGACCGTCTTTTGCAGGTTGTACGGATTGTTGGTGGTGCCGTACAGCGGGTTGAACGTGTTCGACCCCAACGCCCATTCCGGCACGTTGGTCTTGCCCAGCAGGATCGCCCCCGCCTTGCGGGCACGTTCGACGATGATCGCATCCACCGGCGGGACGAAATCCTTGTTGAGGGGCGACCCGGCGGTCGAGACGATCCCCTTGGCCCAGGCCGTGTCCTTGATCGCCTGCGGCATCCCGTGCATCCAGCCCAGGTGTTCGCCCCGCGCCAGTTGGTCGTCACGCTCGGTCGCCTGCGCGATCAGGCCCTTGCGGTCCTGCAGTTGCACGATGGCGTTGACCTGCGGGTTCACACGGTCGATCTGCGCCAGGTAGGCCTCCATCACCTCGCGGCACGACACGTCGCGGGCCCTGATGTGGCCCGAAAGGGTATCTGCCGTCCAGCCGGTGATCTCGGCATCCGCCGCACTGGCATGGGCCTTGCCGGTGGCCAGCGGCCCGACCCCGATCAGGCCCGAGGCTGCAGCGACGCCCGAGGCCGCAAGAAAGCTGCGGCGGTCAAGACCTGCCGGGTTGGCCTGTGGCGGCATCGAGGTCTGGTTGGCAGGGGCATCGGTCATGGCGGGAACTCCGGATCAAGGGTCAGGCCAGCAAGCGGTTGCACAACGCCCAGGGCCAGAACACCGGCACGAGCATCCATCGCCAGAACAGCGCACGCGACTTGGCAATTTTGATCGATATTTATCGCCTAATCAAGGATTCGCTTGGTCCTGCGTGCCGAACTTCGCGGCCATGTAGCCGCAGATTGCCAGGGTGGCCTCGTGTCCGAAGGCTGGCGTGATCCCGCCCTGTTCGGCGACGGCCAGGGTCAGCACCGCATCACCGACGGAAATGGCCACGATGATGGCCCGGTGCAGGGCCTCAGGGTCTGCCTGCGGAAACCTGGGGGCCAGAAGATCGGCTGCGAAGTCGGCCAGCAGCCGGTTGTTGGCCAGATCGGACTGGCGGATCTGCCAACTGTGATCGGACCCCAGGATCAGCCGCTGTGCATAGGGATGCGCGATGTAATAGCCGACTGCGCGATCCATCAGCGCGGCGACAATATCCTGCCAGGTCAGTGTCGCGGCATCGGGGACCGGTTGCCCGATCACCTTTGCCAGCCCCGCGAGGTATCGCTCGGCCAGCCCGATCGACACGGCGGAAGGGCCGGAAAAGAAGTGATAGACCGACGCCATCGGCACCCCGGCCGCTTGCGCCAGCCGCTGGATCGTCAGGGCATCGGGACCGTCCGCAACAAGAAGGTGCTCGGCTGCGTCCAGCAGATGCTCATAGCGCACCCGGCCATTGGCACGTTGCGGTTTGCGCGGAAGGGAAGGGCGATGCGGCGGGTCTGTGTTGCGAGTGATCTGGCGCACGGCTGGCGTCTTTCCTGTCCGGTTCCGGCGCGGAACTGTGGTAATTCTGGGTGGGCAGTCAATCCAGACACGTCCCGATCGCCTGAAACCGGCAAATAGCAACGACAGGTCGGCAACACTGCCCCACGCCCAAATCTGTTCTGGTGCAGCCTACCAGTTGTCCGCCATACGCGCCGACCTGTCAGCCTGCTAGAGTATTCTTGTGGACCGTGCCCGCCTTCATGATGACCCGGAAATTCGTGTCCGGGTCGGCGACCAGATCAAGTCTCTCGGTCGGGTTCCCCTCGCACAGGATCATGTCGGCATGTGCGCCTTTCCGGATCACCCCAAGATCGCCGGGATAGGGATTGCGCGGGCCGGACATGGCCAGGATGAATGCATTCTGTGAAGTCGCCTGCACCAGCGCCTGCGCGGGGGTGTACCAGCGCTTCAGATCGGCCAGCAGCAGCCCCTGCGTTTCGCACAGCGCCGCGTCAAACAGGATGTCCGTGCCGAACCCGGTCGGCACCTTGTGCTTGACCGCAAGGGCATAGGCGGTGTCGGTCCCGACCCAGAGCTGGCGCACCTTGGCGTCGGGTGGCACGCCTGCGCCCTTGTCCGGGCGGGTCTCGGCGGAAAAGGGCTGGATGCTCCACACCGCCCCCGCATCGGCGATGCGCAGGACCGTCTCCTCGTCGGTCAGGTGCCCGTGTTCGATGCTGCGCACGCCCGCGTCAAGGCAGCGCTGGATCCCGCGCGGGGTATAGACATGCGCACAGACATAGGTGCCCCAGTCGGCGGCGGCGAGAACGGCGGCCTCGATCTCCTCCGGGAAGAACTGCAGGACATCGAGCGGATCGTAGTTCGACGACGCCCCGCCCCCGGCGACGATCTTGATCTGGCTGGCCCCCAGCATCAACTGCTCGCGCGTCGCCTGCATCACCGCATCGCGCCCGTCGGCGATGCGCGAGGCGCCCAGTTGCTCGCCCCGCTGCAGAACGCCGCCCACGCGCGGCAGTTCCCAGATCGCGCGGAAATCTCCATGCCCCGAGGTCTGCGAGATCATCGCGCCGGACGGATAGATGCGCGGGCCGACGACGCTGCCGCTGTCGATGGCGCGCTTGAGCGGGAAGGACGGCCCGCCCGCGTCACGCACCGTGGTAAACCCGCGCATCAGCGTGCGTTCCGCCTGGCGCGCGGCGGCAAAGTGGATGTCGCCCGCATCGGCCGTCAGCATCTGGGCAATCGGCAGGCTGGCCAGCATGGTGTGCCAATGCGCGTCGATCAGGCCGGGCATCAGCGTGCGCCCGCCGCCGTCGATCACCGTGGCCCCGTCGGGCACCGACAGCGGACCCTGAACCACATCGGCAATCCGGCCGTCCGCGACCAGAACCGACACCCCGTCGCGGGTCGTCAGCGCAAGACCGTCGAACAGCCGCACATTGGTGAACAGCGTCACCGACTTCGGATCGGCAGCCTGCGCCCGTACGGGGGTATAGGCCGCGATCCCCAGCAGGGCCACCGACGCCGCCGTCCCCGCGATGAAGCCGCGCCGCGACAGATCGGCGTTGACCCGCCGGGTCAGGGCGCGCACCTCGGCCGTGCAGCAGGCGCAGCCGGGGCGGGCAACGATGTGCGCACAGCGGTTGATGTCGGTGAAAGGCATGGCACCCTCCCTGCAGCCCGCGCGCAGCCTATGCCCCGCGCGTTGCCCTCGACACTACAGGGTTCGCCGTCGAAAGGCACGCTTCAACACCTTGCCGTAGCCTGACCGCCGCCGATACGATCAGGCAAAGGCGACCATCCATACGGCGGGGGAAAGCGACGTCCGGTTTGACGACCGCGCGGGCCGCAGCGTGTCCGATCCCGGACCCCGACGAAAAGGTCGAACCCTGCCTTCGCCTGCGTGGCCATCGCGGTGCGGTCGGCGATCTGGTGCACCCAAGTCGACCCGGGCACCCAAGGTGGGTGGGCCCCGCCCGCAGGACCCGCCGTCAGCACAGCCCGTCGTTTTGGCCCGCCTCTGCGCCGGATTCTGTCGTGGGGAGAGGTCCCTTCAGGCCATCGCTGTTCTCTGTTGCGCAGACTGTCGCGTTTCCGCAGGCTTTCGATCACGCGCGGTCGGTCGCCGCCCTGTGCAGGACGCTTTCGCGTTCAGCAGGCTGATCCAGCGGTTGCAGCACGGACGATCCGCCACCTGCACCGAACCGGGGCCAGGACGGGTATTTTCTGACGTCGGGGGGGGCGAAGCAGAAATTACCCCCTTGTTCTCGACCTTCCCGGTGCGACCTTCATTCGAGCCCGATCTGCTTTGGCGGATAGGCGCGGAAGGTCGCCAGATGGGCCTTGACCTCGGCCCCCAGGACGGCGGTCCAGGCGTTCATGCGGTGGCCGACCGGGTATTCCTCTTTCGGGTCGATGTAGAGGTTGAACAGCCACGGCGCGGTGCCGGTGCCATCGATGGTCGCCATGTCGATCCACAGGAACTGTTCCTGCGCCATGGCCACATTCTGATGGATCTTGTATTCCCGCATCCGCATCGCGCCGAAGGTGTTGCCCATCCACATGTAGACATTCTCGCGCGCCGACTGTCCGTCATCGGCCAGCAGGAAGGCGGTCTGGTCGATCCCGTCGATGTAGCGGTCCTGCGGAATGCGGTCACCCGCCCCGGCAAGGTTGGCGGCGGTGTTGTACAGGTCCATCAGGTCGAACAGCCCGTCCGACACGCGCCCCGGCGCGATCATGCCGCGCCAATAGGCGATGCCCGGCACCCGCACGCCGCCTTCCCAGGTGGTGCCCTTGGCGCCGCGGAACGGCGTGAACCCGGCGTCGGGCCACATGTCCATCTGCGGGCCGTTGTCCGACGTGACGAAGACCAGCGTGTTGTCCAACACCCCGGCCCGGTCCAGCGCCGCCACGAGGTCGCCGATGATCGCATCCACCTCGACCAGCGAATCCTTGTAGGGATACTTCGATGCGCTGGCGCCGGTGAATTCCTTTGACGGGAAGTTGTCGGTGTGGACCTTCATGAAGGCATGGTACAGGAAGAACGGCTTGTCGGCGGCGGCAAGCTCTGCGATGCGGGCGACCGAATGGTCGCGCAGACGCAGGTCGGCCTCGGCGATGTCCTCGATGCCGGTCGTCTTGAAGGCGACCTCGGCTTCAGCGTCGCCCTTGCGGGCCTGCACCAGATCGATGTCGGCACCGAGCGCGTGATAGGCGGCCAGCTTTTCGGGGTCGAGCACAAGATCGGGATAGCGGCGCACGTCGAATTCCTGCGTGATCTCCTTTTGCGCGCCGTAGAAGCCGTAGAATTCGTCGAAGCCCACGTCGAAGGGACGCATGCCGGGCTGTTCGCCGATATGCCACTTGCCCACGGCTACCGTCGCATAGCCCGCCTGCGACAGCAGCGCGGCAAGCGAGGTCTCGCCCGTCCAGGGGTTCACCGTCAGCCTGTCACCCTTCAGGATCGGGCGCACGAGGCCGGTTCGGACCG
>JAAFHX010000128.1 GCA_013297695.1 Rhodobacterales bacterium | reverse complement strand
CGCCACGCCCTCGTCCTGATACTTGAAGGTCACCAAATCCTCCGGCTTGATGCCTGCGTCGATCACCTGCCAGTATTCGTTGTAGGTCATGGTCGAGATGCAGGCCGCCTGCTTCTGCAGCAGCGGGTCGACGTTGAAGCCCTGCTTCAGCACCGTCACGCCCTTGGCACTGCCGTCGGTGGGGATGCCCAGTGTCGCCATCCAGGACAGGAACGGATATTCATTGCCGAAGAACCACACGCCAAGGGTCTTGCCGGGGAAATCCGCCGGGGTCTTCACGCCGCTTTCCGCGAGGCAGGTCAGCATCATGCCGCTGGACTTGAACGGCTGCGCGATGTTCACCAGCGGCAAACCCTTTTCGCGCGCGGCCAGCGCCGAGGGCATCCAGTCGATCACCACATCCGCCCCGCCGCCCGCAACCACCTGCGTCGGCGCGATGTCGGGGCCGCCCGGCTTGATCGTGACGTTCAGGTTCTCTTCGTCGTAGAACCCCTTGGCCTTGGCCACATAATAGCCCGCGAACTGCGCCTGGGTCACCCATTTCAACTGCAGCGTGACGTCATCGGCCGCCTGCGCGCCCGTCGCCATCGCCAGTGCGAAGGCCCCCGCGATCCAACCCTTCATCATCCCGTTCTCCTGTCGGCGGCCCCGCGTTCCGGCATCGGCGCGAGGCCCTGGTTTGTCCGCATTCCCCTGCGGAATGCTGTCATACAAGCGCGCGGCGCTGCGCATTGCAACATGCTTGGCAGGGGCCACGCTGCCGCAGCCCCGCCAACCCGCCCGCGCGGCAGGCCGCCATGAAAAAACGCGCCCGAAGGCGCGTCTTGCTGGCAGAAGCGGCGAAGGAACCGATCAGCGCTTGGAGAACTGGAAGCTGCGCCGCGCCTTGCGCTTGCCGTATTTCTTCCGTTCGACCACACGGCTGTCGCGCGTCAGGAAGCCTGCGGCCTTGAGCGCACCGCGCAGGCCCGGTTCGTAAAGCTGCAGCGCCTTCGAGATGCCGTGCTTCACGGCCCCCGCCTGGCCCGACAGTCCGCCGCCAACCACGGTCGCCATCACGTCGAACTGGCCTTCGCGGCCTGCGATGGTGAAGGGCTGGCGCAGGATCATCTGCAGCACCGGGCGCGCGAAATAGTCGTTCATCGTCTTGCCGTTGACCACGACCTTGCCCGACCCCGGCTTGATCCACACGCGGGCGATCGCGTTCTTGCGCTTGCCGGTGGCATAGGCACGGCCCTGGGCATCGCGCATCGGCTCGCGCGGGGCGACCGCAACCACGGCCACGTCCGCAACGCTGCCGCCGACGGCCGTCTTCAGATCGTCAAGGGATTTGATGTCGGCCATGCTCATGCGCTCCGGGTGTTCTTCGGGTTCCTCGACGCAAGGTCGAGAACGACAGGCTGCTGCGCCTCGTGCGGATGCGCCGCACCGGCATATATTCGCAGGTTGGTCATCTGCTGGCGGCCCAGGCGGTTGCGGGTGATCATCCGCTCTACGGCCTTTTCCACCACGCGCTCGGGGTGGGCCCCTTCCAGCACCTGCCGCGCGGTGCGCGACTTGATCCCGCCGGGATAGCCGGTGTGCCAGTAATAGCGCTTGTCCTCGCGCTTGTTGCCGGTCATCTGCACCTTGTCGGCGTTGATGACGATGACATTGTCGCCCATGTCCATGTGCGGCGTGAAGGTCGGCTTGTGCTTGCCGCGCAGAATGTTCGCGACAGTGGTCGCAAGACGGCCCAGAACAATGCCTTCGGCATCGATCAGGATCCACTTCTTGTCGATGTCCGCCGGCGTTGCGGTAAAGGTTTTCATCGGTATCTCTCAGCGGTTGGGCGGCAGGGGCAGCCCCCCGCACTTCGGATGGGGGTATATGGCCGAACCCGCGCGTCAGGTCAAGAGCAGCTTTTCAATAATTAGTCATGTAAAACATTGGCTTATGATAGAGGTATTATTTTACCCCACTTTTTCGGTCAGGCTGCTTCGATGCGTGACACCCGGCCTCTCGGCTATGCCAGAGGAGCGACCGCGCAAGAGCCCGCCCCCTGGGATATCTGCGCCATGAGGGGACGTACCCTGAACGGTCCGGGCATCCGGCCTGTCCGCGTCAGGACTCAGCATCGATCCCCCCGCACCCGCCGGACCCAATGCTTCCCGCGATGCCGGGCACGCACCTGCTTGCCCATCCTCCCCCGGCCTGCAAGCGCGGTCGTCACGCCGCACGCTGTTGCGCCGCCGACAGGATATCGGACAGGTTGTCCTCGATCCAGCCCGCCAGCCCCAGGATGCGCCCGGCAGCCTCGGTCCCCAGCGGGGTCAGGCCGTAGTCCACATGCGGCGGCACCACCGCATGCGCGCGCCGCCAGATCATTCCGTCACCCTCAAGCTGCTGCAGCGTCTGGGCCAGCATCCGCTCGCTGACCCCGCCGATCCGGCGGCGCAGCGCGGAAAAGCGCCGGGGGCCGGGCAGAAGGGCCAGCATAACAAGCACCCCCCACCGGCTGGTCAGGTGCTGCAAGATCGCGCGCGACGGGCAATCGCGCTGCATCACGTCACCCTTGTGCCGCATCCGGTCAAGCAGCGCATCGGCTGCGATTGCCTCGGTCATCTGCGCCTCTCTCTTCATACTAACATCAATGTAGGTACTTCCGTTTCGTAAGGAAAGGTTTATCTGCGCCCTGTCACAACCACAGGAGCTTTCCATGCCATCCACCATCGCCGTCACCGGATCGACCGGCCAGCTTGGCCGCCTTGCCATCGCCGCCCTGCGCCGCCGCGCGCCCGAGGCCGGGATCATCGCCCTGGCCCGCACCCCCGCCGGGGCCGCCGATCTGGGCGTGCCGGTCCGGGCCGCCGACTACACCCGCCCCGAAACACTGCCTGCGGCGCTGGCAGGGGTCGATGTTCTGGTGCTGATCTCGTCGAACGACTTCGCCGACCGGGTCGGCCAGCACAAGGCGGTCATCGCCGCTGCCGTGGCGGCCGGCGTGGGGCGCATCCTTTACACCTCGCTGCTGCGGGCCGAAACCTCGCCCATGGTGCTGGCCGCCGACCATGCCGGAACCGAGGCGGCCATCCGCGCCTCGGGCCTGCCCGCGACCCTTCTGCGCAACGGCTGGTACACCGAGAACCAGACCGGATCGCTCGCCGGGGCGCTGGCCGCCGGGGCGCTGATCGGCAGTTCCGGCGCAGGCCGATTTTCCACCGCATCGCGCGCCGACTATGCCGAGGCCATTGCCGTCACGGCACTGGATGATGCCCATGCGGGCAGGGTATACGAGCTTGCAGGTGATGACAGCCATTCGATGCCAGAATTCGCCGCCGAACTGTCGCGCGTCACCGGGCGGACGATCCCGTACAACGACCTGCCGCCCGACGTCTATGCCGGTCTCCTGACCGGCTTTGGCCTGCCCGAAGTCGTGGCCCGGATGCTGGCCGATTCCGACCTGCAGGCAGCGCAAGGCGCGCTGCAGGACGACAGCCGCACCCTGTCGCGGCTGATCGGGCGCCCCACGACGCCCTTTGCGCAGACGCTCGCCACGGCCATCGCCGCCCTGTGACGGCAGGTCCGGGGGCGGCGCGGCGCTCCGCGTTCCCCCGGGTCCCGGCCCCGCTCAAGAGGCGGTCCCGGCGGGGAACCTCCGGGAACAGACGACATCCGGGCGCAGCCGCCTGACGGTTGCCCCCGGAGACGAACCTGCGCAGACCGGCCCGAGGCGGGGACCATCCGCCCTTGCCCAGGGGCCGATCCGCATTCCCGCCCCCCTGCGCACCACCGCACGGGCCTCCTTCACACCTGCAGGCGCCCAGGCCGCCTGACCAGCGATCCAAAGCCCATGCCGCATCGGTTTCGGCGCGCAGGGGGGCCAGGTCCCTTCAATTCGATGCAGCCTGCGACAGCGCGCCGGACAAGACGTTGACCGTCAGGGCCATGACGCCCAGATTGAAGCCGAAGGCAAGCAGCCCGTGCAGCGTCGCCGTCCGTCGCATCCGGCGGCTGTGGATCGTCACGTCCGAAACCTGGGACGTCATGCCGATGACAAAGGCGAAATACAGGAAATCCGAAAACACCGGGGCCTCTGTTCCGGGAAAGGAAAGGCCCCCGGCATCGCCTTCGCTTTCCTGATCGAAATACAGATGCGCATAATGCAGCGCATAGATCGTGTTCACGAACAGCCAGGCCACGATCAGGGTCAGCACCACCTGCAGGAACTCCGGCACCGTGGCAGGCGCATGCGACCGCACCACCGTGACAAGCGCCGACAGCACCGCCACCAGCGCCAGCACCGAAACCAGCAGCAAAAGCGCCCGCCCGCCATCATCGCGCGCCGCGCGTCTGCGCATCGCTTCGGCACCGTCTTCGAACCACATCGGCAGGATCGTCGCAAGAAACGCGATGGCTCCGGCATCGAACCCCAGGACGACCGCCTGCCCTCCCCCGAACAGCGGCCAGAACACCGCTATTGCGAGGGCAGAGACCAGCAGGAACAGCAGAAAGCGCGGATGCGGCACGCGCGTCATCGCAAGACACCGGGGCCGGAGATCACGGGCAGGGAAAAAGGCGGGACAATGCGGCGCAAGCGGGTTCCTTCCGACCGCAGTCATGCGCCTCGCGCGGGGTTTTGCAAGTGCCGACCGGCCGGCAACCTTGCCGTCGGCCCCGTCCTGCGGTACCCGCCTGCCGGTCCGGGTCTGCGCGCACCGCCCGGAGACGCAGGGCAGCAAGGTACGCAGCGCAGGCAGGTGGTCCGGTCCGGCAACCGGCCGCCCCGGCACGGAGGCAGGATGCAGCACGGCGACCGCAAGATACCGAATCATGAGGTCACCTATGGTCGGCTGCGCGACATGGTCCTGTTCGGGCGGCTGCAACCCGGCCAGCCGGTCACGATCCAGGGTCTGATCCAGGACCTTGACGCCGGCATGACCCCGGTGCGCGAGGCGATCCGACGGCTGATTGCCGAAGGTGCCCTGACGCTGCAGGGCAACCGCCGCGTGGCGGTGCCGCAGATGACCGCCTCGGCGCTGGACCAGATCGCCTTCGCCCGCCTGACGATCGAGCCGCATCTGGCCAGCCTCGCCGGGTCGCGCCCGGCACCGCAGTTGATCCAGCGGCTCGAGGCGCTCGATGCCTCGGTCGACCGTGCCATTCGGGCGGGTGACGTTCAGGGCTATCTTGCCGGAAACCACCGCTTCCACTTCGCCCTTTACGAAGCGTCGGGGGCTCCGGTGCTGACCGACATCGCCCGTTCGCTCTGGCTGCGCTTCGGCCCGTCGCTGCGCGTGGTCTGCGCCCGGGCGGGAACAGGCGACCTGTCAGACCAGCATTCCGAGGCGCTGGCGGCCCTGCGCGCGGGCGATCCGCAGGCGCTTGGCCATGCGATGTCCCGCGACATCGCGCAAGGCATCGACCAGGTCCGCGCGGCACTGGCGGCCGGAGAAATCTGAGTCCGGCAAATGCTGCGGAATGATTTGATCAAATTCTTGCCTTTCACATGATTTGATCATATTCTGCCGCCAATTCTTCCCGCCGAATCCGGGCCTCTGCCCCCCTTCGTCCGTCTTCTGTTCAAAAATATCCCACGGGGGCCCGGGGGTGTGAAACCCCCGGCTCTCTCAACCTGCGAGTCCGTCATGAACCAGATCACCACCAACCTTCCCACCGCCGAGCTTCAGGCGCTGGACGCCGCACACCACATGCACCCCTTCACCGCCGGGGCCGAACTTGCGGCCAAGGGCGCGCGGGTCATCACCCGCGCGAAAGGCGTCTGGCTGAACGACAGCGAAGGCCACCGGATCATCGACGGCATGGCGGGGCTGTGGTGCGTGAACATCGGCTATGGCCGCCGCGAACTGGCCGAGGTCGCCGCGCGGCAGATGGAGGAACTCAGCTATTACAACACCTTCTTCCAGACCACCCATGTGCCCGCCATCGCCCTGGCCGCCAAGATCGCCGAACTGGCACCGGGTGATCTGAACCACGTCTTCTTTGCCGGTTCGGGGTCCGAAGCCAACGACACCAACATCCGCCTCGTCCGCCGCTACTGGGACATCAAGGGCCAGCCGGAAAAGCGCATCATCATCGCGCGCCGCAACGGCTACCACGGCTCCACCATGGGCGGCGGGTCGCTTGGCGGCATGTCGGGCATCCACAAGCACGGCGGCATGATCGCGGGCATCGTCCACATCGGCCAGCCCGACTGGTGGAGCGAGGGCGGCGAGATGACGCCCGAGGACTTCGGGCTTCACCGCGCGCGGGAACTGGAAACCATGATCCGCCAGCTTGGCGTGGAAAACGTGGCCGCCTTCATCGGCGAGCCGATCCAGGGCGCGGGCGGCGTGATCGTGCCGCCCGCGACCTACTGGCCCGAGATTCAGCGCATCTGCGACAAGTATGGCATCCTGCTGATCGCGGACGAGGTCATCACCGGCTTCGGCCGCACCGGCAACTGGTTCGGGTCGCAGACTTTCGGCATCCGGCCGCACATCATGACCATCGCCAAGGGCCTCTCCTCGGGCTATCAGCCCATCGGCGGGTCGATCGTCTGCGACGAGATTGCCCATACCGTCGGCAAGGCGGGCGACTTCAACCACGGCTACACCTATTCCGGCCATCCGGTCGCCGCCGCCGTGGCGCTGGAAAACCTGCGCATCCTGCAGGACGAGCACATCATCGAGCATGTGCGCGACGTGGCGCATCCCTACCTTGCCGCAAAATGGCAGGCCCTGACCGAGCATCCGATGGTGGGCGAGGCGAAGCTCGTGGGCCTGATGGGCTCCATCGCGCTGACGCCGAACAAGGAAACCCGCGCGAAATTCGCGTCCGAGGAAGGCAAGGTCGGCTACCGCTGCCGCGAGCGCTGCTTTGCCAACGACCTCATCATGCGCCATGTGGGCGACCGGATGATCATCGCGCCGCCGCTGGTCATCACGCCGCCCGAGATCGACGTGCTGATCGAGCGCGCGTGGAAATCGCTGGATGAATGCCATGCAGGCCTCAAGGCCGATGGAATGTTCGTCGCCGCCTGATTGCGGTATCGGGCCGCTGGACGGGCGTTTGCGCTGTCCTGCGGTCCTCGGCGCGTCTATCCTGCGCTGGATGCGAGGAAGGACCCTGTTCCATGCCCAGCCAATCCCCTGCCGATGACAGCGACCGACCTGGCCTGATCCTGTCCGGGCTGACCGTGATCGGTCTGGTCATGGCGGTTGCAGCCCCCTTTCTGGGCCAGCCCGAGGCGGCGCTGCTTGGCATCTGCCTGACCTTCGTCGCCGGGGGCCTGCCTGCCTTCGCCGAGGCGCTGGAAACGCTGATCGAAGACCGCGTTCTGGACATCGACCTGCTGATGGTGCTGGCCGCCGTTGCAGCCGCCGCCGTGGGGGCCGCGCTGGAAGGGGCAGTGCTGCTGACACTGTTTTCCTGCGCGGGAACCCTGGAACACATGGCGATGGGCAAGGCCCGCCGCGCGGTCGAGGCGCTGATGGCGCTGCGCCCGGAAACGGCCTTCCTCGTGAACGCCGACGGCAGCGTGACCGAAGTGGCCGTCGCGGGCCTTGTCCCCGGTGACCGCGTGGTGGTCCGTCCCGGCGCCCGGATGCCGGTCGATGGCGTGATCCGTGACGGCCAGGCAGGGATCGACGAGGCCACCGTCACCGGGGAATCGGTGCCCGTCACCAAGGGCCCCGGGGCGGCCGTGTTCGAGGCGACCGTGAACCTGAACGGCGTGCTGACGGTCGAGGTGATGAAACCGTCATCCGAAAGCACGGTCGCCCGGATGATCCTGCTGGTCACCCAGGCACAGGCGGCCAAGGCCCCGTCCGAACGTTTCAGCGCCTGGTTCGGGCAACGCTATACCGTGGCTGTCCTGGCCGGGTCGTTGCTGTGCTGGGGCGCACTGCTGGCGCTTGGCTGGGCACCGCAGGACGCGCTTTACCGCGCGGCGACGCTGCTGGTCGCGGCCAGCCCCAGCGCGGCGACGCTGCTGGTCGCGGCCAGCCCCTGCGCCATCGTGATCTCGGTCCCGGCGGCGATCCTGTCGGCGCTGTCGGCCTCGGCGCGCGGGGGCGTGCTGTTCAAGGGCGGGGCGGCGCTGGAGAATCTTGCGGCGGTCAAGTCCTTTGCCTTCGACAAGACCGGCACGCTGACCACGGGGCGGGCCGAGGTGACCGGGCTGGTCGCGCTGTCGGGTGACGAGGCAGGCTTTCTGGCCCTGATGGCGGGGATCGAGGCGCAATCGGAACACCACATCGCCGCTGCGATCCGGCGCATGGCCGAAGCGCGCGGCGTCACCCCCGCCGGGGTGACGGGGATCACCGCCATCCCGTCCGAAGGGATCACGGGCACCGATGCCTCCGGCCCGCTCTGGGCCGGAAATCCGCGTCTGGCGGTGCGGATGGGGGCCGGTCTGGCGCATCCGGCCTTTGCCGGGCTGGCCGACAGCACGCAGACGGTGGTCTGGCTGGGCCGGGGCGCGCAGGTTCTGGGCGCGGTTTCGGTGGCAGATCAGCCGCGCGCCACCTCGGCGGCAGCGATTGCCGCCCTGCGCGCCCAGGGGGTGCGTACCATCGCGCTGATGACCGGCGACCGCCGCGCCGTGGCGCTGCGCATCGGGCGCGCACTGGGCCTGCGCGACGACGAGATTCACGCCGACCTGCTGCCGGAAGGCAAGGTCGATCTGGTGGCGGCGCTGCGCGAACAGGGCAAGGTCGCCTTCGTCGGCGACGGGGTGAACGATGCCGCGGCCCTGGCCAGCGCCGATGTCGGCATCGCGATGGGGGCCGCAGGCAGCGACGTGGCGCTGCAGGCCGCCGATGTGGCCCTGCTGTCCGAAGACATGGGTCGGCTGGCCGAGGCACAGCGGCTGGCGCGGCGCACGGCGGCAGTGATCCGGCAGAACCTGATCTTTGCCATGGGCGCGATGGCGGTGCTGGTCTTTTCGACCTTTGCCTTTGCCCTGCCGCTGCCGCTGGCCGTGCTGGGGCACGAGGGCGGCACCGTTCTTGTGGTGCTGAACGGGTTGCGCCTGCTGTTCGACCCGATCCGCGCCGACCGCACGCCAAGGGGGCCGCGCGCCACGCCTGCCCGCGCGGCGGCACCCGCGCCCGCCGCCTGACGCCGATTTGCCGGAATATCTTCAAGAGCTTGCATTTCAGGTCGGAAAGCAGTTCCCCTTCGGCCCGGAACTGCTTTAGATTGCACGGGAACGCTGACCGGAGTTGCGCGGCGCATGAAGATCCTTCTGGCGGACGATCAGGAACTTGTTCGCGACACCATCGCGGCCTTTCTGGGACGCGAGCCCGATATCGAGGTCGAGGTGGCGGGCGACCTGCCCTCGGCGCTTGATCTGGTCCGGCGCGGCGGGTCGTTCGACCTGATCCTGCTGGACTACATGATGCCGGGAATGAACGGGCTTTCCGGGTTAGGGACGGTGAAGGCGGCGACCAAGGGCAAGCCGGTGGCAATCCTGTCGGGATCGGCCCCGCGCGCAGTCGCCGAACAGGCGCTGGCCGAGGGCGCGGCAGGCTTTCTGCCCAAGACAATGTCCACCAAATCCCTGATCGCCGCCGTGCGGTTCATGGCGGCGGGCGAGGTCTATGCGCCGATGCGCATGCTGGCCGAACGCGATGCCGACGTGCCCACAGTGCAGGGCGCGCACCTGACACCGCGCGAGATGGACGTTCTGCGCCGCCTGTGCCGGGGTCTGCCAAACAAGGAAATCGCGCGCGAACTCGACCTGCAGGAAGTCACCGTCAAGCTGCATGTCAAGACGCTGTGCCGCAAGATCAATGCCGCCAACCGGACCCAGGCCGCGATGATCGCCAAGGATGCGGGCCTGTGCTGACTATCCCTTCGGATAGGAAGCCATACCGATGCCCGCGCGCAATCGGCTGGAAACTGCTTTATGGCTTGCGGGCGAAACCCTTGGCAGCTTGAAGGAACATACCCGGATGAAACTTGGCTTCAGATCGGCAACACTCGCCCTGGGCATCCTTGTCGGCGCGATTCTTCCGGTTGCGGCGAAAGACCTTGCCGCTCCGTCGGGCGACGTCATCCTGACCGTTTCGGGTGCCGTCACCTCCATGAACGTCGACGGCGTCGCAAAGTTTGACCAGGCCCTGCTGGAAAGCCTGCCGCAGCACAGCTTTGCCACGACAACCATCTGGACCGAAGGGACGAGCACCTATACCGGCGTCCTGCTGAAGGACCTTCTGGCCGCTGTCGGGGCGCAGGGGGGCACGATCAAGGCGACGGCACTGAACGACTACCAGATCAGCTTTCCCGCGGCCGATGTTGCCGACGATGCGCCGCTTGTGGCCTATCTTGCGGACGGCAAGCCGATGTCGGTGCGCGACAAGGGTCCGCTCTGGCTGATCTTCCCTTTCGACACAAACGCGGATTACCGCACCGAAGAAACCTATGCCCGGTCGATCTGGCAGATGGACCGGATCGAAGTGGCCCCGTGACCGCCGCCGGGCGTCGCACCCGGAACGCCGGGCGGCGCGCATGAACCTTGCCTCGATCTCTCGGCACAGGCTTGTCCGGCTGGGGCTTTACGGGCTGCTGGCGGTGCTGGTCACCCTGTTGCTGGGCCTGTCGCAGCAGGTCGTGTCGGAACTGCGCAGCCTGCGCGCCGAACCGCTGGACAATGTGAACTGGAACATCACCCAGCTTGAGCTGGACCTGGTGCGGTTCCAGTCCGAGGTCGATCTGGTCGTGGTCCTGCCCGGGCTTGACCTGTCCGAACTGCGCAAGCGGTTCGACCTGTTCTACAGCCGGGGCAGGCTGATCGACCGGGGGTCGATGATGAACCGGGCCGACCTGAAAACGATCCTGGGGCCGGTCGCCGAACGCCTTGGGGCGTTCCTTGATACCACCGCCCCGCTGATCGACGGACCCGACGCTGATCTGCGGTCCGCCCTGCCGGGGATCGGCGGTGAATTGCGCCAGTTGCGGTCGGACCTGCGCGCGTCCCTGATAAAGGTGGTGGCCGAGTTTGCGACCCTGGCCGATGCCCGCCGGGCGTCGCTGACCCGGCTGCTGACCCGGGTCGCGGCGGCGACGCTGGTGCTGGTCGGCGTGCTGGCCGCGCTTCTGCTGTCGGTGGTGCTGCTGAACCGGCAGGCGGAACGGCGCAGCGCCGAGATGCGGCGGGTTTCCTCGCGGCTGGCGGCGACGGTCGATACCGCGCTTGATGCCGTGGTCGTGGCCGGGTCGGACGGGCGGATCATCGACTTCAACGCCGCAGCCGAAGGCATCTTCGGCTTTACCCGCGCCGAGGCGGTGGGGGCCGATATGGGCGACAT
>JAAFHX010000127.1 GCA_013297695.1 Rhodobacterales bacterium | reverse complement strand
GGCGAAGGATGGCGTCCTTCAGGTCGGATCGGGTGGGGGGGGTATCGAACACGGTCGTCATCCTGTGCAGGTCAGCGGGCGTCTGACGGAGTGCGTGCGGTCTGTCGTTGCGTCAAGCGCCGCATTGCCGCGCCGTTTCGGCCCTGTTTGCCCGAAGGCCCGCGCGATCCTTGCGTGCAAAGGTGGAAACATTCCGTTACCGATTCTCCAAACCGCTTTAGCTTTCTGGACGAAGACTTGCCGCACATGGTTAGGCAATCATGATTTTACCCGGTCAGGCAAGGCCCAAAGCGCTTTCAAACCAAGGTGTGGCTCCCGAGTCGCAGGATCACGGCCGGCGCCGACCTTTGCACCGCCGCGATGTGGCTGCAGTGTTTACCCGTTGAACCGGCGGATCAAGCCCCTGCCCCGGCATCTGCCCATAATTCCGGCAGCCGTCTGATCTTACGCGCCCCAGGTCCGCTCCAGCGCGGTGATCCAGTTGGCGTGGCACAGTTTTTCCAGAAGCGGCGTGTCATAGCCATGTGCCCGCAGCGCGATCTGCAGCGCGTCCAGCCCGGTCACATCGCCGATCCCGGAAGGTACCGTCGCCCCGTCAAAATCGGACCCGAAGCCGACGTGATCCTCGCCCAGATGCGAAATCAGGTGGTCAAGGTGGCGCAGCATGGGCGACCATCCCATTTCCGGCGACCGCCGCCCGTCGCGGCGCAGAAAGACGGTGGCAAAGTTCAGCCCCACCATCCCGCCCGACTCGCGGATCACCGCAAGCTGCCGGTCGGTCAGGTTGCGCGACGATCCGGTGACGGCATGGGCGTTCGAATGCGTCGCGATCAGCGGGGCATCCGAAAGGCGTGCCACATCGTCGAACCCGGCCTCGTTCAGATGCGACAGGTCGATCAGGATGCGAAGCCGGTTGCATTCCGCCACCAGCCGCTTGCCGGCATCGGTCAGCCCGGCACCGGTATCGGGCGTTGACGGAAAGCGGAAGGGCACGCCGTGGCCGAAGGCGGTCGGGCGGCTCCAGACCGGGCCGAGCGACCGCAGCCCCATCGCATGCCAGGCTTCCAGGTTGACAAGGTCGGGGTCGATGCCCTCGGCCCCCTCCATGTGCAGGATGCCCGCAATCACACCTTGCGCCATGCAGTCGCGAATGTCGGCCACACTGCGCACCACGCGGAATGCCCCGCCCGAGGCCGCCTCCATCCAGAACAGATGCCCCGCCATTGCCATCGCCACCGGCAGCGCCGCCATGAGCGGCACCGGGGCAGGCAGCGGCAGGTCGTAGGGCGGGTGATCCATCATCGCCTCGAAATCCGGGGCCTGCGGATCGGCGGGAGACGGAATGTAGACTGCAAAGAAGCCGCCCGCGAAACCGCCGGCCTTCATCCGGGGCAGATCGAGGTGCCCCTGCGCGGTGCCGGTCAGCCACAGTTCCTCGCGCCGGGCGGGGTCGCGCAGCAGGCGCAGAAGAAAATCGTTATGCCCGTCGAATACCGGAAGTGTCATGCCAAGCCCCGCCCCTCATCCTTCCGCAAGGCTATATCGGGTTCGCGAAGCGGGGGCAAAGGGGCGCAGTCCCGACCGGCGGCTCAGCCCGAAACGGCAATTCCCCGCAGGATCGGGCAATCGGGCCGCTGATCGCCCGCGCAGGCTGAAACAAGGGTGGAAAGCGTGTCCCGCATGGCCCGCAGTGCCTCGATCTTGGCGTCGATCTCGTCCAGATGGGTCTGGGCCACGGCCTTGACATCGGCACTGGCCCGGGCCGGATCATCGTAAAGCTGCAACAGGGTCCGGCAGTCCAGAACCGAAAAGCCCAGAGACCGGGCGCGGCCGACAAAGGCCAGCCGGTGCAGGTCGCGCGGGCCATAGCTGCGATAGCCGTTTGCGGCGCGGTTCGCCCGTACCAGCCCGATTTCCTCGTAATAGCGGACCGTCTTGACCGGCAGGCCCGCGCGTTTCGCGACTTCCGAGATGTTCATGTTCCCGTCCTTTCCGGTGCCTGTCCGGCGCGTCGCAGCCGCAGGGCGTTTGTCACGACAAAGACCGACGACAGCGCCATCGCCCCCGCCGCAAGCATGGGTGACAGTTGCGGCCCGCCGAACGGCACCAGAACCCCCGCCGCAACCGGAATCAGCGCGGCATTGTAGCCGAACGCCCAGATCAGGTTCTGCCGGATGTTGGCGATGGTGGCATGGCTGATCTGCAGCGCCGTCACCACCCCCTGCGGATCGCCCGACATCAGCACGACCTCGGCCGCCTCGATGGCCACATCGGTACCGGTCCCGATGGCAATTCCCACATCCGCCGCCGCCAGCGCGGGCGCGTCGTTGATCCCGTCGCCGACAAAGGCCAGCCCCCCGTTCTGCAGACCGGGGGCAAGGGCGCGCAGCGCGGCCACCTTGCCGCCCGGCAGCACCTCGGCCTCGATGCGGTCGATCCCCAGGTCGGCGGCAATCGCGTCCGCCGTGGCACGCGTGTCGCCGGTAATCATGGCCAGGTGCATCCCCATGGCGCGCAGCCGGTCCAGGGCCGCCCGCGCGCCCGGCTTGACCGGATCGGCCACCGCCAGCACCGCCACCGCCTGCCCGTCGATGGCCACATGAACCGGCGTGCGCCCCTGCGCCGCCAGCCGCGCCGCCGCCCCGGCCAGCGCCCCGGCATCGACACCCTCGCGCAGCAGCAGCCGTTCGGCCCCGACCAGCACGCGCCGGCCGCCCACCAGTGCCTCGGCACCATAGCCGGGAACGGCCTGAAAGCCCGAGGCGACCGGAACGGCCAGACCCCGGCCGCGTGCCGCCTCGCGCAGCGCATGGGCCAGCGGATGTTCCGACCCCGCCTCGACCGCCGCGACCGCTGCCAGCACGGCATCTTCCGCCTGCCCCGGCGCCAGGACCACATCGGTCAGGCGGGGGCGACCTTCGGTCAGCGTACCGGTCTTGTCGAATGCGATCCAGCGCACGCCCTGCAGGGCCTGCAGCCCCTCACCCCGCCGGAACAGCACACCCAGATCCGCCGCCCGCCCGGTGCCGACCATGATCGACATCGGCGTGGCCAGCCCCATCGCGCAGGGACAGGCGATGATGAGAACCGAGACACCCGCCACCAGCGCCGGCCCCGGACCCGGCCCGAACACCAGCCAGACGGCAACCGTCAGCACCGCCAATGCCATCACGGCCGGCACGAACCACAGGGTGACGCGGTCCACCAGCGCCTGGATCGGCAGCTTGGCCCCCTGCGCGTCTTCGACCATCGCCATGATGCGGGCCAGTGTCGTGTCGGACCCGACCCGCGTCGCGCGATAGCGGATCGACCCGGTTCCGTTCACCGTGCCGCCGGTGACGGTCGCCCCGGCTGCCTTGGCAACAGGTGCCGCCTCGCCGGTCAGCATCGCCTCGTCCACCCAGGTCTCGCCGTCCAGCACCGTGCCGTCCACCGCCACCCGCTCGCCGGGCCGCAGCCGTAGGATATCGCCCACGCACAGCTCTTCCAGCGGCAGGTCGACCTCTGCCCCCGCCCTTTCGACCCGCGCGACGCGCGGCTGCAACCCGGCAAGCCGCTGGAGCGCCGCGCCGGTCTGGCCGCGTGCCCGCGCCTCCAGCCAGCGGCCCAGCAGGATCAGCACGACGATCACCGACGCCGCCTCGAAATAGACGGCCCGCGCCGGGGCCGGCAGAAGGCCGGGCAGCCAGGTGGCGACCAGCGAATACAGGAACGCAGACAACGTGCCCACCGCCACCAGACTGTTCATGTCCGGCGTGCCGCGCAGCAGCGCGGGCAGCCCGGCAACGAAGAACCGCCGCCCCGGACCGGCCAGCACCAGCGCCGTCAGGATTGACTGCGCGACCCACGAGGTCTGCATGCCGATGGTCCGGTCGATCCAGTGATGCAGCGCGGGCACCAGATGCCCGCCCATCTCGACCAGAAAGACCGGAGCGGCCAGCGCGGCCGCCACGACCGTGTCGCGCCCCAACCGCCTGCGTTCCGTGTCGCGATGATCAGGATCGGCCTGCGCCATGGCCGAGGCTGCATACCCCGCCCGTGTCACGGCAGCCGCCAGTGTCGCCGCCGTTGCCGAACCTGCCCAGACGTTCGCCTGCGCCCTGCGCGCCGCAAGGTTGACCGAGGAGTCGATCACCCCCGGCTGTGCCTTCAGCACCCGTTCCACCCGCGCCACGCAACTGGCGCAGGTCATGCCTTCGACGGACAGGCGCAGAACCTCGCGGCGTGGCGGATAGCCTGCGCCGGCCAGCGCACCGGCAAGGCCGACAGAAGTCGCGGGTGCGGAAAACATCACTTCCGCAGACTCGTCCACAAGATTGACCCGCGCCGCCGTCACCCCCGGCTGCGCCTTCAGCACGCGCTCGGCCCGGGCGACACAGCTTGCACAGGTCATTCCTGCAAGAAGGAAACGCTGCAGCGTCGCATCCGGGATCGGGGACAGGCTTTGGGGGGCGTTCATGACAATATCCTCTGCATTGAATATGCAGGTTCCAGCAGGTGGAGGGTCAAGACCCCCCGGGCGTCAATTTCGCAAGGTCCTGCCCTTGACCTTCCCCCCACAGGAGACCGCATATGGGTGGAAATGGAGGCGCACATGACCACCCTGTTCATTCCCGACATGACCTGCGGCCACTGCAAGGCATCGGTCGAGGCGGTTCTTGCGCCGCTTGGCGACGGGCTTCGCATCGATCTTGACAGACATGTTGCGGAACTTGACCCCAGGGCCGCGACCGAGGTGCTGATTGCGGCGCTTGCCCGAATCGGGTTTCCCGCGACGGTTGCAAGCGACTGAAAACGCTCGCCGTGCTGCGGGGGGCACATCCCGGAACCGTGACGCAATGCGGTTCCGACAGGCGTTGCATCCCGCGCGGCACAGGCATAAATCCGGAAAACGGGCGGATCGCGCCGTCTTGCTGCCAAGGTTCGGCAGCAGGGATGGGCCGCTCGAACGGACCCGTTGACGACACCGACCAAAGACCGAGCAGCGAACAACACGCGCCAGAAACCGGAGCAACCGATGGCAAAGACACCCAAGGCAAAGCCCGCGCCCGAACCGGCAGCGGCCCCGCAGCAGCAGGGCGAAGACAAGCCCGCCGGCCAGATGACCGGCACCGAGGCGGCACAGCCGCAGCAGGGCCAGCCGATCTTCCGCGACTGGGCGGCGATCTGACCACCGGGCCTGCGGGCTTGTGCGCAGCGACAAGGGGGCGCTAACCTCGACCGGGGATAGCCCCTGCCCGGAACCGCCCGATGCCCAGCCCTGTTTCGTCCATCCCGAACCTTGGCCCCGCAACCGAGGCCGCATTCCTGCGCGCGGGCATCACTTCGGCCGAGGAAATCCGGGCGATGGGTGCCGACGAGGCCTATCTGCGCCTGCTCCGTTCCGGCACTGCGCCGCATTTCATCGGCTTTTACGTTCTGGTCATGGGCCTGCAGGGTCGCCCCTGGAACGATTGCCAGGGGGCCGAGAAAAAGGCCCTGCGACAGCGCTTCGATGCCCTGAAGGCGCAGGTCCGGCCGGACCCTGCCGATGAACTCGACGCGGCACTTGACGCCATCGGCGTGATCGATCCCGCCCGCCAGCGCCGCCGCTGACCGGTCGCCTTGCCGGTTTCCCGCCGAAATTTCGCCTCTGTTTACCCCTTGCCGCCGGTGATCGGATAACGTCGCGGGCGCGCCTGCCTTCCCCCCATGCAGGCTGAAAATCCAGAGGTTCCAAAGTGTTGACAATCATCTGCGCGGATACGGATACAAAACCGGAACGCACACACCGCGAGGTTGTGACTGCATCCCATTTCGGCATCAATCTTGTCGCCAGCGCGATTCCCGCAGGCTTCGGCGGTCTTGGCGATTCGGGCCTTGGCAGGGCGCTGGCGGGTCTGTCTCCCGGCACCCTGCGCTACCCCGGCGGCACGGTGACCGAGGTCAGTTTCGACATGCAGCGCCCGAACGGACCCGGGCGCGACGGTTTGCCGCTGATCGCGCAATCCGATGCGCTGACCTTTGCGGCAGCCACGGGGGCGGCTCTGGATATCGTGCTGCCGACGCGCACGGGCTTTGCCGTTTCGGCAGCACAGGCGCTGCGCGACGGCACCTACGGGCAGCGGACTGCAAGTGCGGCCTACCTTGACCAGCTTGCCGCCTATGTGACCGCCACGATGCACGAGGCAGCGGCCAAGGGGGTCCGGATCAACAGCTTCGAGGTCGGGAACGAATTCTGGCTGGGCGCCGAGATGACGGCCGTGGAATACGGCCAGATTGCGCGGTCGGTTCTGGTGACGGTTCAGGGCGTGATGGATGCGGTCGTGCCCAAGGGGACGGCGCAGCCCGAATTGCTGCTGCAATCCCTGACGGCCGCCGGGCGGTTTTCCCCCAAGGACAACACGCCGGTCTGGGTCAGCGGCGATCAGGTTTCGCCCGATCTGGTCGCGGGCTGGCAGAAGGTGGTGATGAAGGGCCAGGGCAGCGCGGCCGACCAGGCCCGCGACATCGCCGACCAGATCACCGGGCGGGCGACCGGGCAGACCAACCTTGCCGGTCTGGTCGATGGTCTTGTCGCGCACGATTACAACGCGCGCGGCCACCGCACGCCCGGTGACGGCGATCCGTCCTACATGTTCAGCCAGTTCGACCGGCAGGAGGCGCGCCTTGGCCTTGCCTCCGGCAGCCTGACGCGGCACGTCACCGAATGGAACGCCAAGTCGCTGGTCGATGAAAACGGGGATGGCCTGAACGACAGCGCGACGGCGCTGAACCGGGGCCAGCCCCATGCCGGGCTGCTGGTCGAGATGTTCTATCAGATGATCGCGCAAGGCGTGGATGCCGCCAGCATCTGGCCCGCCTTCTTTCCCGGGGCCGACACGACGAACCTTCTGGCCTCGACCGATGCCGGGGTGCGCATCCCCGGGGCGATGTTCGGGCTGATGCAGGAAAGCCTGATCGGCATGACCGCCGCCTTTGACAGCCACACCGCGCATGCCACGGGGTTTCTGGATACCTACGGGTTCGTCTCGCCGACGCGCCTTGTCGTCTTTGCCGCCAGCCGGGCCGAGGCCGCGCTTGGGCCGGTCACGCTGGATATGAACGCTGTCGGCGAGGTGCCGTTGCAGACCCGGCTGGACACCGGCCGCTATTTCATCGCAACGACCGAGCTTGCGGCGATTGACGCGAACGGTCAGCCGACCGGGGGCCTGTACCAGTCCGACGCGGCACCCGTGATGCGCTACGGGGACGGGTTCATGGCAACGGGCGATGACATTTCCTTTTCCGGGCTTGGGCCTTACGGGGTGATCCGGATCGAACTCAGCTTTGTGAACGAGGCCGCGAACCGGGTCGAGGGGCGCGACGGAAATGACCGGATCGAGGGGATGGGCGGCAATGACACGCTGATCGGAGGGGGCGGAAACGATACGCTGGACGGGGGCAACGGGGCGGATTCGATGTTCGGCGGTGCGGGCAACGACAGCCTGCTGGGCGGGGCCTGGGGTGACTGGCTGCATGGCGAGGCCGGCAAGGATACCCTGCTGGGTGGCAATGGCGATGATTTCCTTTTCGGGGGCGACGGCGACGACCGTCTGTCGGGGGACGCGGGCCATGACCGGCTGGACGGCGGCGCAGGGGCCGACCGGCTGACCGGCGGCGCGGGCAACGACCGGCTGACCGGGGGGGACGATGCCGATGTCTTTGTCTTTGCCAATGGCTTCGGGGTGGACCGGATCACCGATTTCCATGCCTTTGAAGGCGACGTGATCGACCTTTCCGGCCTGACCGGCAGAAACGACCTGGGCAGCATGGCGCAGTTGGCCACCCAGATGCAGGTGCAGGGCGATGATCTGGTGCTGACCCTGCGCGGCGGCACGATCATCATCGAAGGCGCGGCGGCGATAGGTCTTTCGGCCGCCGACGTGCTGTTCTGACACGCGGTCTGTGAAGCAAAATGGCCCGCAACCATGGGGTTGCGGGCCATTTCGCAGATCAGGGCTGCGGTTCAGCCGACCAGTTCAAGACCCGAGAAGAAGAAGGCGATTTCGACCGCCGCCGTTTCCGCCGCGTCCGACCCGTGCACCGAATTCTCGCCCATCGACAGGGCGAATTCCTTGCGGATCGTGCCGTCGGCCGCATTGGCCGGGTTGGTCGCGCCCATCACTTCGCGGTTCTTCGCAATCGCGCCTTCGCCTTCCAGCACCTGCACGACGACAGGTTCCGATGCCATGAATTCGGTCAGCTCGCCGAAGAAGGGGCGGTCCTTGTGCACGCCGTAAAAGGCCTGCGCTTGCGCAAGGCTCAGGTGGATGCGCTTGGAGGCGACGATGCGCAGACCGGCCTCTTCGAACTTGGCGGCGATCTTGCCGGTCAGGTTGCGGCGGGTGGCATCGGGCTTGATGATCGAAAGGGTGCGTTCAATGGCCATCTGGGTCAGTCTCCGGTAAGCGGGGAGGGGCCCCTGCCCGCGCCCCCAATTGCGCCGCCGTGCTAGCACGGTCGCTGCAGGATGGGAAGCGCCGCCGGGGGGCCAGCCCCCCGGACCTGCCATGGCGCTGGTGGCACCGGCGGGCCTGCCCCCCGGGATATTTGCGCCAAGATGAAAGCACGGGCGGTGCCGCGGGCGGTTGACGCTGTCGCCCCCTTCGGGCACGAGAACGCCATGCTGCGCATCACCGACATCACCTATTCCGTCGAAGGCCGCCCCCTCTTCGAAGGGGCCTCGGCCACCATTCCCGCTGGCCACAAGGTGGGCCTTGTGGGCCGCAATGGCAGCGGCAAGACCACGCTCTTCCGGCTGATCCGGGGCGAGTTGGCGCTGGAGGGGGGCGAGATCAGCCTGCCCGCACGGTCGCGTATCGGCGGCGTGGCGCAAGAGGTGCCGTCGTCTTCGACATCGCTGCTGCAGACCGTGCTGGAAGCGGACACCGAACGTACCGCGCTTCTGGCCGAGGCCGAGACGGCGCGCGATGCGCACCGCATCGCCGATATCCAGCACCGTCTGGCCGATATCGATGCCTGGTCGGCCGAGGGCCGGGCCAGTGCGATCCTGAAGGGCCTGGGGTTCGATGCCGAGGCGCAGTTGCGCCCCTGCTCCGACTTTTCGGGCGGCTGGCGAATGCGGGTGGCGCTGGCGGGGGTGCTTTTCGCGCAGCCGGACCTCTTGCTGCTGGACGAGCCGACCAACTACCTGGACCTTGAGGGGGCGCTGTGGCTGGAAAGCTATCTGGCGAAGTATCCCCATACCGTGCTGATCATCAGCCATGACCGGGGTCTTCTGAACCGCGCGGTTCAGGGCATCCTGCATCTGGACAGCCGGAAACTGACCTACTGGAACGGCCCCTACGACCAGTTCGCCCGCCAGATGGCCGAACGCCGCGCCGTCCTGCAGGCCGAGGCGAAGAAGCAGGAGGCGCGGCGCGCGCATCTGCAAAGCTTTGTCGACCGGTTCAAGGCCAAGGCGTCCAAGGCCGTGCAGGCGCAAAGCCGCGTCAAGATGCTGGAAAAGATGGAGACGATCACCCCCCCGGAAGAGGCGAGAAAGCAGGTCTTCACCTTCCCCGAACCTGAGGAGCTGTCGCCCCCGATCATCAACCTCGATGCCGCCGCCGTGGGCTATGACGGCCCGCCCGTGCTGCGCAAGCTGAACCTGCGGATCGATCAGGACGACCGCATCGCGCTTCTCGGCCGCAACGGCGAGGGGAAATCGACGCTGTCCAAGCTGCTGGCGGGAAAGCTGGCCGCCAGCGAAGGCAAGATGACGAAATCCTCCAAGCTGCGGATCGGCTATTTCGCGCAGCATCAGGTGGACGAGCTGCACATCGACGAAACGCCGCTGCAGCACGTCATGCGGGTGCGGCCTGCCGAAGGGCAGCCCCGGATGCGCGCGCGCCTTGCGGGCTTTGGCCTGATGGCGGAACAGGCCGAGACGGCGGTGGGCAGGCTGTCGGGCGGGCAGAAGGCGCGCCTGTCGCTGCTGCTGGCCACCATCGACGCGCCGCATCTGCTGATCCTGGACGAGCCGACCAACCACCTGGACATGGAAAGCCGCGAGGCGCTGGTCGAGGCGCTGACCCAGTATTCGGGGGCGGTGATCCTGGTTTCCCATGACATGCACCTGCTTGGCCTCGTGGCCGACCGGCTGTGGCTGGTCAAGGGCGGTGCTGTCGCCCCGTTCACCGAGGATCTGGACGAATACCGGCGGCAGCTTCTGGCCGGGGACGAGACGCCAAAGGAAAAGACCGCACCGGAAAAGCCGAAGAAGGCCAGCCGCGACGAGATCGCGGCCCTGCGATCCGAAGTGCGCAAATGCGAAGACCGCATGGACAAGCTGAACCAGATGCGCGACCGTCTGGCGACCAAGCTGGCCGATCAGGGCCTGTACGAGGCGGCCCGCGCGGGCGAGCTTGAGACCTGGCAGAAGAAATATGCCGAGGTGATGGAGGGGCTCGACCGCGCCGAGGCGCTGTGGCTCAAGGCGGAGGCAAGGCTGGAAGAGGCAGGCGGATGATCGAGACCGGTTTTCTTGTCACAGCCTTCGTGACGCTGTTCGTCGTGATCGACCCGCCTGGCCTTGTGCCGATGTTCATCGCCCTGACGCAGGGGATGACGCCTGATCATCGCCGCGCGGTGGCCCGCCGCGCCTGCGTGATCGCGGCGATCCTGCTGACGCTGTTCGGCCTCTTCGGCGAGGCGGTGCTGGGGTTCATCGGCATCTCGATGCCCGCCTTCCGCATTGCGGGCGGCATCCTTCTGTTCCTGACCGCGCTCGAAATGCTGTTCGAACGCCGCACACAACGGCGCGAGGGGCAGAAGGGCGATCCGCAGCATGACCCTTCGGTGTTCCCGCTGGCCACGCCGCTGATTGCCGGGCCGGGGGCGATTGCCACGATGATCCTGCTGGTGGGGCAGTCGGGACCGGGATGGCTTGGCACGGTGGCCGTGATGGGGCTGATGCTGGCGATGGTGGGGGTGACCTTTCTGTTCCTGCTGGCTGCGCCGACTCTGGAGCGGCTGCTGGGCCGGACCGGAACGGTGGTCATCACGCGGCTTCTGGGGATGCTGCTGGCCGCGCTGTCGGTGCAATTCGTGATCGACGGTGTGATCGGCACCGGGCTTCTGGACTGACCCGGCGCTTGCAGGCGTCTGCGCGCCTGCCTACATGCCCGGCAGGGATGGGAGGATACCGATGCCCGGCGGAACCACGGCGCAACTGTTCTATCTTGTCCTGCTGCTGCTGGCGGTCGGGGGATGGGTTCTGGTGGAATACCGGGGCCGGATCGGGATGGCCCTGCGGACGGCCGCCGCCTGGGGCCTGATCTTCGTCGGCGTGATGGCGGCATACGGGCTGTGGTCCGACATCCGCCGTGACCTTCCGATGCAGG
>JAAFHX010000126.1 GCA_013297695.1 Rhodobacterales bacterium | reverse complement strand
ACTGCGACGAGAAGATCGAGACCGGGATCGCCGCGTTGTTCACGACATGCAGCATCGCCACGGTGACGATCATCGACAGCAGGAACCAGTTCGCGACGTAGATGTGCGGCTCCTTGCGCTTGATGAGAGTGCCAAGAAACACCGCCAGGAACGACAGCCAGACGACGGCGATCCAGATGTCGATGTACCAGACCGTCTCGGCGTATTCCTTGCTTTGGGTCCCGCCCAGGACGTAGGACGTGGCCGCCAGCACGACCATCAACTGCCAGCCCCAGAACACGAACCAGGCCAGGTTGCCGCCCCACAACCGAACGGCGCAGGTCCGCTGCACGATGTAGAACGCGCTCATGATGAGGGCATTGCCGCCGAAGGCGAAGATCACCGCACTGGTGTGCAGCGGGCGCAGACGGCCGAAGTTCAGGATGCCCTCGGCCCAGGCAGGGTTCAGCGCCGGAAAGGCCAGTTGCAGCGCGATCACCACACCGACCAGAAAGCCCACGATGCCCCAGAAGGCCGTGGCGATCACCCCTGCACGCACGACGCCGTCGTTGTAGTCGGCCGACCGGTCGACCAGCCGTACCTCGCCGACATTGCGCAGGGTGTAGACGAAGGTCAGCACTGCCGCGGCCATCACCACCAGCATGTTCACCAGATAGGGCAGATCATGCGCATAGTTCGCGGCAATCGCCGCCAGAAGGGCAACGACCCCCAGCGTGATAAGTTTCACATAGTCCCACATGTTGTGTCCCTTTGTACCGTGCCCGATGTGCGCCGTGACTCGCCCCGGTCATCTTCGGATGAGCTTGCTTCTGCGGCGGGTGCGCCCGCGCTGCCTTGATCCATGTCAACAGATTGAGCGCGCAACCTGATCTAGGTCAAGGCGAACCGCCGCCTGCGACGACTAGCCTCGCAGGACCAACCGTGAAAGGGAGTTTCCACAATGGCCGGCAAATCACTGCTTACCATCCTGACCGAGCCTGCCACCGTAAGGCCGCTGCTGGAAGCTGCAGCAGAGTTTGCCGGGCGGGTCGATGCCCATCTGGACGTGCTGTCCCTGGGGCTGGACCGCTCGCAGATGGGCTATTCCTACATCGGCGGTGCCGCCGTCATCGCCGAGATTTCGATGGAACGTGCCGAGGCAGACGCCTCGGCGCTGGATGCGGCGGCAAGGACCGTGCTTGACCGGCAGGGCATCCGGTGGGCCGCCGAGGCTGCGGTCGCGCAGTTGGGGGGCATGTCCGACCTCATCGGGCTGCGGGCCTGCTACAGCGATCTGGTCATCCTGCCGCGACCCTACGGCCCTCACGGGGATGAGACCCGGGCGGCCGTGGTCGAGGCGACCTTGTTCGAAGGGCGCGCGACGGTGATGCTTCTGCCCGATGGCAAGGGCGTTCCCGCGCCTGACGGATCGGTCGTGGTCGCCTGGAACCAGAGCAGGCAGGCGATGGCCGCCGTGCGCGGTGCGCTGCCCTTCCTGAAAGCCGCGCGCGAGGTCAGCATCGCGGTGGTCGACCCGCAGCCCTGGGGGCCGGAACGGTCCGATCCGGGCGGCCTTCTGTGCCAGTACCTGGTGCGCCACGGCATCAGGGCCGAGGTTTCGGTGCTGGCCAAGACCCTGCCCGACGTGGCCGACGTGCTGGTGCGCCATGTTCATGACCGCGACGCGGGACTGCTGGTGATGGGGGCCTATTCGCATTCCCGCCTGCGCGAGGCGATCATGGGAGGGGCGACACGGCACATGCTGGAACGGGCCGAGATTCCGGTGCTGATGGCGCACTGACCCCGCGCAGGACGGCGCGACCATCGTGCAGCGACAGCCGACCGGGTCCACCGGCAGGTGCCGGGAAAATTCATGCTTGCCCGACTCGGCAAGGCAGACGTAACGCTTGGTGGCCGGATCGCCGATGCGCGGGCACCGCACCGCGACTTCGGTCACCGTCTTTACGACAATCGAAAGGGCCGGACATGGGCTATCGGGACGATTTCTACACGGTCGCGAACATCGTCGGATACACGGGAAACATCGCCCAGTCGCCGACGGTCTATTTTCAGTCGGGCAACGAGTATGGCCGGATTACCCAGAAGCACGACATCATCACCAACATCGGGCGCAACACCGTCCACGACGACGCCACCTATCAGTTCCAGAATCTTCCTCAGGCCAACGGCGCGCTGTGCATGGTCGAGATGTCGCAGGGGCAGGTCGTGCACACCAGTCGCAACCAGTTCATTCCGGTCGCGGGCCTGGGTCCGATCAACCTGGCGCTTCTGGCTCAGGCGATCACGACCTTCACGCTGGAAAAGACCCTGTCGGTCTATGATGACGACCTGTTCGAGGTGATGGACAGGAAGGATGCCCTGAATGCCCAGCTTCTGGCCGTCCGGGCAAGGGTGAACTGAGCCGCACCCGGGGTCTGACCCCCGGACCCGGTCGTTCAGCCGACCATGCCGCCGTCGCTGTCGTCGCCGGTTTCCTCCAGCAGGCGGCGGATGTCGGGCACGGTGACCTGGCGCGTGCCTTCAAGCTGGATCAGACCGTCGCGTTTCAACGCCGAGATCTGGCGGCTGACCGTCTCGATGGTCAGACCCAGGTAGTCGGCCATCTCTTCGCGCGTCAGGGGCAGGTCGAATCGCAACGGCCCGCCGCGCGCGCGCTGGCGCAGCGCCACGTCGCGCCGCGCAAGGATCGCCAGCAGGCTTGCGATCTTTTCGCGCGCGGTCTTGCGGCCCAGAAGCAGCATCCATTCCCGCGCGGCATCCAGTTCGTCCAGCGTCATTTCCAGCAGGCGCTGGTTCACATGCGGCGTGCCCAGCATCATGTCCTCGAAGGGCTTGCGGCGAAAGCAGCACATCACAAGGTCGCTGACCGCTGTCACGTCATAGCTTGCAACCGCGCGGCCCGGGCGGCCGACGAAATCCGACGGCAGCAGAAGGCCCACCATCTGACGCCGCCCGTCTTCCATCGTCTGCGTCAGGGTCGCGATGCCGGAAACGACCGAGGCCACAAAGTCCATCCGGTCGCCCGACCACACGACCGTCTGACCCGCCTGAAAGCTGCGGTAGAACTTCATCTTCTCAAGCTGATCCAGCTCGTCCGTATCGCAGCGGGCACAGACCGCGCGATGCCGGATCGGGCAGTCGCCGCAGTCTTTTCCGTGCAGCAGCGGTTCGTGCAGGGCCATGGGGGTCCGTCCCGAATTTGATCTGCGTCAAGGCGAAAGCAAAACGCGCGCAGCTAGGCTATGTCAATGGAACACAACCCGCAACTCGCCCGCCTTGGCCTTTTCGACGCAAAAGTGCCCAGATATACCAGCTACCCGACCGCGCCGCAGTTCGGCGCGGGGGTCGGGCCCGATACCTTCGGGTCGTGGATCGCGGCGATCCCGCAGGGCGGCACGATCTCGCTTTACCTGCATGTGCCGTTCTGCCGCCGCCTGTGCTGGTTCTGTGCCTGCCGCACCCAGGGCACCAGCAGCGACGACCCGGTGGTGATCTATGTCGAGACGCTGAAGCGCGAGATCGCGCTTCTGGCGGCGCGGCTGCCCGCCGGGGTGCGGCTGAGCCGCCTGCACTGGGGCGGCGGCACGCCCACGATGATTCCGGCGCCGCTGATCGGCGACCTGGCAAAGGCGGTCTTCGACGCCGTGCCACCCGCGCCGGGGGCCGAATTCTCGGTGGAAATCGACCCGAACGAAATCGACGCGCCCCGGCTGGAGGCGCTGGCGAAGGCGGGCATGAACCGCGCCTCGATCGGGGTGCAGGATTTCGACCCGCTGATCCAGAAAGCCATCGGGCGCGAGCAGAGTTTCGAGCTGACCGCGGAAGTGGCCGCGATGATCCGCGCCTGTGGGACCGAAAGCCTGAACGCCGATATCCTGTTCGGCCTGCCGCACCAGACGCAGGGCCGCATCGCGCGGTCGGTCGAGCAGTTGCTGAGCCTGAACCCCGACCGGGTCGCGCTGTATGGCTATGCCCATGTGCCGTGGATGTCGCGCCGCCAGCAGATGATTCCCGCCGAGGCGATTCCCGCGGCGCAGGACCGGCTGGCGCTGTTCGAAACCGCGCGGACGATGTTTGACGGCGCGGGCTATGCCGAAATCGGCATCGACCATTTTGCCAGACCGAGTGACGGGCTGGCCCGCGCGCAGGCGGCGGGCAGGTTGCGGCGCAATTTCCAGGGCTATACCGACGATACCGCGCCGGTGCTGGTGGGCCTTGGTGCCTCGTCGATCTCGCGCTTTCCGCAGGGGTTCGCGCAGAACGCCTCGGGCACCGCCGACCATACCCGCGCGATCCGCGACGGGCGGTTCTCGACCCATCGCGGGCATGTGTTTGCGGGCGAGGACCTGCTGCGCGCGCGGATCATCGAGGCGCTGATGTGCGATTTCCGCGTGTCGCGGGCCGAACTGCTGCGCGACCATGACACGACGCCTGCCCGGCTGGACACGCTGTTTGCCGAAGCGGCAGGGCGGTTCGGGGCCTTCTTCCACGTCGATGCCGAAGGGGCCACGATCCCGGCCAGGGGTCGCCCGCTGGCCCGGATGATCGCGCGCACCTTCGACGCCTACGATCACGGCAAGGCCCAGCACAGCGCCGCCATCTGACCGCAGCCTTCAGGCCGCAGGGCCGTGGCGTTCCACGAAATCGACCATGCGCGGCAGGCAGTGGCGGTGCAGGTCATAGCGCGCGACCACCGTTTCGCGTGCTGCCGTCCGCAGCGCGGCAAAGCGTTCCGGCATCGCCAGAGCCTCGATCAGCGCCGCCGACCAGCCCGGAATGTCGAAGAAATCGACCAGCCGTCCGTTCCGGCCATCGACAATCACCTCCTCCACCGGCGCGGTGCGTGACCCGATCACCAGCGCCCCCGCCGACATCGCCTCCAGCATCGACCAGGACAGCACGAAAGGGTAGGTCAGATAGGCATGTGCCCGGCTGATCTGCATCAGCGCCAGAAAACTGGCGTAGGGCACGCGGCCCGGAAAATGCAGGCGGCCGGGGTCGATGCGGTCGGACACCTCGGCCAGGAACACCTGCTTCCAGCTTTCGCCGCCTTTCGGGGCCGCGCCATAGCTGACGCCGTCCCCGCCCACGATCACCACCTGCGCCCGAGGCCTTGCGGCCAGCACCGCAGGCAGCGCACGCAGAAAGCTGTGATAGCCGCGATAGGGTTCCAGATTGCGGTTGACGAAGGTGATGACCTCGTCCGCCGCCGTCAACACCCGACCGCCGGGCAGGGTTACCGTGGCGGCAGGGTCGGGGCGGACGGCATCGGTATCGACCCCGTCGTGGATCACCTCGATCATCCGGCGCAGGGCGGGCGGAAAGGTGCCGGCCTGCCATTCGGTCGGGGCCACCCCGGCGTCGGCATGCAG
Organism: Rhodobacterales bacterium; assembly: GCA_013297695.1. GTDB lineage: Bacteria > Pseudomonadota > Alphaproteobacteria > Rhodobacterales > Rhodobacteraceae > Aliitabrizicola. Next base: position 6,147 of record JAAFHX010000126.1, on the reverse strand, counting down.
CAGGGCCTGCCCCAGATGGGCCGCGCGCCCCTGCGCGATCATCAGCCCGTCCAGCGAGGGCGCGCCGAATTCGGGGTCGAACCCGATGTCGCGCCCGACCCCGCGATAATAGAATTCGGCATAGATCAGCAGCTTTGCCTCGGGCCAGACCTCTTTCAGAAACAGCGTCTCGCCCCAGCCGGAATGGCCGAAGATCACATCGGGGATGTACCCCTGCCGGTCGCGCAACTGCGCGGCGGCACGGGCCACGGTCACGCCCCGGTCGCTCATCGTGGTATAGTTGCGCCCAAGGCGGGTTGCCGCCGGATCGACGGGCGGGGCGTCATGCCGATAGCGCAGCACCGGAATGGCCGAGGCGCGCCGGTTGCCGGCATCGGTCAGCGCGCGGCAGTCATGCCCGCGCCGCTGCAACGCGGGGGCAAGGTGCAGGAACTGGCCGGGAAAGTTCTGGTGCACGAACAGGATTTTCACGCCGGGCCTCGCATCGCTGCCCCCGGAGAATGCCCGATCACGCCTGCGCTGCGCCAGCCCCGAATGCCGCCGCCAGCAGCGCGCGCGTATAGTCGCTTTGTGGCGCGGAAAACACGCTGTCGGCGTCCCCCGCCTCGACCACGTCGCCGTCCTTCATCACGATCACCTTGTGCGCCAGCGCGCGGATCACCCGCAGGTCATGGCTGATGAACAGGTAGGCCAGCCCCCATTTGCGCTGCAAATTGCGCAGAAGCTCCACAATCTGGACCTGCACGGTCATGTCGAGCGCGCTCGTCGGCTCGTCCAGCACGACAAGCTTCGGGCGCAGGATCATCGCGCGGGCAATGGCGATGCGCTGGCGCTGGCCGCCCGAGAATTCATGCGGATAGCGGCCCATCGCGGCCGGGTCCAGCCCGACCTCGGTCATGATGTCTGCCACCATCTCGCGCCGGTCGCGTCCGGGTTCCAGCCCGTGCACGCCCAGCCCCTCGGCAATGATCTCTTCGGCGGTCATGCGGGGCGACAGGCTGCCGAACGGGTCCTGAAACACGATCTGCAGGTCGCGCCGCACGCCGCGCAGTTCGGCCCCCCGGCGGCCCTGCAGGTCCTGGCCCAGAAAGACGATGGGGCCGGTAGAGGGCACCAGCCGCAGGATCGCCAGCGCCAGCGTGGTCTTGCCCGACCCGCTTTCGCCCACGACGCCGAGCGTTTCGCCCGCGCGAACCGACAGCGTGGCGTCGTTCACCGCCTTCACATGGCCGGTTGTGCGGCGCAGAAGCCCTGCCGTGATCGGGAACCAGACGCGCAGATGTTCGGTCCGCACCACCTCGGGCGCGCCTTCGGGCACCGGGTCGGGGCGCCCTTTCGGTTCGGCGGCCAGCAGCTTCTGCGTGTAGGGGTGGCGCGGGTGGGCAAAGATTTCGGCGGTCGGCCCCTGTTCCACGATCTCGCCGCCCTGCATCACGCAGACCCGGTCGGCGATGCGGCGCACGATGCCCAGGTCATGGGTGATGAACAGCAGGCTCAGCCCCTCGGCCCGCTTGAGGTCGGCCAGCAGGTCGAGAATCTGCGCCTGGATCGTCACGTCCAGCGCCGTCGTGGGTTCATCCGCGATCAGCAGGTCGGGGCCGTTGGCCAGCGCCATGGCGATCATCACCCGCTGGCGCTGCCCGCCCGACAGCTGGTGCGGATAGGCGCCCAGGCGGCTTTCCGCATCGCGGATGCCGACCTTGTCGAGAAGCTCGATGATCCGCGCCCGCGCCGGGGCCCCGGTCAGGCCCTGATGCAGCCGCAGGCTTTCGCCCAACTGCCGCTCGATCGTGTGCAGCGGGTTGAGGCTGGTCATCGGCTCCTGAAAGATGAAGCTGATGTCGTTGCCGCGCACCGCCCGCAGGGCGGCGTCATCGGCCCCCACCATCTCGGCCCCGTTGTAGCGGATGGAGCCTGTGACGCTGGCACTGTCGGGCAGCAGCGACACCGTCGCCAGCGCCGTTACCGACTTGCCCGAGCCGCTTTCGCCGACCAGTGCCACCGTCTCGCCGCGCCCGACGGTAAAGCCCACGCCGCGCACGGCCTGGACGACCTTGCCATCCTGCCGGAAGCCGATGGTCAGGCCCGACACCTCAAGGACGTTGTCTTGCGTCACTGAAACGTCTTTCGCGGGTCGAAGGCATCGCGGATGCCTTCGAAGATGAACACCATCAGCGACAGCATGATCGCAAAGACGAAAAAGGCGGTGAAGCCCAGCCAGGGTGCCTGAAGGTTCTGCTTGGCCTGAAGGGTCAGTTCCCCAAGCGACGGCAGGTTCGACGGCAGCCCGTAGCCCACGAAGTCGAGCGCCGCCAGCGCGCCCACGTTGCCGGTGACGATGAAGGGCATGAAGGTCAGCGTGGCGACCATCGCATTGGGCAGCACGTGGCGGAACATGATGACCCGGTCACTGACGCCAAGCGCCCGCGCGGCGCGCACATATTCGAAGTTGCGGCCGCGCAGGAATTCCGCCCGCACCACGCCCACCAGCCCGATCCAGCCGAACAGCACCGACAGGGCCACCAGCAACCAGAAGTTCATCTTCCAGATCGAGGCGATGATGATGATGACATAAAGGTTGGGCGTCGCCGACCAGATCTCGATCACCCGCTGAAAGATCAGGTCCACCAGCCCGCCGAAATAGCCCTGCAGTGCCCCGGCCGCGATGCCCACCACCGAGGTCAGCGCCGCCACGATCAGCGCATACATGACCGACAGGCGGAAGCCGTAGATCACCCGGGCCAGCACGTCGCGCGCCGTGTCGTCGGTGCCGAGCCAGTGCACGCTGTCGGGGGCCGAGGGTGCCGTGCCCTGGATGTCGTTGACCGTGTTGTAGCTGAACGGGATTGGCGGCCACAGAATCCAGCCCCGCTCCACCGCCGCACCCTGCACGGTGCCCTTGTCGCGCGCCTCGGCCAGCACGCCATCCGGGTCGTCCCAGCAGGCTTGCGACCCGGCGGCCACGATCAGGCACTGCACCTCGACATCGCGATAGACCGCCTCGGTCTGGAAATCGCCGCCGAAGGCGGTTTCGGGATAGAAGTTCAGGATCGGGAAGAACCACTGCCCCTGGCTGCGGACCACCAGCGGCTTGTCGTTCGCCAGCACCTCGGCGAACAGCGACAGGCCGAACAGAACCGCGAAAATCCACAGCGACCAGTGCGCACGGCGGTTGGCCTTGAAGTTGCGCCAGCGGCGCTGGTTCAGGGGCGAAAGCGCCATGCCCTAACCCCGCCGCGCGAAATCGATCCGCGGATCGATCCAGACATACATCAGGTCCGACAATATCCCCATCAGCAGGCCCAGAAGGCCGAACAGGTACAGCGTGCCGAATACCACCGGATAATCGCGCGACACCACCGCCTCGAACCCCAGGCGGCCCAGACCGTCCAGTGAAAAGATCGTTTCGATGATCAGCGACTGGCCGAAGAAGATGCCGACGAACACCGACGGGAATCCGGCGATCACGATCAGCATCGCGTTGCGGAACACATGGCCATAAAGGACCGACCGTTCCGTCAGCCCCTTGGCGCGGGCGGTCACCACATACTGCTTGCGGATTTCATCCAGGAAACAGTTCTTGGTCAGCAGCGTCAGCGTGGCGAAGGACGCGATGGTGGACGCCGCGATGGGCAGCGCGATGTGCCAGAAGTAATCGAGAATCCGGGCAGGCCAGGACAGATCGGCCCAGTTGTCCGACGTCAGCCCGCGCAGCGGAAACCACTTGAAATAGGACCCGCCGGCAAACAGCACCAGCAGCAGGATGGCGAACAGGAACCCCGGAATCGCATAGCCCACAATGATCGCGCCTGACGTCCAGGTGTCGAACGGCGTGCCGTCGCGCACCGCCTTGCGGATGCCGAGCGGGATCGAGATCAGATAGGCGATGAGCGTGGCCCAGAGGCCGAGCGAGATCGACACCGGCATCTTTTCCAGCACAAGCTGCGTCACCGGGATCGACCGGAAATAGCTTTCGCCGAAATCGAAGACGGCATAGTTGCCGATCATCGTCAGGAACCGTTCCAGCGGCGGCTTGTCAAAGCCGAACTGCTTTTCGAGGCTCTTGATGAACTCGGGCGGCAGGCCGCGCGCGCCGATGTAGCTGCCCTCGCCGCCGCTGCCTTCGGACGCGTCGGCCATGCCGCCCCCGGCATCGCCGCCGCCCGCTATGGTCTGGAAACTGTCGGCCTCGCCCTCCAGCCGCGCCAGCACCTGCTCGATAGGCCCCCCCGGCACGGCCTGGATCAGGGTGAAGTTGATCACCATGATCCCCAGCAGCGTCGGGATGATCAGCAGCAGCCTTCGGAGGATATAGGCACCCATGTGCGCTGGCCTGCCCGGTCGCCTACCGCAAGGCGCCCGCAGCCTTCAGGGCCGCAGCCTTGTCGGCATTGTACCACCAGATGTCGAGTTCCCCGAGCGCATAGGGCGGCAGGTTCGCCGGGTGTTCGAACATGTCGTAATAGGCGACGGTATGCTTGTTCTTGTACCACTGCGGCACCCAGAACAGCTCGCGCCGCAGCACCCGGTCCAGTGCCTTGGTGGCCACGGTCAGCTCGTCCTTGGTCTTGGCGGCCATCACCACCTCGGTCAGCGCATCCACCGCCGGGCTTTTCAGGCCCATCATGTTGAACGACGACACATCGGCGGTTTCCGACCCGTAATACTGCTTCAGGTCCGAACCCGAGAAATAGGCAGACCGCGCGTTGCCCACGGCAATGTCGAAATCGAAGGCCGGGGGCCGTGTGCGGCTTTCCATCTGCGCATTGTCGATCCGCGTCATCACGGCATCGACGCCCAGGGCGCGCAGGTTCTCGACATAGGGATTGATGACGCGGTCGAAGGTCTGGCTGTCGTTGATGAATTCGACCTTCAGCGTTTCGCCTTTGGCATTGCGGCGCATTCCGTCGCTGCCCACGGTCCACCCCGCCGCGTCCAGCAGGGCCGAGGCCTTTCGCAGGTTGCCCCGGTCCATCTGGCGGTCGCCCGAAACAGGGGCCATCAGCGCCTCGTCCGTCAGGATCGAGGCATCCAGCAACCCCTTGTCCACCAGCGGCTGCAGGATCGCCACTTCCTCGGGCGAAGGCACGCCGGTTGCCGCCAGCCACGAGTTCTCCCAGACCGAATTGATCCGCGCATAAAGCCCGTAGAACAGCGTCGCGTTCGACCATTCGAAGTTGAACATCAGCCCGATGGCCTCGCGCACGCGGGGGTCCTGGAACTGCGGGCGGCGCAGGTTGAACAGGAAGGCCTGGCCGTTCGCCTTGGCACCCGACGGCAGTTCGGCCTTGATGACCTGCCCGGCCTTCACGGCCGGAAAGTCATATCCCGTGGCCCAGGAAATCGACGACGCCTCGTTGCGGAAGGTATAGCTGCCGGCCTTGAAGCCTTCGAAGGCGGCGTTGTAGTCGGCATAGTATTCGATGCGGATCGTGTCGAAATTGCCGGTGCCGCGGGTGATCGGCAGGTCGCGGCCCCAGTAATCGGGGTTGCGCCGGTAGACCAGCGTCTTGCCCACATCCAGCCGGTCCAGCACATAGGGACCCGACCCGAGATAGGGAACCAGGGTGCTTTCCTCCATGTCCAGTCCTTTGGCAAGGTAATGCGCCTTGGAAAAGACGGGAAGCCCACCGACATCCGCCGGCAGGTCGCGGGTCGGCACACCAGGCTTGAAGGTGAACTTCACCCGATGCGGGCCCAAGATTTCTGCACCCTGCACCTGCTGGGCAAAGACCGTGCGGAAATCGGTCAGGCCCTTGGTCAGGAAGGTCTCGTAGGAAAACACCACATCCTCGGCGGTCAGCGGCGTGCCGTCCGAGAATGTCGCCTCGGGGCGCAGGTTGAAGATCACCCAGGACCGGTCTTCGGGGTATTCGATGGTCGTGCACAGCAGGCAATAGCTGGCCCCGATCTCGTCCGAGGTACCCACGAGGATGCTTTCCAGCATGACATTCGACAGCGCCCCGGACCGGCCCTTGACTGAATAGGGGTTCATCGAATCAAAGCCCCCAAAGGCCCATTCGCTGATCTCGCCCCCTTTCGGTGCGTCGGGGTTCACATAGTCCAGATGCGCAAAATCTGCCGGGTACTTGAGGTCGCCGAAGGTCGAGATGCCATGTGCCGTGATGACCGTTTCCGCCCGCGCAG
>JAAFHX010000125.1:2556-11529 GCA_013297695.1 Rhodobacterales bacterium | reverse complement strand
CCAACCTGAGAATCAGGACCTGCTATCACCCATGAACCGGGTGCGCGTGATCGTCACGAAGGCGGCGCTGCAAGAGGGGTGGGATTGCCCCTTCGCCTATGTGCTGTGTTCCCTGGCGGCGGCGTCGAACCTTTCGGCCATGACGCAGCTTATCGGGCGCATCCTGCGTCAACCCCATGCGCTGAAGACCGGAAATGCGGCGCTGGATGAATGCTATGTCGTGACGCACCACGCGGCGACACAGGCGGTTGTGGCCGCGATCAAGAGCGGGCTTGAGAAGGACGGCTTGGCCGATCTGGTGATCGAAGTTCCGCCTGGTGGCGCAGGGCCGAACCCCGGCACTGTGCGCAAGATCAACCGGCGACCGGGCTTCCAGACCCTGAAAATCTATCTGCCCAAGGTCTTGCGGCAGGACGGACCGGGCCTGCGGGAACTCGACTACGAAACCGACATTCTGGCCGCTATCGACTGGCGCGACTATTCCCCCGCTGCTGTGGCCACGGCGATGCCAGACAACCCCAAGCAGGTGGCGGCGCAGTTGCAGCGCATCACCCTGACCGATGCCGGGGCAGACGAATACTTCAGGGGCGAACCCGTCGCCGCTGCGGCGGAAACGTTGCGCTTCGATGCGTCCTACGCCGTGCGGGTGATCTCTGACCTTGTTCCCAATCCCTTCGTCGCGCGGGAAATCATCGCGGCGTTGCAGGCGGCATTGGACCAGCGGGGTTTTGATCCGGCCAAGCTGGGCGGGGCTTCGGGTGTGATCATCGACACGCTTCGTCTGGCCTTGGTGAAGGAACGCGACGTGCGGGCCGAAGCCCTGTTCCGGCAGGACGTGCAGGCCGGGCGCATCCAGTTTCGTCTTCGGTTGGATGGCAAAAACTGGCAAATGCCCGAGTCCATCACCACAACCGAACCGCAAGGGTCGCCTCATTTGACGGGCGAGGGCGGTGGCGCACTGGTTCGCAGCCTTTTTTCGCCGGTCTTCCACAATGAGTTGAATGGAGAGGAACGGATGGTCGCCGTTCACCTGGACGGCGAAGCTGCGGTCAAGTGGTGGCATCGCAACGTGGCGAAGACCAACTACGGTCTGCAAGGCTGGAAGCGGGGGCGCATCTATCCGGACTTCATTTTCGCGACGGGTGGCCACGCAGGCGCTGGGCGCATCGTCGTGCTGGAAACCAAGGGCGACCACCTGCAAAACCCGGATACCGACTACAAGCGCGATGTGCTGAACTTCCTGACACAGAGCTTCTCGTGGGATCAGGCTGTTCCTGCCGGTCAGTTGCAGATTGCCATGACGGGCGAAACCGTCGAATGCGCACTGGTTCTCATGCAGGATGTGGCGACGAAACTACCCGCTATGTTCCGTCCACTTCCGTGACTATCCGCGTTGAAGTGGGGGATTGCGTGGGGGATGAAATCTTGCGTTTAACGTGTAACGTGTTGATATTTATCAATAAAATGGATTGTAATGGCGGAGACGAAGGGATTCGAACCCTCGAGACGGTTTCCCGCCTGCACCCTTAGCAGGGGTGTGCCTTCGACCACTCGGCCACATCTCCGATCCGGCGCATATCAGGGTTTGGGGGACCGAAACAAGGCACTTTCGACATGAACCACGGCCCGAAGCTGCAGATGCTGTCTACGAGCGGGCTGAGGTCTGGTGCGCTTTCAGCGCAGCGGTTCCCCTGCAGCCTGCATCCTCCGCAGCGACCCAAATGGCAGGCCCGGAAGGGCCTGAACCGCTACGGCATTCGAGTCGTTCGGCGGCGCTGGACCGTGTCTTTGCGGGCGATGACGGGGCGGCGGCGCCCAAACCCGGCATCACATCTCGATGCGCCATCCTGCGTGGCGGCGGGGTCGGGTCGGGCGTCCGGCCGCTGAAAGGCATCTGACCGTCGCCGGACATGCGTTCCGCTGGCAACGGATCGCAACGACTGTCCCCGTCCGGTCTTGCGGCTGACGTCTGCAGACCGGCCGGCCTGCGCCGCGCAACGGCAACGGCAACGGCAAGATTGTCAGACTACACCATTCGCGATAGCCTGCAGTCGAAAGCACCCGGGTGGGAACCTGTTGCGGTCTTGCACGTCCGGTTCCCGCTTGTGGCAGCGCGAAGAAGGTGCATGTCGTGCGGGCACGGGGTCGGGGTCAGGGCGGGGGTTTCGAGCTTCGGACGCGGCGGGACCCGGTGCTGGGTGCCCATCCGCAGAAGTTTTCCGATCGGGACGAGGCGCTGCGGGTCCTGAGAGGTGCGATGGTGGGCAGCCTTGGCCTGCCAAATCTCCGGACATGGTGCGGGCAGCCGCTGGCAACCGATGCTGCGCTGATGCAACAGGTGGCGGACCGCCTCGCTTTGAAAGACCTCCGGCTGGAACGGACGGACAGGGCCTGGACCGAACACGGCACCATTCCGGACCAGCCCCCCGCGCCGGGCCCGACCCCACCCGGCCCCGGACCAAAGCCGAAACCGCAGGTGCATGCCGAGCTTGTGGTCACGGTCAAGACGCTGGACGGCAAACCCGTGGACAAGGCCACGGTCACGGCCGGGGCTCTGGGAACGCGCTATACCGGAACGGACGGCGTGGCCGATTTCGGCACGGTCGCCCCCGGGACCTATGACATCACCGCCGAGAAGGAAGGCCACGGCAAGACCCGCAACGGCCCCGTCGTGAAGGACGAGAAGAAGGCCGTTTCGGTGCCGGACGGCAGCCGCACGGCCGTGTCGCTGATCCAGCACCCCGATTGCGCCAACGTCGCCTTCTTCGAGGGCAGCACCACCCGTGACCGATACTTCGGGTTCGACCACAAGACCAACCTCAAGCCGACCGGCGGCACCTCCTATTGGGACCCGGTTCCTGCCAAGGGCACGCTGGCCCTGCCCGGCAGCAAGTTCACGCGGGACGAGGCGCGATGGGTCTCGGTGGCGGTGGGGCAGGAAGTCGAGCTTGAAATCAACTATGCCTTCAAGGACGGCGAATGCATTCCCTGCATCGCCAACAGCACCTTCCAGATCATCCCGGCCAACATCGCCGAGGTCCTGACGTCCCGGATCACGGCCAGGAAGGCAAGCTTCCGGATCAAGGGCAAGGCCGAGGGCGAGGCCAGCCTGAAGGTCGTCTGCGACGGCAAGGATATCGGCTGGTTCCACATCTGGTGCAAGCCGGAGGCGACGCTGAAGCTGGATGTCGCCTGCATCATCACCGCCCGCGCCCCGGCCTCGGCCTATTCGCTGGCCACGCTTGGCGAACACATGAACGACATCTTCCGCCAGGCGGTGCTGAAGATCGACCTGTTCGACCTTGGCACCATCGACCTTTCGGCCGATGCGGCGCTGGCCACGATCGAGGCGAACGGCTATCCGCCGGCCGGCGGCCAGTTCCTGCGCAAATCCGGCACGCCGCAGCCCTACAACAGCAAGGGGCTGGTCCTGAACGCCCTGCATGCCAAGGCGACGGCGGCGCTGAACGCGCGCACGGTCGAGCCGTTGCCCCGGCCCACTGCCTTCCGCATCTACTGGTATGTCCCGACCGCAGGGTGTTCGATCCTGGGTACCGTGCTGAACATCGGATCGAAGATTTCCTTCGGGTTCCAGCCCGATACCGCCACTGCGCGCAATTCCATGGCGCATGAATTCGGCCATTCGCTGAACCTGCGCCACCCGTCCGACCCGGCCAGCACAACCCATTACGCCGCCCATAACCTGGCGACGCTTGGCGGGGCGGTCCCCGCCTATGCCGCCACGAACACGGAACCTTTGAGCGTGGTCGATGCAGGCTCGGGCAACGTTCTGGCCAATGACCCCACCAACCTGATGGGCTACTGGGACGACAGGCCGAACCGCAAGCCGCTGCGCTATCACCAATGGACGATCGCAAGCCGGAGTTGATCATGGATTACATCAGCCTCTGTCCACCCCCGGTCGCGCTTCTCATCCGCGAGGCGAACCTGGAATCGCCCGAGTCCGGCACACTGTTCTCGCAGATCGCGGGCCAGTCCGCGCTGGACTGCCAGGTGGCGGCCGTGGGCGCCATCGCCGACCGGCTGACACCCTACAGCGACCCGCAGGCGATGGACGATTTCTTTGGCGCCGTCGCCACCTATGCGCGCTTTCTGCCGCCCGAAGAGATTGCGGCAGTGCGCGATGCCTACCTGCGCCTGCCCTACCAGCCGGCCTTTGCACTCAGCTATTTCAGCGGTCTCATGGCGACGGGGATCGATATCCGGGGGCGGCTGAAGGGTCGGGTGGTGGAAGACTGGTCCTTTACCCAGCCGCGCCGGGATGCCGCTACCTGGCATTACTACATGTACCGCGCCAGCCTTGGCGACCGCGACGCGCTGCAGGCCCTGGCCGACAAGATCGCGGCCACGACCAACGGCAACGACGCCACGAACCTGCTGCAAAGCCTGTCGGAACTGAAGGCCGACGGGGTCGACGCGATTCTTGAAAGCTATGCCGACGACCCCCGCACCGCCGATGGAACCGAAGGCCCGGGCCTGCCGATTTCAGAGAACATCCAGATTTTCCGGATGATGCGGAACGCGCCCTGACCGCCGCCACCGGCTGCGGATGCTTGATGTCCTTGGGTCGCCGAAAGCTCCTGACCGCCGTGCCGTCACGATGCAAGGCGACCTGTGGACCGCCGACGCGCAGGCGGTCTTCATCCCGGATTTTCGGTGCGTCGCAGGGCGGCGAAACTTGCCTGCACCGTCGCAGGGTCCTATCTGCGCGGTCGGGGAGGCCGGATTGAAACGCTTCATTTCCATCGGCGAATGCATGCTGGAACTATCTGCCCAGGGTGATCTGTGGCGGATGAATGTGGCGGGCGACACGTTCAACACAGCCTGGTATGCCCGCCGCCTTCTGCCGCCGGACTGGGAAGTCGGCTATGTCACCCGTCTTGGCCGCGACAGCTTTTCCGACCGGATGGCCGGATTTCTGGCCGAAAGCGGTATCGTGCCGCTGCTGACCCGCCATCCGACGCGGGGCGTCGGGCTTTACGCCATCGAACTGAGGGACGGCGAGAGAAGCTTTGCCTACTGGCGCGACAGTTCGGCAGCCCGGACGCTTGCCGATGACGAAGAGCCCCTGGCCTCGGCCCTGCCGGGGGCAGACGCCGTGCATGTGTCCGGCATCACGCTGGCCATCCTGCCCCCTGCCGGTCGCGACAGGCTGATCGCCGCGCTGACGGGGGCGCAGGGGCTGACCGTCCTTGATCCGAACCTGCGCCTGCGCCTGTGGGAAAGCGCCGATACCGCGCGGACGGTGCTGATGCGGGCCGCCCGCGCGGTACAGGTGGCGCTGCCCAGTTTCGAGGACGAGGCTGCGCTGTTCGGCGATGGCACGCCCGACGTGACGCTCAGGCGCTATCTGGGGGCTGGGGCCCGCGAGGTCGTCGTCAAGAACGGCGGCGGGGAAATCCTTGCCGCTGCGGGCGCATCGCAAATCCGGCTGACCCTTCCGCGTGTGACCCCTGTCGATACCACCGGCGCGGGCGACAGTTTCAATGCGGGCTATCTTGCCGCCCGTCTGCAGGGTGCGGGCCTGGAAGACGCCGTCCGGTGCGCCCATGCCCTTGCCTCTCGGGTCGTGCTTTGGCCCGGCGCGCTGTTGCCGCCCGAGGCCTTTCCGGCTGCTCCGGGCTTCATCCCATGATCCGCCGGACCCGTAGCCCCAGGCCGGGACCGGGGCCATTCGGTCCGGACGACCGGGGCAGGTTTTCCAGCCCGGCCGTGCCGTGCGGCGCAGCATCAGGGGCGCATGGAATGGCGGATGATCCACGCCACTGCAGGGGGATGAAATGACCGTCAACACCATGCCGATCTCGGCGGGCGATGCCTTCGATGTGCTGCTGGGCGGCTGGCAGGCGCAGGCGGCGGGATCGCTGACGGCAAGCTGGATGCTGCATGGCCGCCCCGGCATCGGCAAGACCGAGATCGTCCAGCACCTTGCCGACCGCACGGGTGCTGCGCTGTTCGACCTGCGGCTGACCACCATCGAGCCGCAGGACCTGCGCGGCCTGCCCTATTACGACCATGCGGCGCAGAAGACAGTCTGGTACCGGCCCGAGGATCTGCCCGACGACCCCGCCCGCCCCGCGATCCTGTTTCTGGACGAATTGACCGCCGCCGCGCCATCGTTGCAGCCGACCGTCTATGGCCTGTTGCAGGAACGCCGTGTCGGGCGGCACCGCCTGCCCGACAGCACCTTCATCGTGGCGGCGGGCAACGGGGTCGAGGATGGTGCCGTCGCCTACGAGATGGGCACCGCCCTGTCAGACCGGCTGATCCACCTGTCGCTGCGCGCCGATGCCGCCGACTGGGTGGCCCGCTATGCACTGCCGCAGGGCCTGCACCCGGCGGTCATCGCCTTCATCCGCACGCGGCCGGACCTGCTGGAAACCACCGATGATGCGCTGCGGCGGGGGCTGACCATCGCCTGCACGCCCCGGTCCTGGGCACGGGTTTCCGCGCTGCTGGCTGCCGTGCCCGACCGGCGGCTGCGCGATGTGATGATCGCGGGCACCGTAGGCGAAGCGGCGGCGGCCGAGTTCCTTCTTGTGGCCGATGACATTGCGGCAACCGTTCAGGTCGATGCCATGCTGGAGACGGGGGGCAGGGCGCGGCTCGCGCTCTATCCGGCGACGATGCACGGCATGACGGCGCTGGTCTACGGGTTGGTCTCGCGGGCCGATGCGCAGACCCTGCCGGGCGTGATCGAGATCATGGCCGAAATCCGCCACCTGTCGGCCGTGCGCGCCGATCCGGCCTTTGGCCGGATGCCGCTGGCGGAACTCTGCACCTACGGGTTCGAGACGCTGATCGCCAAGGCCCTGGCCGCCGGTCTGCAGGAGGCCTTCCTGTCCTCGCCCGCCTATTCCGCCTATGCCGCCGAACGCCGCGCGGCGGGGCTGGAATGACCCGCCATTCCGCCCGCGCGTCCCGCGCCCTGCGCGCGCTGAACGAGGCGGACCCGGCGATTGCCGCGCTTTCCCTGTGGTGCGACCACCGCGATGCCGACGGACCGGTGGCGGAAACCGCAGGCAGCCTGATCCGCTATGGCCCGGCCTTCGACACCCTGCCGCTGCATGAACAGATCGGGCTTGCGGCGCATCATGTGCTGCATGTGGCGCTGCGCCATGGCGCGCGGATGCAGGCGATGGGTGACCGGCTGGGCGAGCGGTTCGACGCCGAACTGTTCACCGTCGCCGCCGATGCCATCGTGAACGAGGCGCTGCTGCAGGCGGGCCATGCCCTGCCGCGTCCGGCGCTGACACTGACCGGGGTGCTGGCGGCGGCGACGATTCCCCATGCGGGGGCGGTGCAGGCGCTGGCCGACTGGGATGCGGAACGCCTGTTCATGAAGCTGCTGGAAGGGGGGCGCGGCGACGGGTCGGGGGCCGGGCGTGCACTGACCCATGCCCGGACGCGCGCCTTTGCCCCGGACCTGCGGCCCGACGACCCCGGCCCCGCGACCCCGGCCCCCGAGGCGGGCGAGGACGCGCGCTGGCGGCAGCATCTGGCCCGCGCGATGGAGGCAGGGCGGCAAGCGGGGCGGGGGGTCGGCCTGCTCGGGCACCGTCTGGCCGATCTGCCGGTGCCCGCAACGCCGTGGGAAGTGGTGCTGCGCGGTCTTCTGGCCCGCGCGCTGACCGAATCCCCGCAACCCAGCCACCGCCGCCCCGCCCGCGCCTGGATCGCCGCCGAGGCCGAGGCGCGCCAAGCGGGCGGCCCGGTGCCCGCCTTTCAGCCCGGCCTGCGGCGGCAGACCGAAAGACCGCGCGTGGTGATCGGCATGGATGCCTCCGGGTCCATCGACGACACGCGCCTTGCGCTGTTCATGGCCGAGGTGACCGGGATCGCCCGGCGCGCGCAGGCCGAGCTGCACCTGATCCAGTTCGACGCGGCGGTGCAGACCCAGGTCCGGCTTGACCCTCACGGCTGGCAGGCACAACTGGCAGGACTGCCGCTGGCGCGGGGCGGCGGCACCGACTTTGGCCCGGCCGTGGCGGCGGCACTTGCGCTCGCCCCCTCTGCCATTGTGGTTCTGACCGACCTCGACGGCCCTTTCGGCCCCGCCCCGCGCGGGGTGCCGGTGATCTGGGCCGTGCCCGCCGCCCACGACCCGCCCGCACCGCCCTTTGGCCGGGTGCTCAGCTTGCTGCGTTAGCCCGCGCCGCCATCGCGGCAAGCCGCGCATGGGCCGATATGCTGCGCAGGTCCAGCGCGATGTCGCGCAGGCAGGTGTCTTGCGACAGGTTGATCCGGTGAAGGCGGCGTTCGTCCAGCGGCGGCTGGAACAGCGTATCGCGGATCAGCGCCTCTTCCCCCGGCGACAGGTCGATCACCTCCGGGCCATCCTCGGACTGGACGGACACATAGGTCAGCGGCGGCAGCCGGTTCAGGTCGGACTGTTCGATCACCAGATGCAGGTACCCCTGTGTCATGCCCCGCCCGGCCGCTAGGCGCGTCAGGATCGACCGGGCGCGGACCGTCAGCAGATCAAGCCCGCGTTCGGCCTCGGCCGCGTCGATCAGCGCGGCACGGCGCGAGGGTGGCACCCGCAGAAACCGCATCTCGACAGCATAGATCACGAACACCATCAACAGCGGGGCCTGCGCGATGGCCAGCGCCTGATCCTTCCAGATCAGCGCCGCAAGGACAAAGGGCAGAAGCGCCCCAAGATAGCGCAGGATTTCCACCTCGAAGATCATCCGCGCCACCAGCGCGCCACTGCCGCCCCGGCGCGGCAGCAAAAGCCCCCGGCCCAGAAACTTTCGCGGCACCTGCCGCATTTCCAGCCTGAGCGGATGGGTCACTGTTCCCGGCGCGACGATGAACACCTTCTAACCCCCGTTTCCCGCCAGGCAGGAACGGGCAGGCCAGACGCGGCAGGGCGGACTCTGCGGATGCATCCTGCGCAAGCTAGCGGGCATCCCGGCATCAGCAACCCCTGTCGGCACGTCCAGCGGG
>JAAFHX010000125.1:0-2546 GCA_013297695.1 Rhodobacterales bacterium | reverse complement strand
GCCGCGCGCCGGAATAGCTGGGGAAATGGCCGCCGTGCACCACCCGCACCGGCAGGCGCAGCAGCCGCTGCATGGAGTGGAGATACTGCGCCTGCTCCTGCGGCGACGTGCCCTCGATCAGTTCGCCGTCATAGACGATGTCGCCGGAAAACAGGATGCGGCTGGCTGCCTCCCACAGCGCGATGCCGCCGGGGGAATGGCCGGGGGTGTGGATCACCTCGAAATGCCGGTCGCCCAGGTCGATCACGTCGCCGTCCCACAAAAGCCGCGTCGCGGGGGCGGCGGGCACGGCATAGTGGGCGGAACTGTAGGGCGCGGGCGGCAGGGTGGTGAAGATGTCGTCGGTCACATAGCGGTCGGCAAAGGTGTTTTCGCGCGTGGGTGCCCGTATCAGATGTGCCTCGGCGGCGTGGCAGGACCGGCAGTGAAATTCGTGGTGGCAGCCGATATGGTCGAAATGGGTGTGGCTTGCCACGGCTTCCAGCGGGCGTTCCGTCACCAGGGCCACCTGTTCGCGCAGGCTGACCACGCCCATACCGCTGTCCACCAGCAGGTCGCGGTCGCGGCCCCGCACATGCCAGACGTTGCAGCGGTAGAATTCGCGGACATGCGGCTCGTCGATGTGGGTGACGCCGTCGCCCAGGGTGCGAAGACGCCACCAGTCAGAGGCCGGGGCACGGGTCATGGGGTCTCCGGGAGCAGGACATGGGCCGTGGCATGCAAGGCCAGTTCGGTGCCGGGTTCAAGCGCCATGCCCTGCGGCAGATGCGCGGTCAGGGTCAGGTCCGGGGCCGCGAGCGGCGCGAAGCGGGCGCGCTGGTAGGTGCCGAAAAAGGTCGCGTCGATCAGCCGGGCCGGGCCGAGCGGCAGCGGGCCCTGCAGGCCGATGGCCTCGGGGCGGATCAGCAGCGTTCCGGTGCCGGGCAGGATAGGTCCCAGCGGCGACTGCCCGCCGGTCAGCGGAATGCGGTTGACCTCGCCCATGAAACCCGCGCTGAACAGCGTTGCCGGGCGCAGATAGACCTGCGCGGGCGGCCCGCAATCCTCGATCCGGCCGGCATTCATCACCACGATGCGGTCGGCGATGGCCATCGCCTCTTCCTGGTCATGGGTCACATGGACAAAGGTCGTGCCCACCCGGCGCTGGATCGACTTCAGCTCGTCCTGCATCGCCCGGCGCAGCTTCAGGTCGAGCGCGCCGAGCGGTTCGTCCAGCAGCAGCACGTCCGGCTCCACCGCCAGCGCGCGGGCCAGCGCCACGCGCTGGCGCTGCCCGCCCGACAACTCGTGCGGGCGGCGGTCGCCGCGACCCTCCAGCCCCACCAGAGCCAGCATCTCCTGCGCCCGCGCGATCCGCGCCGCCCGGCCCATGCCGCGCATCCGCAGGCCGAAGGCCACGTTGTCGGTCAGGCTCAGGTGCGGGAACAGGGCATAGTCCTGAAAGACGGTGGTGGTCGGCCGGTCCTTCGGCGCGATCCCGGTCATGTCGCGCCCGCCGATCAGGATGCGGCCCGATGTCGGCGCGTCAAAGCCACCGATCAGCGTCAAAAGCGTGGTCTTGCCGCAGCCCGACGGGCCGAGCAGCACGATGAACTCGCCCGCCGCGATGTCGAGGCTGACATGGTCGAGCGCCCGCGCCGGACCGTAGTGGCGGCAAAGGTCGCGGATCGAAACGGGGGCGGTCATCGGCGGGCCCTGCGAAAGACGGTAAGCTCCAGCGCCACGACCAGCGCCGTCGAGACCAGGAAGACCAGCGCCCCCACGGCATTCGTGGCGGGCGACAGGCCCGAGCGCAGCATCGACCAGATTTCCACCGGCAGCGTCACGTCGAACCGCGTCAGCAGGAAGGCGATGATGAACTCGTCCCAGGAAAAGGTGACCGACAGGAAGAAGGCGGCGGCCAGCGCCGGGGCGAGCATCGGGGCCGAGACCAGCCGCAGCACCTGCACCTCCGACGCGCCAAGGTCGCGCGCGGCGCGTTCGGCGTTCCGCTGCTGGTCGCCCATCGCCGCGTAGCAGATCGCAAAGCACAGCGGCAGGTTGATGACGACATGGCCGATCCCGGCGGTGACCAGCGAGGGGCGGATGCCGGTCTGGTTGAACAGCGCCAGCAGACCCAGCCCGATGATCAGGCCGCTGACCGTCATCGGCGCGATCAGCAGCCCCCGCATCAGTACCGACCCCGGCAGCCGCACCCGCGCCAGCGCATGCGCGGCCAGAAACCCCAGCAGCAGCGCCACGCTGGCCGAGACTGTGGCCACCAGCAGCGAGTTGACCAGCGCCGCCATCAGGTCGCCGTCCGACAGCACCTTGGCATACCAGCGCAAGCTGACCCCCTGCAGCGGCGGCACCGGCAGGCGGCCGTCCTGGAACGAGAACACCACCAGCACCGCCACCGGCAGGAAGATGAAGGCATAGGCGGCGGCCAGATAGGCCCAGATCAGCCCGCGTCCCACCCGCGCCCTCACAGCCGGTCAAGCCTCAGCCAGCGCGCCGAGGCCCCGTAGGCCAGCGTCACCACCGCCATCAGGATCACCGACAGCGCC
>JAAFHX010000124.1 GCA_013297695.1 Rhodobacterales bacterium | reverse complement strand
TGGCATGTTTCAGGATGCCGCCGATGAACCACAGCGCCTCCTGGCTGAGGTCGGCATATTTGTCACCTGCGAACAAGGGCTTGCCGCCCTTCCAGATCGACATGTTGACATGCATGCCCGACCCGTTGTCGCCCTTCATCGGCTTCGGCATGAAGGTCACGGTCTTGCCGTAGGCATGCGCCACGTTGTGGATCACGTACTTGTATTTCTGGATGTTGTCGGCCTGTTCGACCAGACCGCCAAAGATCATGCCCAGTTCGTGCTGGCAGGTGGCAACCTCGTGGTGGTGCTTGTCGACCTTGATGCCCATGCGCTTCATGGTGGACAGCATCTCGCCGCGCATGTCCTGCGCCTCGTCCACCGGGTTGACCGGGAAATAGCCGCCCTTGTGCGGCGCGCGGTGGCCGTAGTTGCCGCCTTCCATCACCGTGTCGGTGTTCCACGAGGCCGCTTCCGCGTCGATCTCGTAGGACACCTTGCGCGGGCTGATCTGGTAGCGCACGTCGTCGAAGATGAAGAACTCGGCCTCGGGGCCGAAATAGGCCGCGTCACCGATGCCCGAGGATTTCAGGTAGGCCTCGGCCTTCAGCGCGGTCTGCCGCGGGCAGCGGGCATAGGCCTCGCCGGTGTCAGGCTCGACCACCACGCAATGCACGCACATGGTCTTTTCGGCATAGAACGGGTCGATATAGACCGACCCCGCATCGGGAATCAGCTTCATGTCGGACTGGTCGATGGATTTCCAGCCGGCGATGCTTGATCCGTCGAACATGAAGCCTTCCTCGAAGAAGTCCTCGTCCACCAGATCGGCAACCAGCGTCACATGCTGCAGCTTGCCCTTGGGGTCGGTGAAGCGGATGTCGACATATTCGACCTCCTCGTCCTTCATCAGTTTCAGGGCGTCCTTTACCTTGCTCATCGCGGTTCTTTCCTTTTGCTGAAAGCATCTTGCCCGGGGCGCGGTGCCGCGCCGCCCGGTGGCGGGGATCAGATGGCGTCGTCGCCGGTTTCGCCGGTGCGGATGCGGATGGCCTGTTCCACCGAAGAAACGAATATCTTGCCATCGCCGATCTTGTCGGTGCGCGCAGCGGCGATGATCGCGGCAATGGCGGCATCGACCAGATCATCGGGCAGCACGACCTCGATCTTCACCTTGGGCAGGAAATCGACGACATATTCGGCCCCGCGATACAACTCGGTATGACCCTTCTGGCGGCCGAACCCCTTGACTTCGGTGACAGAAAGACCCTGGATTCCGGCTTCCTGCAGCGCCTCCTTCACCTCATCCAGCTTGAAGGGCTTTATGATCGCCTCGATCTTCTTCATGGGCCGACTCTCCCCGAATATCCGTTTCCGAAGGCCAGTGACCATTTTCCCGCGGGGCGGACAATCGGCTTGGGCGGGCCGGGTGCGGAAAGCGAAAGGGATTTGATGTGCAGCGCCTAGAACGTGACCAAGGCGGCGCAAAAACAGGCGGAATGAAAACGATGGGACGGGGGTGATGACGCATCTGCTGACATCTGCCCAAATGCGCGCCGTGGAGCGGGCGACGATGGCCGACGGGCGTGTGACCGGGGCAGACCTGATGGAACGCGCAGGCGCAGCCGTCACGGACCGGATTATGGCGCGATGGCCGGGTCCGGGGCGGGCGGTCGTGTTCTGCGGGCCTGGCAACAACGGCGGCGACGGCTATGTGGTGGCGCGGCGCCTGGCGCGGGCCGGCTGGCAGGTGCGGGTCTGGGCGGTGGCAGACAGCATCCCGCCCGATGCCCGCGCCGCACGGGA
The DNA here is from genome assembly GCA_013297695.1 of Rhodobacterales bacterium. Classification (GTDB taxonomy): domain Bacteria; phylum Pseudomonadota; class Alphaproteobacteria; order Rhodobacterales; family Rhodobacteraceae; genus Aliitabrizicola. Next base: position 9,767 of record JAAFHX010000124.1, on the reverse strand, counting down.
CACCTGGGCGGGGGCGGTGGCCCCGCTGGCCGCCCTTGACCCCTCGGATCTGGACGGATCGCCGCTGGTGGTGGATGCGATCCTTGGCACCGGATTGCGGCGGCCTGTCCAGCAGCCGGTATGGGGCGTCCTGGCCCTGGCGCAGGACAGGGGCTGCGCGGTGGTTGCGGTGGATATCCTGACCGGGATTTGTGCGGATTCGGGTCGGGTGCGCAGCGAGGGCGGCTATCTTGTCCGTCCTGCCGACCTGACCGTGACCTTTGACAGCCCGCGTCCCGGGCATGTGCTGGACGCGGGCGGCAGGCTGACCGGGCCGCTGCAGGTGGCCGACATCGGCACCGGCCGGGCGCGTGCGACGCTGCTGCAGGCCGAAGGCGAAGGTGTGGCGACGCTGGCCCGCCCGAGCGGCGCGGTGGGCAAGGCGGGTGGGCACAAGTTCGACCACGGTCATCTTCTGGTGCTGGGCGGTGGGGCCGGGCAGGGCGGGGCCGCGCGTCTTGCGGCGCGCGGTGGGCTGCGGATCGGGGCGGGGCTGGTGACGCTGGCCTGTCCGCCCGACGCGATGGCAGAGAATGCCGCCCGGCTGGATGCGGTGATGCTGCGCCCGGTCGGGGATGCCGGGGCGCTGGCGTCGGTGCTGGGCGATCGTCGGATCACCGCGCTGTGTCTTGGGCCGGGCCTGGGGGTAGACCGGGCGGCGGCGCTTCTGCCGGAGGTGCTGGGGACGGCGGGGGCGGGGGGCGGTGCGTGCGGAGCACGCACCCTACGGTGCGACTATGGGCGGTGGGGTGGTGCGTGCGGAGCACGCACCCTACGGTGCGACTATGGGCGGGGGGGCGGTGCGTGCGGGACAGCCAGCCACCATGGTGCGGCGGGCGGTCGTGCTTGACGCGGATGCCTTGACGGCGCTGGCCGGCGCACCGGCCCTGTTTTCCAGGTTGCACGACCGCTGCGTGCTGACCCCGCACGCAGGCGAATTCGCGCGCCTGTTTCCGGACCTTGCCGCAGGGCTGGACGCGGTGCCAGCCCCGGATCGTCCGGCCCTTTCCAGACTGGATGCGGCGCGGGCGGCTGCGGCCCGGTCAGGTGCGGTGGTCCTGCTGAAAGGGGCCGATACGGTCATTGCGGCACCCACGGGGGCCTGTGCGGTTCATGCGGCGCTGCGGGACCGCGCGGCACCCTGGCTGGCCACGGCGGGATCGGGCGACGTGCTTGCCGGGATCATCGCCGGCCTTCTGGCGCGCGGCTTTTCTGCCTTCCGCGCAGCCGAAACCGGGGTCTGGCTGCATGCCGAGGCCGCGATCCGCTTTGGCCCCGGGCTGATCGCGGAAGATTTGCCGGACATTCTGCCCGAGGTGCTGCGGTCGCTTTCGGCACAGGGGCATGGTCTGTGAGTTGGCAGGGGCGCCAGAGTCAGGCCGTGCAATCAGTGAATGACGGTTGCTGCCAAGGCGCAGGCGGAGAGGAAGAGGACCGGGCATCTGTCGTCGCGGGTTGCGATGCGGCACCTGTCTTTCCGTCGGGCGAACATGCTGTTGATCTTGTGGCGCAGTCGGTAGCAGTTCGCGTCGTGCAGGATGGGCATCTTGCGCCCGCTCCGGGACGGGATGCACAGCGAAATTCCCATCTCGATCCGGGCGATGCGGAACCAGTCCGCATCGTGGCCCGGGTCTGCCAGCAGCGCCCCGGCCCGGGGGATCGAAGACAGGAGAGCGCGCCCCTTTTGAACCGCCAGGTTCGAGGCCGTCCGATGGGCCTTCGCATGCCCTCGCCAGTTGTTGCTGGAACAATGGCGAACCCCCGGCTTGACGTCGATCACCTGCGCGGCCAGTTCGGTCATGATCGTGGCGAACACACCCAACCGGTGCCACCGCGTCCAGCGGTTGCAAAGCATCTTCGGGGGGCCATGCCTGCGGAGTGCAGGCTTTTACATCAACCCATTGCGTTGAATGAAGATTGTGCCGCTCGGCACCCGCCGGTCATGGACCCGGGGCTTGCCACGCGACTTCGGCAAGAACGGGCGAAGCCGATCCATCCGCGCATCCGTCAACCGGAAAAGCTTGCTCTTGATCCGTTTCCAAGTCGGGAGTTTGAATCATGCCGTGGGCCGTCGATGAAAAGGTTTGCGGGTCCTGACTCTGGTGGTGGAATTCAGACAGGCGGCCTTTGGGCGACGGTCCGAACAGAGCGATCCGCACCGGTTCGAACTGGCGCTGGAAGACCTCGAAACAGCTATGGCCTTGGACTTTGCTGCACAAATCGGCTGATGGTCGGACGTGCCCTTTTCCCGGACTGGCTTGTCCCACAATCAACCTCATCCCGGGCCGCGTCCTGCAGTGCGCCGTTGCGGATCAGGGTGAGCAGATAGAGCTTCAGGCCAAGGCGGATCGTCGGCAGCGTCGTGACATGCTCGAACTGCTTGAGCATGCGACGCATCTCGGTCGGCGACAGCGGCCTTTCCTTTGGCGTGAAGGTCGCGATCAACGCAGGACCGATATCATCGGCCGGGTTTGCGCCCTTTTTGCGGTGGAGAATGGCGAACGCGCAGATTTGTTTCAGGATGCCCCGCACAGGGCCGGCCGTCGCGGGCGCGCAGGTCAAAAGATGTGATCTGGGCGCGCCAAACGGTTCCGCCAGACCGGCATGAGGTTACGCCCGATGTCCAGAGGGGCAATCCGAAACGCAATCAGCCCCGCTTGTCGAACTGGAACAAGAAGCGAAAGCTGAAGAGCGACAGGCTTGGCACCATGCGGGCAGCGGAAAGGGCTTTCGCGTCGAAATCCGGTGCCACCAGAATGCCCCTGACCGTCCCCGTCTCGGCGCTCTGGATGTCGCCCATGTATGCAAGCACTTGCGCCACGGCATCGCGGGGCGCGGTCACCGCCTTCAGTTCGATCACAACCGCCAGACCCGCCGCATCCCGCGCCAGGATGTCGATCCGCCCTGACGGCACGCTGCGTTCCACACCCCCGTCGGCTATCTGCAGCCCGGGTTCAAGTTGCGTGATGGATTTCCGGAGTGCAACCTGAAGATCCCGCTCGAGGCTCAGCTTTGCCTTTGCCTCGCCTTCGTCGGAAGATGACTGAGGGCTGACCGTGCGGATGCTGTCCGCTGCCTGTGCTTCGACTTCGCGGCGAAAATGAACATACTTGTTCACGGCCGATTTGTAGGAAGCAAGGTTGTTTCGAAGGTCGCCCTCAATCATCAGGCGGGACGGGTTGGGTTCGTTGTTCCTCGCGTCAATTGCCGAATAGGTCAGATCGGCGATCACGCTTTCCAGTTCATCCCGGTCGAATGCCTCGTCGAGGTCTCCGTAGGCGCTTTCAACGCGGCGCAATTCACTCAATTTGGTTCGGGCTGTCGCCTCGGTCGGGACGACCGAGGCTAGCCACTCGGGATACCGACTGTCCAAATTCCTACTCCCACTCGATCGTGCCGGGCGGCTTGGACGTGATGTCATAGGTGACACGGTTGATCCCGCGCACCTCGTTGATGATCCGGGTCGCGGTTTCGCCAAGGAAATCGTGGGTGAAGGGGTAGTAGTCGGCGGTCATGCCATCGACCGAGGTGACGGCGCGCAGCGCGCAGGCGTAGTCGTAGGTCCGCCCGTCGCCCATCACGCCGACGGTCCTGACCGGCAACAGGGCAACAAAGGCCTGCCATATCTCGTCATAAAGACCGTGGCGGCGGATCTGGTCGATGAAGACGGCATCGGCTTGCCGCAGGATCGCGAGCTTTTCGCGCGTGATCTCGCCCGGGCAGCGGATCGCAAGGCCGGGGCCGGGGAAGGGGTGGCGGCCGATGAAGGACGTGGGCAGGCCAAGTTCACGGCCCAGGGCGCGCACCTCGTCCTTGAACAGTTCGCGCAGCGGTTCGACCAGTTTCATGCCCATCTTTTCGGGCAGGCCGCCGACGTTGTGATGGCTCTTGATCGTGACCGAAGGCCCGCCCGAGAAGCTGACGCTTTCGATCACGTCGGGGTAAAGCGTGCCCTGGGCAAGAAAGGCGGCACCCCCGACGGATTTCGCGTGTTTCTCGAAGACCTCGACGAACAGCCGCCCGATGGTCTTGCGCTTTGTTTCCGGGTCGGAAACGCCCTCCAGCGCGGTCAGGAACAGGTCGGCCTCGTCGGCATGGATCAGCGGCATGTTGTAATGGTCGCGGAACATGGTGACGACCTGTTCCGCCTCGCCCTGACGCAGCAGGCCGTGATCGACGAAGACGCAGGTCACCTGGTCGCCGATGGCCTCGTGGATCAGGACAGCGGCAACCGAACTGTCCACGCCGCCGGACAGGCCGCAGATCACCCGGGCGTCGCCGACCTGCGCGCGGATTTTCGCGATGGCGTCCTCGCGGTAGGCCCCCATCGTCCAGTCACCGGTGAAGCCTGCAAGGCGCACGAAGTTCTCGTACAGCCTTGCGCCGCGCGGGGTGTGGTGCACCTCGGGGTGGAACTGCACGGCGTAAAACCGGCGATCCGGGTCGGCGGTGATGGCATAGGGCGCGTTGGGCGACGTGCCATAGACCCGGAATCCGGGTGCGATTTCCGAGACATGGTCGCCGTGGCTCATCCAGACCTGTTCGCGCCCGTCTTGGAACCAGCCGTCCAGCAGGGGCAGGTTGCCTGCGGTCGGGGTCACAAAGGCGCGGCCGAATTCGGCGGTGCCATGGCCGCGTTCGACCCGGCCGCCAAGGCAGTGCATCATCACCTGCTGGCCATAGCAGATGCCAAGGACCGGCACGCCAAGGGTGAAAGCCGCCGCAGGCGGCATCGGGGCGCCGGTCGCAAAGACCGAGGCCGGGCCGCCCGAGAAGATGATCGCCTGCGGCGCAAACGCGGTCAGAAAGGCGTCGGTCACCTTCTGGTAGGGGTGAATCTCGCAATACACACTCAACTCGCGCAGGCGGCGCGCGATAAGCTGCGTCACCTGGCTGCCGAAGTCGATGATGAGCAGGCGCTGATGCTGGGTCATCGTCGCGGGATAGGGCGAAGCTGCCCTTTCTGCAAGGGGGGCACGGCCTTGTCACTTCGCCCTGTCCGCCGTTTCATGGCTGGGTTACAGTCCTGTGGCCGAATATGCGAAGGCTGTTGCAGGGCGTTGCGCAGGGGGCCGACATGCGGCGTGTTCTTGGGGTGCTGGTGGCCTTGGCCATCGCGGGGCTGATGGTGGTGTTTCTTGGCCGCGGGCAGTTTTCGCCCGACACGCCGCTGTCCATCGTGGCGGGGTCCGAAAACCGGGCGCTGGAGCCGCTGATCCTGAACTGGGCGGCGCGCAACAACGTCGCGGTGACGATGACCTATCTTGGGTCGGTGGACATCTCGCGAGAGCTTGCCAAGGGGCCGGACGGGGCGTTCGACGCAGTCTGGCCTGCCAATGCCCTGTGGATTCAGCTTGGCGACAGCCACCGGGTGACGAAACATTCGCGGTCGATCCTGCGCTCTCCGGTGGTGCTTGGGCTGCGGCTTTCGATCGCCCGGCAGCTTGGCTGGATCGGGCGCGAAGACGTGACCATCCAGATGATCGAAGAGGCAGCGGCGGCGGGAAAGTTCCGTCTGGCCATGACCTCGGCCACGCAGTCGAATTCGGGGGCTGCCGCCTACTTCGGCCTGCTGTCGGCCATGGCGGGCAGCCCGGACGTGCTGACAATGGACATTCTGGCCGATCCCGCCCTGCAGGACAGGGTACAGGCCTTTCTGGCAACGGTGGACCGGTCTTCCGGGTCTTCTGGCTGGCTGAAGGATGCGCTTGTGGCGAACCCGCAGGCCTATGATGCCATGTTCAACTATGAGTCGACGATCCTGGAGGCCGATCAGGCCCTGACCGCCGCCGGGCAGGAACCGCTTTACATCGTCTATCCGGCAAACGGGCTTTCGGTGGCCGACAGTCCGCTGGCCTATGTCGACCGCGGAGACGGGGCCAGGGAAGCCGTGTTTCTGGCATTGCAGGACTATCTCTTGTCCCCCGAGGCGCAAAAGACGCTGTCCTCGCTTGGCCGTCGGTCGGGGCTGATCGGGATGGAGGCCGAAGGGGCGGACCCTGCCGTCTGGCGCGCCGACTGGGGCGCGGACCTGACCCGCGCCATCGCCCCCATTCCCACCCCGGATACCGAGGTCATCAACGAGGCGCTGCGGCTGTATCAGACCGAACTGCGCAAGCCGTCGCTGACGGTCTGGGTGCTGGATGTATCCGGCTCGATGGACGGGGAACCGCTGGCCGAGCTGAAGCAGGCGATGGACCTGCTGCTGGACAAGGACGCGGCGGCGCTGAACCTGCTGCAGCCGTCGCGGCGCGATGTGACGATGATCCTGCCGTTCAACAACGATACGCTTGCGCCGATCATCGTGCAGGGCAATGACGATGCCGCGCTGGCACAGGCGTTGCAGCAGGTGCAGTCGCTGCAGGCGGGGGGCGGAACCGATCTGTATCTGGCGCTTTATCGGGCGATGGACCTGATCCAGCCCTATGCGCAGGACGGAACGCTTGGCGACTATCTGCCGGCGATTGTCGCGATGACCGACGGGGCGTCGGATACCACCAACCGCGACGGCTTTCTTGCCGATGTCGCGCGGCGCAGTTTCGGGCGCGATGTCCCGATTCACGCCATCGCCTTCGGTGCGGCGGATGAAGACCAGTTGAAGGCGCTGACGACCGCGTCCATCGGGCGGCTGTTCCAGTCGGAAGGCGGGCTTGCCGAGGCGCTGCGGCAGGCCAAGGGGTACAATTGATGCAGTTGCCGGAAGGTCTGCGGCAGATCGTGGCAGGACTGCTGGCGTCTGTCGTGTTTCTGGCCTTGTTCCTGGGCGGGTCGCTGGTGTGGTGGGTGGCGCTTGGCCTTTCGGTCCTGTCCTACCTAGCGTTCCTTCTGGTCATCCGCAAGCGACCCCTGTCGTCCGAGATCATGCTGGGCGAACGGGTCAGTCAGGCCGATCTGGACGCGGCGGCGGCCGGTCTCGCGGCGGCAGGGGAACGGCTGCGGGTGGCTGCGGGCGCGGCCCCGGCGCAGGATCGGGGCGATCTGTCCGACATGGCGGATCATGTGCTGTCGATCCGCGATCTGATCCTGGCCGATCCGGCCGACTACCGGCTGGCCCGGCCGTTCATCACGTTCTACCTGCCAAGGATCGTGGAAACCGTGGAAACCTATGTCGGGCTGGCGCAGCGTGCGCGCGGCGCGCAATCCGAACGGCTGGCCGAGCTGGGCCGCCGGATCAAGGACTTCGGCCCCGTGGTGCGCAAGATCGACAAGGCCTGCCTTGACAATGACCTGGAGGCATTGGAGGCCGAAGTGGAAGCGCTTGGATTTCAGGTGAAGCGGATCGCAGGGGTTGCATCGTGAACCGCACCGTTCTGGGCCTTGCCATCCTGGGTATCGTGGCCGCCGTTGCCGTTGCCGCGACGCAGTTCGACCTTGGCGGCCTGCTGAAGCAGGCGCGGGGCCCGGAGCCTGTAAATATCGCGATCTTCTACGGCGGCGAGAAATCGGCCCTTCTGGCCAACCCGAAGGTTGCCGCGATCATCCGCGACCGCTACCGCATCACGCTGGATGCGACGCGGGCCGGGTCGGTCGAGATGGTGACCACGCTGGACACGTCGGGCAAGGATTGCCTGTGGCCGTCGAACGAGGTGGCCGTGGAACTGGCGCGGCTGAACGGCAAGACGGTGCTGGCCGAGGAAAACATCTTCAACTCTCCCGTCGTCTTTTATGCCTGGTCCGAAGTCGCGGATGCGTTGGTGAAATCCGGCGTGGTGACGCAGGGGGCCGATGGGCTGCTTGCGGATGTCGGCAAGATCGGCGGCCTGATCGCCGAGGGCAAGCGGTGGAAAGAGGACCTGGGCCTGAACATCTATGGCCCGTTCAAGGTGATCTCGACCGACCCCGAGAAGTCGAATTCCGGCAACATCTGGGCCGGGCTGCTGGCAACCAGCCTGAACGGCGGCGTGGTGCCCACGCCGGCCACACTGCCGCCGCTGCTGCCACAGATCGACGCCTACTTTGCCGCACAGGGCTATATGGAATCCTCGTCCGGGGCGCTTTTCGAAAGCTTTCTGAAGCAGGGCATGGGCGCGCGTCCGATGATCGTGGGCTACGAGAATCAGCTTGTGGAGTTCGTGAAGGAAAATGCGGCCTATGCCGACCTGATCCAATCGAAGATCGACGTGATCTATCCGGAACCCACGATCTTTGCCTCGCATCCGCTGATCTCGCTGACACCCTCCTGCAAGCGGCTGGCCGAGGCGCTGGTCGATCCCGAGTTGCAGCAGATCGCCTGGGCCGACCATGGTTTCCGCAGCGGCCTGATCGGGATCGAGAACGATCCGCTGGCGATCTCGGTGGTGCGTCTGCCGGATACGGTGGCGCTGGTCGTGCCGATGCCGTCGGCCGAGGTGATGACCAGAATCATGGACGACCTGCGCCGCTGAGCACCGGAAGCGACATGTGCCGATGTCGGTTTTGCGTCGCAGGTGACGATTCCGGGGGGCGGGGGGGCGCGCATTGCAGGCATAACCGCGCAAAGCCGCGACGGGGCGGTGCGGAGGGCATGCGATGAGCGATGTGGCAGTGGCAGGGCGGCGGGTGCGCGGCGGCGGCGGTTCGGTGCGGCGGGCGGAACGCACGGCGGTCAGCTTTGACGTGGCGAAGTTCATCCAGCGCAACATCCCGAACTTCGAAATCCTGAACGACGAAGCGATCCAGATCATCGAATGGAACGCCGATACCGTGCTGGAAGAGATCGGCGTGAACTTTCCCGAGAATCCCGGCGCGCTTGCGCTGTGGAAGGCGGCGGGCGCGACGGTCACCGGTGACCGCGTGCGAATCCCCCGCGGTCTGGCGCGCAAGCTGTGCGCGACCGCGCCGTCGCATTTCACGCAACATGCCCGCAACCCCGACCGCAACGTCGAGGTCGGCGGGCGCAATCTGGTGCTGGCCCCGGTCTATGGCCCGCCCTTCGTGCGCGATGCGGCCGGGGGGCGGCGCTATGCCACCATCGCCGATTTCCGCAACTTTGTGAAACTTGGCTACATGTCGAAATGGCTGCACCATTCCGGCGGCACGGTCTGCGAGCCGACCGACATCGCGGTGAACAAGCGCCACCTGGACATGCTGCTGGCGCATATGGAACTGTCGGACAAGCCCTTCATGGGGTCGGTCACGGAACCCTCGCGCGCACAGGATTCGGTCGAGATGTGCGAAGTGCTGTTCGGCCGCGACTTCGTGGCGAACAACACCGTGATGACCAGCCTCATCAACATCAACAGCCCGCTGACCTTTGATTCGATCATGATGGGCGCGCTGGAGGTCTATGCGAAGGCCGGGCAGGCAGCGATCATCAGCCCCTTCATCGTGGGCGGCGCCATGGCCCCGGTCACTGTGGCGGGCACGCTGACGCAGGTGCTGGCCGAGGTGCTGGCGGGCGTGGCCTACAGCCAGCTTGTGCGCCCGGGCGCGCCGGTGATCTTCGGTGCCTTCGTGACCAGCATCGACATGAACTCCGGCGCGCCGACCTTCGGCACGCCCGAAGCCGCGCATATCACCTATGGCGCGGGGCAACTGGCACGGCGGCTGAATCTGCCCTACCGGTCCGGCGGGGCCTTCTGCGGGTCGAAACTGCCGGATGCGCAGGCGGCCTATGAAACCGCCAACAGCCTGAACATGGCGCTGCTGGCGGGCGTGAACTTCATGCTGCATGCCTGCGGCTGGCTGGAGGGGGGCCTTGTGTCGTCCTATGAGAAATTCGTGATGGATGCCGACCAGTTGGGCACGCT
>JAAFHX010000123.1 GCA_013297695.1 Rhodobacterales bacterium | reverse complement strand
ACCGCTTCCCAGCAGAACCAGCCCCCCTGCCCCGGCCAGCAGCAGCACCCCTGCCGCCGCCTGCACCCGCAGGCCGCGCAGCGAGGCGCGCGCCCAGGCCCGGGGCTGCGCCGCAGCCAGCAGCGGCAGCCGCCAGACCCGCCACAGGCTTTGCGCCGCCGCAACCAGCGTTCCCGCCACGGCAATGCCCAGCCCCGCCGCCCACCAGGCCGGGCGCAGGGCCAAGGTGCCCCCCACCTCGGCCCCGTAAAGCCCGCGCAGGGTGGCCGCAACATCGGGCAGCAGCGCCGCCGCAATCCCATAGCCAAGCGCCACGCCCACCGCCCCCGCCACCAGCGCCATCCCCAGAAGCTCCGCCAGCACCAGCCCCGTCAGCGCCCGCGCCGAAAGCCCAAGCGCGCGCAGCGTGCGAAACACCGGACGGCGCTGTTCAAAGGCCAGACCGATGGCCGCATGCACGATGAACAGACCCACCGCAAAGGCCAGCAACCCGAAGGCCGTCAGGTTCAGGTGAAAGCTGTCGGTCAGCCGGGCCATGTCGCCTTCTGCCTGCGGCTCCTGCCGGATCAGCGTCGCCGCAAGGGGCAGGGCGGGCTGCCGTCCGGGCGCGACGATCAGATGCGACAGCCGCCCTTCCATCCCCAGCAGCCGCTGCGCCACGCCGATGTCGGCAACCGCCGTGCCGGGGGGCACGCCGTCGGTGACACGTCTTGGCGGAAGATCCGCCCCTTCCAGACGCGCGGCAGTGGCCGCATCGACCTGAAGCCGGCCCTCGGGGGCCAGGAACCCGGCCAGATCGTCACCTTCGCCAAGGGTCCCCGGTGCCGCCTCGCCCGGCAGGGTCAGCGGTTCGACCCCGATCAGGCGCAGGCCGGAAGGCTCCAGCCTGCCCTCGACCACCGGGGAAACCTGCCAGCCCTGCCGCCGCAGCGCGATGTAGTCCGATTGCGCAACGGTCCCCCCATCCGCCGCGACGATCCGCGCCAGCCGGTCCGCGCCCAGCACCGCCGCCGCGCGGTCATAGCTCGCCCGCGCCTCGGCGTTGATCGCCTGTACCCCGGACCAGAGCGCCGTCGCCAGCGCCAGACCCAGCAGCAACATCGCAAGCTGCACCGGATGCCGCCGCCAATGCGACAGCAGCGCGCCCATCCCGACCCGCATCATGCGACACGGCCATGGGCAAGATGCAACCGGCTGTCCAGCCGGGCGGCCAGGCGCGGCGAATGCGTGACCATCAGCAGCGCCGCCCCGGTCTGCGCCACCAGCCGCAGCATCAGGTCCAGCACCGCATCGCCCGTCGCCTCGTCCAGATTGCCGGTCGGCTCGTCTGCCAGCACCAGCAGCGGCCGGGCCGCCAGCGTGCGCCCGATCGCCACGCGCTGTTGCTGGCCGCCGGAAAGCTGTTCCGGATAGCGCGTCAGCACTGCCGAAAGGCCAAGCGTTTCCGCAAGCTCTGCCACAAGGGCCGGATCATGCCGCCCCGCCAGCCGCGCCTGAAACGACAGGTTGGCCCCCACGTCCAGCGACGGGATCAGGTTGAACTGCTGGAACACCAGCCCGACCGTGCTGCGCCGCAAGGCCGCGCGGGCACTGTCACTGGCCCCGGCGACATCCTGCCCCGCCAGCAGGATCGCGCCCGCATCCGCCGTATCGAGCCCCGCCACCAGATGCAGCAGGGTGCTTTTGCCGCTGCCGGATTCCCCGGTCAGCGCCAGGCTTTGCCCTGCATCCAGCGCCAGCGAAACGCCGTCAAGCACCCGCAGCGGGCCTTCGCCGGTCTGATAGGTCTTGATCAGGCCGTTCACGGCAAGCAGCATGGCAGTCTCCGGTTTGCCCGCATGATCTAGCACGCCTGCGCCCCCGGCCACCCCGGGCGCGGTGCCGCAGGGCCGGGCATGCGCGCTTGACTTGCCCCCCGAACCGGCGTAACGGCACGCCTGTTCCGGAGGTTCGCCAAGAACTCCGGTCCCGGATTTGGTCCGGGATCGCCATCCACCAGCGCGTTGCGCCCGTGGGTGACGTTGGCGTTTGAGACGTTCCGATCCCATATCGGGGCACGGTGCAACAGGGAGACGGCCATGTTCGAGAATCTGTCGGAACGCCTTGGCGGTGTCTTTGACCGGCTGACCAAGCAGGGCGCCCTGACCGACACCGACGTGGCAACCGCGCTGCGCGAGGTGCGCGTGGCGCTGCTGGAGGCCGACGTTTCGCTGCCCGTCGCCCGCGATTTCGTCAAGCGCGTGCAGGACAAGGCGACCGGGCAGGCCGTGACGAAATCCGTCACCCCCGGCCAGCAGGTCGTCAAGATCGTGCATGACGAACTGGTGCGCGTGCTGGCGGGCGACGGGCCGGTCGATGCGCTGAAGATCGACAATCCGCCCTCGGCGATGCTGATGGTCGGCCTGCAGGGGTCGGGCAAGACCACCACCACGGCAAAACTCGCCAAGCGGCTGAAGGAACGCAACGGCAAGCGCGTCCTGCTCGCCTCGCTCGACACCAACCGCCCGGCGGCGATGGAGCAGTTGCAGATTCTGGGCGCGCAGATCGGGGTCGATACCCTGCCCATCGTCAAGGGCGAGACCGCGCTGCAGATCGCCCGGCGGGCAAAGACGCAGGCGACGCTGGGCGGCTATGACGTCTACATGCTCGACACCGCCGGCCGTCTGCACATCGACGAAGTGCTGATGGACGAGGTGCAGGCCGTCCGCGACGCCACAGGCCCGCGCGAGACGCTGCTGGTCGTCGATGGCCTGACCGGGCAGGACGCCGTGAACGTCGCCACCGAATTCGACGGCAAGGTGGGCATCACCGGCGTCGTGCTGACGCGGATGGACGGCGACGGGCGCGGCGGCGCGGCCCTCTCGATGCGCGCCGTGACCGGCAAGCCGATCCGCTTCGTCGGCCTCGGCGAAAAGATGGACGCGCTCGAAACCTTCGAGCCCGACCGCGTCGCGGGCCGCATCCTCGGCATGGGCGATATCGTCGCGCTGGTGGAAAAGGCGCAGGAAACCTTCGAGGCCGAACAGGCCGAACGCATGATGAAGCGGTTCCAGAAGGGTCTGTTCAACATGAACGACCTCAAGGGCCAGCTTGACCAGATGCTCAAGATGGGCGGCATGCAGGGCGTCATGGGCATGATGCCCGGCATGGGCAAGATGCAGAAGGCCGCCGCCGAGGCCGGCATGGACGACCGCGTGCTGCGCCGCCAGATCGCGCTGATCAACTCGATGACGAAGAAGGAACGCGCGAATCCCGACCTTCTGCAGGCCAGCCGCAAGAAGCGCATCGCGGCCGGGGCGGGGCTGGAAGTGTCGGAACTGAACCGCCTGCTGAAGCAGCACCGCCAGATGGCGGACCTGATGAAGAAGATGGGCAAGGGCGGCATGATGAAGGCCGCGATGAAGCAGATGCTGGGCGGCAAGGGTCCGGGGGGCGGCGGCATGCCCGACCCGTCGAAGATGGACCCCGAGGCCATGGCGAAGGCGGCCGAGGCGATGCAGGGCAAGCTGCCGCCGGGTCTGGGTGGTCTTGGCGGCATGGGCAAGGGGCTGACCCTGCCTGCGGGCCTGTCGGGGATGATGAAGAAGAAATGATCGCGCTGGCCGGAACCCCCGTGCTTCGGACCGAGCGGCTGGTCCTGCGTGCGCAGGAGCCGTCGGATTTCGAGGCCTATGTGCGCTATTACAGGTCCGAGCGCGGCCGGATGACCGGCGGGTCGGATGACCGCTCTGCCGCCTGGAAGTCGTTCTGCCATCTGACCGGGCACTGGGTGCACCGCGGCTATTCGATGTTCACCCTGGTCGAGCGCGACAGCGGCCTGCCGGTCGGCCAGGCCGGTCCCTGGGCACCCGAGGGCTGGCCCGAACCCGAGATCGGCTGGATGCTCTGGGATGCCGCCCGCGAGGGTCTGGGCTATGCGCGCGAAGCGGCAGGGGCGGCGCGCCACTGGGCCTACGAGACCCTCGGCTGGGCGACCTGCGTGTCCTACATCAAGCCGGGCAATGACCGCTCGATCCGTCTGGCCGAACGGCTGGGGGCCCGGCTGGAGCCCGACCCCGTGCAGTTCAGCGGCAAGCCCTATCTCGTCTATCGCCACCCCGGCCCCGGGGGCCAGGCATGATCGGCGGGCATGCAAGTCGGCACCCCGGGCGGTGCCCGGTGCAGGAGGCGCGGACGTGACCGTCAGCCTGATCAACACGCCGGTGCTCAAGACGCCAAGGCTGGTCCTGCGCGCGCCGGACCTGCGCGACTTCGACGCCTATGCGGCCTTCTTCGCCGCGCCCCGGTCGGAGTTTGTCGGCGGCCGAATCGACCGGGCGCGGGCCTGGCGGCTGTTCGGCCACCATGTCGGCCACTGGGCGCTGCGCGGCTTCGGCAGCTTTGCGATGCAGCCGAAGGACGGCGGCGACGCCCTGGGTCTGCTGATGGCCTGGCAGCCCGAGGGATACCCCGAGCGCGAGATCGGCTGGGTGATCTTTTCCGATGCCGCCGAAGGCAAGGGCTATGCGCGCGAGGCGGCGCGGGCCGTGCTGGCGCATGTCTTCGGCACGCTCGGCTGGACCACGGCGGTCAGCTACATCGCCCCCGGCAATGCCCGGTCGATCGTGCTGGCCGAACGCCTGGGCGCGGTGCACGACCCCGAAGCCGTGCGCCCCGACGACGACCCGGTGGTGATCTACCGCCACAGCCCCACCGCGAGGGCCGCATGACCGCGCCCCGTGCCGCTCTGTTTCCATGCGTTCCGGTCGCCCTTCCGGGGCAGCCGCAGGGGCGGGTTCACGTCCTTCGGGCCGAAGCCCCGGGAATGACCTACCCTTTTTGTCGCCATACTGAAGCCATACACTTTCCAGACGGTTTCCATAGCCTCCGGAGCCCGGCATGACCGACGCAACCTCGCTGGCACAGGCGCTGCTGAAAGACCACCGCGACAGCATCGACCGGCTGGACGCGATCCTGGTCTATACGCTGGCCGAACGGTTCAAGCAGACCCAGGCCGTGGGGCGGCTGAAGGCCGAACACAACCTGCCGCCCTCCGACCCCGCGCGCGAGGCGCGGCAGATCGAACGGCTGGAATGGCTGTCGAAAGAGGCCGACCTCGATCCCGAATTTGCCAAGAAATTCCTGACCTTCATCATCTCCGAAGTGATCAGGCACCACGAGAAGATGCAGAAATGACCGCCTTCCCGTCCCGCAGCGGTGCGTGCCAGCACGCACCCTACCCCCACCCCGTAGGGTGCGTGCTGGCACGCACCGCCCCCTGACCAACCCCGAAAACGGTGCGTGAAACCACGCACCTGCCCCAAAAACCAAGGAGACTACCCCAATGGCCATGAAAATCCGTCTTGCGCGCGGCGGCTCGAAAAAGCGCCCGTTCTACTCCATCGTCGCCACCGACAGCCGCATGCCGCGCGACGGCCGCTTTCTGGAAAAGCTGGGCATCTACAACCCCTTGCTGGCCAAGGACAGCGAAGACCGCATCCGCATGAATGTTGAGCGTATCCAGTACTGGCTGGGTCAGGGCGCGCAGCCGACCGACCGGATCGCCCGGATGCTGGAGGCTGCAGGCATCCAGGAAAAGACCGTGCGCAACAACCCCAAGGCCGCCGTGCCGGGCAAGCGCATGGCTGAACTCGCCAAGAAGAAAGCCGCCCGCGCCGCCGAGACGGCTGCCGAGTGACCCAGCCGGCGGCCCGCGCCTGCGGGCCGCTCCCCCCCTCTCTCCTGTCTCCGGCGTTCCGCCATGACCTGCCTTGCCCGCCCGATCCGCGTCCCTTCGGCTGCCCGGTCCCCGCGACCGGCAGGCTGGGGCTGCGCATGATCCGGCGGCTGCTGACCCTGTGCTTCTGTGCCATCGCCTTCTGGGCGGGAATGAAGCTGCAGCAGATGCGCGCCGTGGACGCCTGCCTTCACGCAGGCGGCGCGATGCGGGGCGACGACCTGTGCACCGGGGTCGCCCCATGACCGGGCCCGAACCGGGCCGGGTCTGCGTCGGGGCCATAGCCGGGTCCTTCGGCGTCAGGGGCGAGGTGCGGCTGAAAAGCTTCTGCGCCGAGCCCGAGGCCATCGGCGACTACGGCCCGCTGTTCACCGAGGATGGCAGCCGCAGTTTTCGCGTGACGCTGACCCGCCCGGTCGCGGGGGGCCTTGGTGCGCGGCTGTCGGGCGTCGCCACCAAGGAAGAGGCCGATGCCCTGCGCGGGACCAGCCTTTTCGTCGCCCGCGACCGGCTGCCGACGCTTGGTGATGACGAGTTCTACCATGCCGACCTGATCGGCATGGAGGTGCGCGATACCGGCGGGGCGCTGATCGGTCGGGTGGCGGCAGTGCACAACCACGGCGCGGGTGACCTGCTGGAGGTGCAGGGTCCGGCTCTGAAGGAACCGCTGCTGCTGCCGTTCACCCGCGCGGTGGTGCCGACCGTCGATCTGGCCAGCCGCCGCGTGATCGTCGACCTGCCGGAAGGGCTGGAGGAATGACCGGCCCTTCTGCACCCCGCTCGCATGGCCGTCTGGCGCTGCGCCCGTCGGCGCAGCCGCGCGACCTGATGGCGGAAAGCCGGGTTGCGGCGGGGGCCTGGACGGCGCGGGTCATCACCCTGTTCCCCGATGCCTTTCCCGGCACGCTTGGCCTCAGCCTGACCGGCAAGGCGCTGGAGATGGGGCTGTGGGCGCTGGAGGCGATCGACCTGCGGCCTTTGGGCGAGGGGCGGCACCGCAACGTGGACGACACGCCTGCGGGCGGCGGCGCGGGCATGGTGCTGCGCGCCGACGTGATGCACCGCGCGCTGGAAATCGCCTCGGCCGGAACGCCGGTTGACCGGGCGTCCTGGCCGACCGTCTACCTCTCGCCGCGCGGCAAGCCTTTCACGCAGGCAATGGCGCGGGACTGGGCGCAGGCGCAGGGCGTGACCCTGATCTGCGGCCGGTTCGAGGGCGTGGATCAGCGGGTGATCGACCATTGGGCCGTCGAGGAGGTGTCGCTTGGCGATTTCGTGTTGACAGGGGGCGAGATCGCCGCTCAGGCCTTGATCGACGCGACGGTGCGGCTTATACCTCGCGTGCTCGGGAATCAGATGTCCGCCGAAGAGGAAAGCTTTTCGGAGGGTCTTCTTGAATTTCCGCAGTATACCAGACCCCCTCTCTGGGAAGGTCGCGCGATCCCTGACATTCTTCTGTCGGGCCACCACGCGAAGATCACCGACTGGCGGCGGGGGCAAGCCGAAAGGCTGACGAAACAACGCAGGCCTGATCTCTGGCGGGCTTACTGTGCGGCGCATGGTAGGGACCCGGACGAAGACCGAGAGCTCTGAGGCGGCTTCACCTTCACGGGCAAACCGTGAGCAACGAAAAGGACAGCGCATGAACCTCATCGCGCAGATCGAGGCCGAGCAGATCGCGGCGCTTGGCAAGACCATTCCGGATTTCAAGGCCGGGGATACCATCCGCGTCGGCTACAAGGTGACCGAGGGTACCCGCAGCCGCGTGCAGAACTACGAAGGCGTCTGCATCGGCCGCAAGGGCGGGGCGACCATCTCTGCCAGCTTCACCGTGCGCAAGATCAGCTTCGGCGAAGGCGTGGAGCGGGTGTTCCCGCTGTATTCCACCAACATCGACAGCATCGAGGTCGTGCGCCGTGGCCGTGTGCGCCGCGCCAAGCTGTACTACCTGCGGGATCGTCGCGGCAAATCGGCCCGGATCACCGAAGACGCCAACTACAAAGCCAAAGAAGCGTGAGGAGCGGGATCATGAAACAGGGCATCCACCCCGACTATCACTTCATCAACGTCAAGATGACCGATGGCACCGTGTTCACCACCCGTTCGACCTGGTCGAAAGAGGGCGAGCAGATGGCGCTGGACATCGATCCCCTGGCGCACCCCGCCTGGACAGGCGGCAGCGCCAAACTGATGGACACCGGCGGCCGCGTGTCGAAGTTCAAGAACAAGTACGCCGGTCTGGGGTTCTGAGAACCGGCGTTCCGGATGATGGTGGCCAACAGGGCCGCCCGTCTGCAGGAACCACCGCGCGCCGCAATCCGGCGCGCGTTTTGTTTTGAAATCCCGGGACCTGACCGTTGGCGCATATCATCGTCGTTGGAAACGAGAAGGGCGGCTCGGGCAAGTCCACGACCTGCATGCATGTGGCGACCGCCCTGGCGCGCATGGGGCACCGCGTAGGCGCGTTGGACCTTGACCTGCGGCAGAAAAGCTTTGCCCGCTATATCGAGAACCGGCAGGCCTTTCTGGCGCGCAGCGGTCTGACCCTGCCTTCGCCGCTGTACCGTGACCTGCCCGAGGGCGATGCGTCGGACGAAGACCGGCTGGCGGCGGCGATGGCCGGGCTGGGACCGCAATCGGATTTCCTGGTGATCGACTGCCCCGGCTCGCATACGCGGCTGAGCCAGCTTGCCCATGCGATGGCCGATACCCTAATCACGCCGCTGAACGACAGCTTCATCGATTTCGACCTCTTGGCGCGGGTCGATGCCGAGACGGGCAAGGTGAAAGGCCCCTCGATCTATTCCGAAATGGTCTGGAGCGCGCGGCAGATGCGGGCGCAGGCGCGGCGCAAGCCGATCGACTGGATCGTGCTGCGCAACCGCCTGGGCAGCCAGCAGATGCACAACAAGAAAAAGGTCGGGGCCGCGCTGGAAGAGCTGTCGCGCCGGATCGGCTTTCGGGTGGCCCCCGGGTTTTCCGAAAGGGTGATCTTTCGCGAGCTGTTTCCGCGCGGGCTGACGCTGTTGGACCTGAAGGATACCGGGGTGGACCAGTTGACCCTTTCCAACGTTGCCGCCCGGCAGGAGGTGCGCGACCTGATCGCCGAATTGCGCCTGCCGGGCGTCACGCCCAACTTCTGAGGCCCCCTCCGGCAAAGGCCTTTTCGGGGGTTTCACACCCCGTAGCCGATTGGTTCTTGAACCAATGGCGAACCATCGGCTACGCCCATGGGATGCCTAGTCCAGGATGAAGGATGGGCAGGGTCGGGGCGACCGGACCCGGGGCAGGAGAAGACGCATGACCAACCCGTTGTTCGATGCCCTGTTCGTACCGCTTGCCGGGCGGCATGACCCGCTGCTGATCCTGCCCTCGGGCAAGACGATCAGCGGGGCCGGATTTCTGGAAATGGTCGCGCGCCTTGCCCATGTGTTCATCGCCGCAGGTGTGCAGCCCGGCGACCGGATCGCGGCACAGGTCGCGAAGTCGCCGCAGGCGCTGGCGGCCTATGGGGCGGCGGTGGCCACGGGGGCGGTGTTCCTGCCGCTGAACACGGGCTACCGCGCGGCGGAACTGGACTATTTTCTGGGCAATGCGACGCCGCGCCTGCTGCTGTGCGACAGTGCCGAGGTGGCGGCGCTGGCCCCGCTGGCCGCGCGCCATGGCGCGCGGGTGATGACGCTGGATGCCGATGGCGCGGGCGATCTTACGCGCGCCGCCGAAGGACAGCCCGGCACCGTGCGGCCCGTGGCGCGGGGCGCGGATGATCTGGCGGCGATCCTGTACACCTCGGGCACCACGGGGCGGTCCAAGGGGGCGATGCTGACGCACGCCAACCTGTTGTCCAATGCCGAGGCGCTGGTCGATTTGTGGCGCTTTACCGATCAGGATGTGCTGCTGCATGCCCTGCCGATCTACCACACGCACGGGCTGTTCGTGGCCTGCAACGTGTCGCTGCTGTCACGGGGGGCGATGGTCTGGCTGCCGCAGTTCGACGCAGCCGAGGTGATGCGCCTGCTGCCGCAGGCGACCGTGATGATGGGGGTGCCCACCTTCTACACCCGCCTGCTGGCCGACCCCGAACTGACCCGCGACAGCACGGCCCACATGCGGCTGTTCGTGTCGGGCTCGGCCCCGCTGCTGGCGGAAACCCATGCTGCCTTTGCCGCGCGCACGCATTACCTGATCCTGGAACGCTATGGCATGACCGAGACGAACATGATCACCTCCAACCCGTATGACGGCGCGCGTCGGGCCGGGACGGTGGGCTTTCCGCTGCCAGGGGTCGAGGTGCGGCTGCGCGCGGGCGGGCAGGAGGTGGCACCGGGAGACGTCGGCGGGATCGAGGTGCGGGGGCCGAATGTCTTTGCCGGCTACTGGCAGATGCCGGAAAAGACCGCCGAGGACATGACTGCCGACGGTTTCTTTGTCACCGGCGATCTGGGGCGGCTGGACGATCAGGGCTATCTGGAAATTGTCGGGCGGCAGAAGGACCTGGTCATCACCGGCGGGCTGAACGTCTATCCCAGGGAAGTCGAAGAGGCGCTGGATGTCGTGCCGGGCGTGCTGGAAAGCGCGGTCATCGGCCTGCCCCACCCGGATTTCGGCGAGGCGGTCTTTGCCGTGATCGTGCCGCTGCCGGGGGCCGCGCCACAGGCGGCGGCGGTTCTGGCCGTGATTGCCGACCAGCTTGCCCGGTTCAAGCAGCCCAAGGCGGCGGTGTTGGTCGATGCCCTGCCGCGCAATGCGATGGGCAAGGTGCAGAAGGCGGCGCTGCGTGCGACCTATGCCGGCTGGTTCTCGGGGGGATAATCCGGGGCAGACTGGCAGGACGGGTTTGCCGCCCGGCCGCCGGGGGTTTCACACCCCCGGACCCCCGTGGGATATTTCTCCAAGATGAAAGCGCGGGAGGTGCGGCACCTGCCGGGCCTCAGCGCGGGCGCAGGGTCTGGGCGTTCGACAGCAGCAGGTCGCGGCCTGCCGTGATGCCGCCGGTGAATTGCAGCGCAATGCGCGCCTCGTCGCGCTTGCGCACGCCTTCGATCACCTCGGCCACCGTCTCGGGGTCTTCGCCCAGCATGGCCAGGGCCTGCCCGCCAAGGTCGATGGCCGACTCGAAGGTCTCGCGGACGATCCCGTCGGCCCCGGCGCGCATCAGTTTCATCAGATGCGCGCGGTCAAAGGCGCGGGCCAGCACCGGCACCAGCGGGAATTCGGCCTTCATCAGTTCCACGATCTGCGTCGCGGACTCGGGCTTGTCGATCCCGACGATCACCACGCGGGCATGGGCGGCACCGGCGGAATGCAGGATGTCCAGCCGCGTGCCGTCGCCATACCAGACCTTGAAGCCGAAATTGCCGGCGGCCCGGATCATCTCGGGGTCAGTGTCGATGGTCGAGATCGAATAGCCCCGCGCCAGCAGGGTCTGGCTGACGATCTGGCTGAACCGCCCGAACCCGATGACAAGGACCGTGCCGCGCAGGTCCTTTGGCCGCTCCATTCCCGTGTCCGAGACGGGCGCGGGCGGCATCAGGCGGTCATGCAGCAGCACCATCAGCGGGGTCAGGACCATCGAGACGATGATGATCGCCGTCAGCACCGAATTGGCCGTGCCGTCGATCAGCCCGACCGCAAGCGCGGTGCCGTACAGCACGAAGGCGAATTCGCCGCCCTGCGTCATCAGCACCATCCGTTCCAGCGCCTCGCGGTGCGGGGCCTTGAAAATGCGGGCGATGGTGTAGGTGCCGACGGCCTTCAGCACCATGAAGGACGCCACGCTGATCCCCACCAACTGCCAGTTCTGCGCGATCACGGTCAGGTCCAGCGACATGCCGACAGCCAGAAAGAAAAGCCCCAGCAGGATGCCCCGGAACGGCTCCACATCCGTTTCAAGCTGATGGCGGAAACTGGATTCCGACAGCAGCACACCCGCCAGAAACGCCCCCATCGCCGCCGAAAGCCCACCCGTCTGCATCGCCAGCGCCGCGCCCAGCACGACAAGCAGGGCCGCCGCCGTCATCACTTCGCGCGCCTTGGCCCGCGCCAGGATGCGGAACAGCGGGTCCAGCAGGTAGCGGCCTGCGACGACCACCCCCAGGATCGCGCCAAGGCCTACGGCCACGCC
>JAAFHX010000122.1 GCA_013297695.1 Rhodobacterales bacterium | reverse complement strand
CAGATCATCGGCCAAAGCCTACTGGGCCGATATGCTTGCGTCCGACGCCGAAACGACCAAACCGCCCGCATATCCCTTCATTACCAATCATCTTCAAAGAGCGCAGAAGAACAAAATAAGCAGAGGCACCAAACCTTTGGTGCACCCGACCAACTTCGCTTCCAGGTTTTTTCCGCTTCCGACACGCTACTTTCGTCGCGCCGCCTTCTGCGTCCGTCGCGGTCACTTCCGCTTCGGTGAGGGGCTATTTACGGATGGGTGCCGCAACCCGCAAGAGGAAAAAGACAGTTGGATGACATTTTTTTCTGTTTGCCCTCCATCACCGCAAAATCTTGTGCGCCTGTCGGGTATCACCACAAGAAGCCATGCCGTCCGGCCGCTACCGCCCCGGTCTTCAGCCGCGCTGTCCTGCGCGCGGCCGTCGCTGTGCCTTCCAGAAGAATCGCAGTGCCACCAACCCCGCAGCCACCAGCGCGTAGAGGATCGGCTCCATCGGCCATGCCTTCACCAGGATCAGGTAATGCGCAGCCCCTGCAAGAACCGCCACATAGGTCAACTGGTGCAGCCGTGCCCAGGCAGCAGCCCCCATCCGCCGCACCGAGGCGTTGTTCGACGTGACCGCAAGCGGAACCATCGCCAGAAAGCCGATCATGCCCAGAATGATGTAGGGTCGCTTGACAAGATCGGCCCCGATCTCGGACCAGCGCAGTTGCAGGTCCAGAAACACCCATGTGAGCAGATGCAGGCTGACATACAGAAACGCCAGCAACCCGATGGCCCGGCGATAGCGGATCAGGTTCACCCCGGTCCAGCGCCGCAGCGGCGTCACCATCAGCCCCGCCAGCAAGAGTTGCAGCCCATACAGGCCAAGCTGGTGTTCCAGCCCCCTGACAGGATCAACCCCCAGCCCGCCCGACAGCGCCTGCCAGATCAGCAGGCCAAGCGGCACGACCCCGATCGGATAAAGCACCCAGGGCGGCACCCGCCTGAGGGTGCCGTTCACCTCTGCCACCAGGTCCATCAGTAGTCCTTCGTCAGGTCCATCCCGGCATAAAGCCCGGCGACCTGATCCCCATAGCCGTTGAACATCAGCGTATCCTGGCGCTTGGCAAACAGCCCGCCGCCGATGCGCCGCTCGCTCGCCTGGCTCCAGCGCGGGTGATCGACGGTCGGGTTCACGTTGGAATAGAACCCGTACTCACCGGGTTGCAGCATGTTCCAGGTCGTCGGCGGCATGTCTGCGACCAGACTGATCCGCACGATGCTCTTGATCGACTTGAAGCCGTATTTCCACGGCACGACCACCCGGATCGGCGCGCCGTTCTGCTTGGGCATCGGCTCGCCATAAAGCCCGGTCGCCAGGATCGTCAGCGGATGCATCGCCTCGTCCAGGCGCAGCCCCTCGCGATAGGGCCATTCGATCGACGGGTTCGCCATGCCCGGCATTTCTTCCGGCCGCGCAAGCGTCTCGAAGGCCACGAACCTAGCCCCCGGCTGCACGCCGACACGGTTCAGCAGGGTCGCCAGTTCGAAACCGATCCAGGGCACCACCATCGACCAGGCTTCGACGCAGCGGAACCGGTAGATGCGTTCCTCCAGCGTCACGCCCATGGTCAGATCATCCAGGCTGTAGGCCCCCGGCTTGTCCACCAGACCGTCGATCTGCACCGACCAGGGATCGGTCGTCATTGCGCCCGCATAGCGCGCCGGGTCGGTCTTGTCGAAACCGAACTCGTAGAAGTTGTTGTAGCTGGTGATATCCTCCAGCGTGTTCGGGGCCTCGTCGGTCGACAGCGGGCTTTTCTCATAGGTCAACCCGGCCAGTGCCGGTCCACCCAAAGCCATGGCCCCTGCTGCGGCCAACACTTGCCGCCGGTTCAGCCAAAGCCCCTTTGGCGTCACATCCGACCATCCAAGGTCACTCCGAAAACCCTTGCGCATCTGTCTCTCCTTGCTTGCCGACGCTCGCCCCTTTCCGAAAACCTGCGCCTGCCGCTGCGGAAAGCCAACTGAACTTGTTTCACGATGGCGGGACGCGGCTGAAACAAAGCCGGTTCGATCACGGCAGATGAACGCAGGTCACACAATTTTGAGTTGAACTTCAACCGCGCCCCGGCTTAGCGCAGCCGTCCTGCGGTTCAATCCCGTCTGACGTGAATTTGCCCTGCATCCGAAACCGTCTGCCGGTCGTTTCCCTGATGCCAGTCTGTCTTGGCATCACCGAACTCTGGGAGACTTCCGCAATGATCCGTCGCACCTTTCTGTCGCTGACCACCGCCTCCATGCTGGCACTTGCTGCAATTGCCCCGGCACAGGCCGCCGACAAGGACATCGTCGATACTGCTGTCGGCGCCGGCAACTTCACCACCCTGGTCGCTGCCGTGACTGCCGCAGGCCTTGTCGAGACGCTCAAGGGTCCTGGCCCCTTCACCGTCTTTGCCCCGACCGATGCGGCTTTCGCCGCCCTGCCCGCCGGGACTGTCGAGGACCTGCTGAAGCCGGAAAACAAGGACAAGCTGGTTGCCGTCCTGACCTACCACGTCGTGCCGGGCAAGGTCATGTCCACCGACCTCACCGAAGGCATGAAGGCCGCCACCGTGCAGGGCGGCGAAGTGACCATCACGCTGGACGGCGGAGCCAAGGTGAACGGTGCCGTGATCTCGACCGCCGACATCGAAGCGACCAACGGCGTCATCCACGTCATCGACTCGGTCATCCTGCCGCCGATGTGATCTGACCGGCAGGGGCGCGCCCGGTCATCGGCGCGCCCCTGCCTGCCCCATCCGACACCCCTCAGCGCAGCGTCGCGCGCCGAAGTTCAAGCGACGTGCCGCGCGTTTCGTAATCATACTCGCAGACCACCTGCGCGGATTTTCCCGACTGAAAGACGTTGATGATGACTTCGCTTCCGGTGATCTGGCCCTTCCGGCTGTAGACGTCGTTCTGCGACACCACAGTGTCCAGCATCAGCCCCTGCTGCTGCGAGGCTTTCTGGCAGGCCCGCAACGCATCGCGCCGCAGGGTTGCCATGTCTCCGGATGCCCCGCCCGACGGGTTTCCACCGCTGCCTTCCTCATAGGGACGGATCACCGCCACGCGGGTCGCATCGGTGTAAAAGCAGCTCACGACCTTCTTCTTGCCAAGCGCATTGACCCGCATGTCGACCTTCGTGCCCACCACCGCGCCGCGCTTGTCGCGGAGTGGCGACTGCGCCTCGACCGACATCATCAGCATGGCCTGCTGCAAGGCTGTCCTGGCGCAGGTGTCAATCGCCCGTGATGCCTGGGCAGCCGCAGGCCCCGACACCGCTGCGATCACTGCCATCCCAAGACCCAGAACCCATCCCGTCCGTTTCATGTCACACCGTCATCTTCCGTTTCTTTGAAAAAGCTACCCGCGCCGACGCGACAGTCCAAATGAAAAAGGGCGGCCTGCGCCGCCCTTCCCCGTGGTCCCCCGGTTCCTGCGTAGGGTGCGTGCTTGCACGCACCGCCTGCTCAGTGCACCACCGCGTCCAAGGGCCGTTCCCGGCGCGAGGACGCAACCCGGTCTCCGATGATCAGCCCGTCGGCCCCGGCGCTGACCACGACGGTCGCGCCATCCATGACATCGCCCGACAGGATCATCTCGGCCAGCGGGTCCTGCAGGCTGCGCTGGATCACCCGCTTCAGCGGGCGCGCGCCATAGACCGGGTCATAGCCTTCGTCGGCCAGCCAGGCCTTCGCCGCCGGGTCGATTTCCAGCGTGATCTTCCGCCCCGCCAGCCGCTTCTCAAGCTGCCGCAACTGGATCGTCACGATGCCCGCCATATCCTCGCGGCCCAGCCGGTCAAAGATCACGGTCTCGTCCAGACGGTTCAGGAACTCTGGCTTGAAATGCCCGCGCACCGCCTCCATCACCGCCGCCCGCGCCGCCGTGGGGTCGGCCCCGTCCGGCAACTGGCTCAGCGCATAGGCACCCAGGTTGCTGGTCAACACGATCAGCGTCTGCTTGAAGTCCACCGTGCGGCCCTGGCCATCGGTCAGACGGCCATCGTCCAGCACCTGCAACAGCACGTTGAACACATCCGGATGCGCCTTTTCGACCTCGTCGAACAGGATCACCTGATAGGGCCTGCGACGGACGGCTTCGGTCAGCACGCCGCCCTCGTCATAGCCGACATAGCCGGGCGGGGCGCCGATCAGCCGGGCAACGGCGTGCTTTTCCATGAACTCGCTCATGTCGATGCGCACCATCGCCTGATCGTCGTCGAACAGGTATTCGGCGACGGCCTTGGTCAGTTCGGTCTTGCCCACGCCGGTCGGCCCCAGGAACAGGAAGGACCCGAGCGGCCGGTTCTGGTCGTTCAGCCCGGCCCGCGCGCGGCGCACGGCATTGGCGACCGCGGTCACCGCCTGCCGCTGCCCGATCACGCGCTTGCCCAGTTCCTCTTCCATCCGCAACAGCTTCTCGCGCTCGCCTTCCAGCATCCGGCTGGTGGGAATGCCCGTCCAGCGTTCCACAACCTCGGCGATCTGCTCGGGCCAGACGGCTTCCGACACCAGAAGGTCGCCCTCGCGCGCCTCGGCCTCGCCCAGCTTCTTTTCAAGCCCCGGAATGATGCCGTAGGACAGCTCGCCCGCGCGCCCAAGGTTGCCCTCGCGCTTGACCTGGTCAAGCTCGGCCCGCGCGCGGTCCAGCGCCTCCTTGATGTCCCGCGCCGCTTCCAGCTTGTCGCGTTCGGACTGCCACTTGGCGGTCATCTCGGCAGACCGTTCGGTCAGGTCGGCCAGTTCCTTCGTCAGCTTTTCCAGCCGGTCCTTGCTCGCGGCATCCTCTTCCTTCTTCAGCGCCTCGGCCTCGATCTGGCCCTGCAGAATCTGTCGATCCAGCGCATCCAGCTCCTCGGGCTTCGAATCCACCTCCATCCGCAGACGGCTCGCCGCCTCATCCATCAGGTCGATCGCCTTGTCGGGCAGGAACCGGTCGGTGATATAGCGGTGCGACAGCGTCGCCGCCGCCACCAGGGCCGAGTCGCTGATCCGCACGCCGTGGTGCAGTTCATACTTCTCCTTGATGCCGCGCAGGATGCTGATCGTATCCTCGACCGTCGGCTCGCTCACCATCACCGGCTGGAACCGCCGCGCCAGCGCCGCGTCCTTTTCCACATACTTGCGGTATTCGTCCAGCGTGGTGGCCCCGATGCAATGCAGCTCGCCCCGCGCAAGCGCCGGCTTGATCAGGTTGGCCGCATCCATCGCGCCATCCGACTTGCCTGCGCCGACCAGCGTGTGCATCTCGTCGATGAACAGGATCACCTCGCCGCTGGCCGCCGTGACCTCCGACAGGATGGCCTTCAGCCGCTCCTCGAACTCGCCGCGATACTTGGCCCCGGCAATCAGCGCGCCCATGTCCAGCGCCATCAGGCGCTTGTTCTTCAGGCTTTCCGGCACGTCGCCATCGACGATGCGCAGGGCAAGGCCCTCGGCGATGGCGGTCTTGCCGACGCCGGGTTCCCCGATCAGCACCGGGTTGTTCTTGGTGCGACGGCTCAGCACCTGCATCGCGCGGCGAATTTCCTCGTCGCGGCCGATGATCGGGTCGATCTTGCCCTGCTCGGCGGCCTCGGTCAGGTCGCGCGCATATTTCTTCAAGGCGTCATAGCCCTGTTCGGCGGTCGCGCTGTCCGCAGTCCGGCCCTTGCGGATGTCGTTGATCGCCGAGTTCAGCCGCGCCGCCGTGACCGCGCCCGCATCCAGCGCGTCCTTGGCCTTGCCCGGCACCATGCACAGCGCCATCAGGATGCGCTCCACCGGCACGAAACTGTCACCCGCCTTGGTAGAAACCTTCTCCGCCTCGTCCAGAACACGGGCCAGCGCAGGGTCCATGAAGGGCTGGGCATCGCCCGACACCTTCGGCAGCTTGCTCAGCGCCAGGTCCACTGCCTCGACCACGCGCGCAGGCTCGCCGCCCGCGCGGCGGATCAGGTTGCTCGACAACCCCTGATCGTCATCCATCAACGCTTTCAGCAGATGCTCGGGTGCCAGCCGCTGATGGCTTTCCCGCATCGCAATCGTCTGTGCAGCCTGCAGGAACCCGCGCGACCGCTCCGTGAATTTCTCCAAATTCATCGGTATCTCTCCCATTTCTCAGCACCGGTCGCCGGACACCCTGAAAGGCGCGTCCCGTCCGGCCTTGAAAGGAAGATGGGGGCTATACCCACCTGATGCAAGATTGCCACATTGCGCTGCGAAAGAAAATCCGCGCCGCGCCTGCCTCAATGCCCGTGACGGTGGTGCAGGTCGGGGTAGTGCGGGTGGCTGTGGGTCATGGGCTCGTGCCGATGCCAGTGGCTGTGCGGCTCGCCGGGCGGGTCGGCGGGGTCGTGGTCATGCCGGTGGTGCAGATCGTGAACATGGCGATGCGCGTGTTCCTGCGCCTCATGCGCATGGTCATGGTCATGGCGTTCGGTCAGATGCAGCCACACACCCAGACCCATCAGCATCGACGCCGCCAAAAACCCGCCCGTCACCGGTTCACCCAGAAGGCCCACCGCCAGCACCGCCCCCACAAAGGGTGCCAGCGAGAAATAGGCCCCCGTCCGCGCCGCGCCCAGATGCCGCAATGCCAGCACGAACAAAGCGATGCTGGCACCGTATCCCGCAAAGCCGACCAGCCCCGCCGTGGCGATAATCATCGGCGGCGGCAGGCTCGCCCCCTGCACAAGCGCCAGACCAAGGTTCACCGCCCCCGCCACCAGCCCCTTGACCATCGCAATCTGCACCGGGTCCGCGGCCGAAAGTTTCCGGGTCAGGTTGTTGTCGATGCCCCAGCACAGGCAGGCCATGGCGATCAGCGCCGCCCCGCCGTCCAGCCGGGCCACCCCCTGCCAGGACAGCACCACCGCCCCGGCCAGAATTGCCGCCGCCCCGATCAGCAGCCGGCGGTCCACATTCTCGCGAAACACCAGCCAGGCGATCGCAAGCGTCGCCAGCCCCTCAAGGTTCAACAGAAGCGACGCCGTCGCCGCATCGGTCCGTGCCAGGCCCGCCAGCAAGAGAACCGGCCCCAGGATTCCCCCGGTCAGGATCACAAGTGCCAGCCAGGGCAGATCGATCCGACCCAGCCCCGCCTCGGACGCGTGCAAGTGCAGCAGTCGGCGCCCCAGCCGGATCATCGCCAGCCCCAGCCCGGCCCCGAGATAAAGAAGCCCCGCCAGCATCAGCGGCCCGGTCCCCGCGACCAGCAACTTTGCCAGAGGTGTCGAGGCCCCGAACAGCACCGCCGAAAGCAGCGCCATCAGGATGCCCGCGCGGCTCATCGGGCTTTCCCCGCCAGAGCGACCCGCAGCGGCTCCAGAAATTCCTCGTACTTGCGCCACTCCTCGGAACTGCCGCGATACATCTTCTGCCGCACCTGCACCGAGCTTGCCGTGCGCACCAGCCCCGGTGTTTCGTGGAACTTCAGACAGGCGTCTTCCCAGTCCAGCCCGCACCAGTCCAGCAGCGCCCGCGTCTGCCCCTCCTGATCCTCGGTCAGCGCCTCGTAGTTCAGGTCCAGGATTTGCCCCGGAAACAGCCCGTGCCAGAACGCCATCAGGTCCTGCTGCAACCGGTAATATCGGCCGATGTCCGTCAGGTCGCAGGCATGGCCGTTCCCATCCTGCGAAAAGTAATGCCGATAGATCGACCAGCCCACCGCCATCGGGTCCCGGTTCAGGTGGATGACCTTTGCTTCGGGGAACGCGGTCAGGATCAACCCCACCCAGGTCAGGTTCGACGGCATCTTGTCGGTGATGACCGGGGCCTGTTCCGGCAGCCCCTCCAGCGCCCCAAGATAACCCTGCCGCACCGCAAGCGCGGTGGCGCGGTCGATCCGCAATGCCGGATCAGCTTCGGCGGCCCGCGCGACCGGCAGGGCCAGCCGCCCCATGAATTCAAGCTCTCCCGCGCCGAAGACCTGCGAATGGCTGGAAAGGATCTTCTCCACCAGGCTTGTCCCCGACCGCATCATACCGACGATGAAGATCGGGCGCGGCCCGCCGGTGAAGTCCGGGTCGCCCGTGGTCACGGGCAGCGGACCGCCGAACAGCCGCTTCACCGCAGCGAACTGGCGTTCGTCCGCGGCGAAATCATAGCCCAGTTGCCGCCTGCGCAGCCGGTTCGCCTGGGTCAGCGCGGCAAAGGCCCCGGCCCGGTCGCCGGTGTCGTCCAGCGCCTTGGCCAGCGCAAAGCCGTAATGCACCCGGTCGGCGTCGTTTCCGGCGGCCGCCAGCCGGTCGCGCAGTTCCGCGATCCAGGGCTCGCCTTCGGCAAAGCGGTGCAGGTCGGCCAGGTTCAGGTGGCTCGCCGCATGGTCGGGCTTTGCCGCCAGCGCCGCCCGATAGGCCGCGCGCGCCTCGTCCATCCGCCCCACGCCGCGCAGCACATTGCCCAGGTTGTTCAGGGTTTCGGCCGCGTCGGGGGCCAGCGCCAGCGACCGGCGATAGCTGGCAATCGCGTCCTCGGGATGCCCGGCATCCGCCTGCACGTTCCCCAGATTGAACCACAGCCGCGCCTGATCCGGTTGCCGGGCCGTGGCCTCGGCAAAGATCGCCCCCGCCGCGTCCAGCCGCCCCAGCTTGTGCAAGGCAAGTCCCAGGTTGTTGCGCGCGTCTGCGTGGTCCGGTTCCGCCGCCAGAACCTGCCCGAAGGCGTCGGCCGCCTCGTCGTAGCGGCCCATCAGATACAGCATGTTGCCCGCACCAAAGGCCGCCGCGTGGCGTCCCGGCTCCAGCACAAGCGCGCGCCGGTACTGCGCCAGCGCGCGTTCGTGGAAGCCCAGGCGCGCCAGCGCACTGCCCGCCAGCCCGCGCAACTCGGCCGACCCCGGCTGTGCCGCGATCAGCGGCTCCAGCCGGACCAGGGCCTGATCGGCCTTGCCCGCCCGGATCAGCGCGCGCACCGCCTCGGCGGCTCCGGCACCGGGCAGCGCCGCAAGCCCTTCCTGCGCGCGGCGGTTCGCCGGAAAGCGCGCCAGAAGACCCCGGTATATCTCGGCGGCCTCTGCTTCCCGCCCGGCCTTTGCCAGCGCCTTCGCCCGGCCCAGCAGCCCGTCCACCGATTGAGTCACACCCTTGCCTCCCGAACCGCCGCAGTCCCGGACCTGATCCGGGACCTCTCCCATTCCCGTCCGCACGCCGCTCTGCTACCTTGCATCCATGCCCAGCCTGTGCCGCGATTGCCTGACCCGGTTCGACAGCGGTCCGCGCTGCCCGTCCTGCCGCAGCCCGCGCGTCCTTTCCCACCCCGAACTTGACGCACTCACCATCGCCCACATGGACTGCGACGCCTTCTACGCCAGCGTGGAAAAGCGCGACAACCCCGAACTGCGCGACCAGCCCGTGATCGTGGGCGGCGGCACGCGCGGCGTCGTCTCGACCTGCTGCTACATCGCCCGCATCTCGGGTGTGCGGTCCGCCATGCCGATGTTCCAGGCTCTCAGGCTCTGCCCTCAGGCGGTGGTCGTCAAGCCGCGCATGCAGGTCTATGTCGCCGTCTCGCGCCAGATCCGCGCCTTGATGGAGGAACTGACCCCCGCCATCGAACCCCTGTCGCTGGACGAGGCCTTCCTCGACCTGTCCGGCACCGCGCGGCTGCACGGCGCGCCGCCTGCCGTCATGCTGGCACGTCTGGTCCGCCGGATGGAAGCCGAGCTTGGGATCACGGGGTCCATCGGCCTGTCGCACAACAAGTTCCTCGCCAAGATCGCTTCCGACCTCGACAAGCCGCGCGGCTTTTCGGTGATCGGACAGGCCGAGGCCGCCGATTTCCTTGCCGCGAAACCCGTCCGCATCCTCTGGGGCGTGGGCGAGGCCGGGCAGGCAGCGCTGGCCAGCGCGGGCATCCGCACCATCTCGGACCTGTTGCGATGGGACCGGCGCGACCTTGGCGCGCGGTTCGGCAGCATGGGCGACCGGCTCTGGCATCTGGCGCGGGGCCTCGACAACCGCCCCGTGCGCCGCGACGAGGTGATGAAGTCGATTTCCGCCGAAACCACCTTTCCCGAGGATACCGCCGACCCCGACCTGCTGGACGGTCATCTCTGGCGGCTGGCCGAGCGCGTGGCCGACCGGGCAAAGGCGAAAGACCTTGCCGGGCGCACCGTCACGCTGAAGCTCAAGCGCGCCGATTTCACCCTGATCAGCCGCCGCCACAGCCTTGACGAGCCGACCCAGACCGCCGACCGGCTCTACCGCGAAGCGCGCGCGCTTTACGACGTCACCCGCGACCCCGGCCCCTTCCGCCTGATCGGTCTTGGCCTCGCCGACATCACCCCGGCGGCCGAGGCCGACCGCATGTCCGACCTGCTGGACCCCGCCGCCGCGAAACGCCGCGCGGCAGAACGCGCCACCGACGCGATCCGCGCCCGCTTTGGCCGCGATGCCATCGTCAAGGGCCGAAGCCTGCGCTAGTCGATCAGCGCCCGCACGGCGGCGGTATAGCCCGCCGGGTCCTGCAGCATGGCGAAATGGCTCACGTCCGGCAGGATGACCAGTTTCGATCCGGGGATCAGGCTTGCGATCTTTTCGGTATGCGCAGGCAGGATCGCCTCGTCATGGGCCCCCGCCACCACATAGGTCGGCACCGTGATCGCCGCGACCTGCGCATCGGTCCAGTTCGGCTGGGTCGCCCACATTTCGGAAATCTGGCCCACAAAGGCGTCGTACTGGTCGGGGGTGGGGGACATGGCGACGTAATCCTTGCCCATCCACGCGATGTAGCTGCCAAAGACCGGGTCGGTCGCCACGGCCGGGTTCACCCCGTCGGTGGTGATGTTGGCCGCCTGCGCGAACAGGTGGTCCAAACGCTCGGGGTGGTTCATCGCGATGTCCAACCCGATGATCCCGCCATCCGACCATCCCACCAGATCGACCTTGTCGACCTTCAGATAGTCCAGCAGCGCCAGATAGTCGCTGGCCATCAGGTCATAGCCGAAGGGCTCGGCGGTGCGGCTTGACCTGCCATGGCCCCGGCTGTCGGCCACGATCACCAGATGATCCTTCATCAGGTCGGCCACCTGCGCCGACCAGATGTCGGCATTGCCAAGCCCGCCGTGGATCAGCAGCACCGGATCGCCCGCGCCATAGGTCGCATAGTACATCTCGATCCCGTTCACCGGGGCCTTGCCGGTCGAAACCGGCGCGGGCATCGGGCCGGGCTTCGGAATGGTCATCCACAGGTCCTCTGCCGAAGCCGGCAGGGCAAGGCAGATCGCGGTCGCAAGAACGGCAAGACGCATTGCGGTATTCTCCTGAAGTCAGCGGCAGGGAACAGGTTAGGCCCGGGCGTCCTGCAGCGTCAACCCGACGTTCATTCCGCCGCCAAGGGCATGGCCCGTCGTCCGAAGCCCGACAGCCGCGCCACCACGCCGGACATCATGGCCTCGAAAGCCGCAAAATCAGCCCGTGGCACGATCTGCGCCTCGTCCATGTAAAGCGCCCGGTCGATCTCCACCTGCACCACATGCTGCCCGCGCGAGGGGCGTCCATAGGCCTGCGCGATATAGGCCCCGGCGAAGGGGGCGTTGCGTGCCACGCGCAGGCCGGCGGCGGCAAAGGCGGCCTCCACGGCTTCCATCACCTCGCGCCCGGCAGCGGCCCCGAACCGGTCGCCCAGCACCACCTCGGGGCGCGGCTGGCCGGGGCGGCCATGCGCCTCGATCGCCTCGTGTGGCATCGAATGGCAATCGATCAGCACCGCCTGGCCAAACCGCATCAGGCTTTCGTCGATCAGCCCGCGCAGCGCCTCGTGATAGGGGTGCCACAGCCGGTCGATTCGCGCCTGCGCCTCGAACAGCGCGATCCGCCCCCGGTAGATCGGCCGGCCATTGGCCACCACACGCGG
>JAAFHX010000121.1 GCA_013297695.1 Rhodobacterales bacterium | reverse complement strand
GCCGTGTGCCGTCGCCTTCGATCAGCGGCGCATAGTTGAAATCGTCGCCGGTATAGAGCCGCACGCCTTCGGGCAGGCGGGTGCGGAAGGCCACTTCCTGCGCCTCGTCCAGCAGCGATATCTTGATGCCATCGACCTTGCCCGGGTTGGCGGCGATGAGGTCCAGCACGAAATCGCCCGCCCGCCCCACATCCGCCGTGCCCCAGTAGCCCGCCAGCGCGGGGTCGAACATCTCGCCCAGCCAGTGCAGGATCACCGGGGCCTGCGCGCCGTCGATCAGGCGGCGATAGACCTGGGCGTAAACCTCCGGCCCCGCGCCGATGGCCGGAAAGGCGCGGCTCGCCATCAGGATCAACTGCCCGCCCGCCGCCTCGATCGCCTCGGCCTGGGTCTCGTAGGCCGCCAGGATCGCCGCCGCGTCGGTCAGGTCGGCAGGGGCGGCGTGGTCGGTGCCTGCGCCGCAGGCCACGCGCGGGCGCATCGGATGGGCCCTGGCCGCCGACATGGTCCGCCGGATCAGCTCCAGCGCGGTCGGCCAGTCCACCCCCATGCCGCGCTGCGCCGTATCCATCGCCTCGGCCAGATGCAGGCCCTGATCCCACAGCCCCTGCCGGAAGGCCAGCGTCGTGTCCCAATCCACCGCCGGTCGGCCTTCCCACGGAGTGACCTCGCGCAAGGGATCGCTCACCACATGGGCGGCGGCAAAGGCGGTGCGGGTCAGGCCTGCGCGGGGCGCGCGCGCGACCAGCGGCGTGCCGGTCTGGCGATACGGCTCAAGCCGTCCGTCTTCGGTGGGCAGGTTCAGCATCGGCGGCCCCCTTCAGCAGACCAGATCGAAGACCAGGATGCCGTCGATCCCGCCCTGCGCATGCGCGACCAGCGACCCGCCAAACGCCTTGTGCCCCGGATCGGCCTGATAGGTCGCCAGCGCCGCCCAATCCGCGAAATCGACCGTGAAGCCGTGCAGATAGCCGCGCTCGATCTTCTCGGGGCTTTCGCTGCGGCCTGCGGCATGGCCCAGCACGCCCGGCAGGCGCGCGGCGAGCGGCGGCAGCGCCGCGAAAATCCCGGCGATGGCGGCATCGTCCACCTCGGGGCGGAACCGGATCAGAACGATATGGCGGATCATCTTTGGCCCATCCCGTGGCTCTGGCGGATCAGGTCGGCACCCTTTTCGCCGATCATGATCGCGGTGGCATTGGTGTTCGAGGAAATCAGCGTCGGCATGACCGAGGCGTCGATCACCCGCAGCCCGGCGATGCCGTTCAGCCGCAGGTCAGGGTCCAGCACCGCGCCGGGGTCCACCCCCATGCGGCAGGTGCCCGCCGGGTGATGGTCGGTCTTGGCGTGGCGGCAGGCATAGGCGAAATAATCCTGATCGGTCTTCACCTCCGGCCCCGGCAGGCGTTCGGCCAGCACAAAGGGCTTCAGCGCCGGCTGCGCCATGATCTCCTGCGCCAGCTTCAGGCCCCGGATCGACATGTCGCGGTCATAGGGGTCTTCCCAGTAGTTCGGGTCGATCAGCGGTGCCGCCGCAGGATCGGCCGAGGCCAGCCGCACCGTGCCGCGCGACCGCGGCCGCAGATAGGCGGAGTTGAGCGTGACGCCCCCCTGCGGCATCGCCGCCACCCCCGCCTCGATCCCTGACCCGAGGCCAAGATGGAACTGGATATCCGGGCTGCGCGCGTTGCGGTCGGCATACCAGAAGCCGCCGGTCTCGAACAGCGACGAGGCCACCGGGCCGGTCCGCGTCAGCAGGTATTGCAGCCCTGCCAGCGCCGACCAGTGCGGTTGGGCATAGCGGTCATAGGTATGCGGCCCGGTGCATTCGGCGATCACGAACAGGTCGAGGTGATCCTGCAGGTTCGCCCCCACCCCCGGCTGGTCCAGCACCACGGGAATGCCGAGGCCCGACAGATGGTCCGCCGGGCCGATCCCCGACAGGTGCAGCAGGCGCGGCGAGCCGAGGGCGCCGGCCGACAGGATCACCTCGGCCCCCGCCCGCAGGACGCCCTCGCCCGCCAGTTCCACCCCCACCGCGCGCCCGGCCTCGGTCACGATCCGCAGCACCTGCGCATCGGTGCGCACCGTCAGGTTCGCCCGCCCCCGCGCCGGGGCCAGATAGGCGACCGAGGTCGAGGACCGCCGCACATGGCGCTGCGTCAACTGGTAGTAGCCCACGCCGTCCTGCACCTCGCCCGTCATGTCGGGGTTGCGCGGAATGCCAAGCTGGGCGGCGGCGGCGAACCAGGCTTCGCAGATCGGCAGGGGGGCTGCGGGCTTCGACACGCCCAAAGGGCCGCCCCTGCCGTGCCAGCGGTTGTCGAAGCTGTCGTTGTCCTCGGCCTTGCGGAACCAGGGCAGGACATCCTCATAGCCCCAGCCGGTGCAGCCCATCTGCCGCCATTCGTCGAAGTCCAGCGCATTGCCGCGCGTGTAGATCTGCGCGTTGATGCTGGACCCGCCGCCGATCACCCGCGCCTGGGTAAAGCGGATCTGCATGCCGTTCATGTGCCGCTGCGGCACCGTCTGCCAGCCCCAGGACCCGATGCCCTTGGTCATCTTGGCGAAACCTGCGGGCAGGTGATACAGCGGATGGCGGTCGCGCCCGCCCGCCTCCAGCAGCAGCACGCGGGCGGCGGGGTCCTCGCTCAGCCGTGCGGCCAGAACGCAGCCGGCCGATCCGCCGCCGATGATGATGAAATCATAGCCCTGTGGCATGGTCATCCGTCCTTCACAGCCGGGGGATCGACAGGCCGCCGTCAACCGCAATCACCGCGCCGGTGGCAAAAGCCATCTGCCCGGTTGCCAGCGGCACGATCACCGATCCGATGTCTTCGGGCGTGCCCCATCGCCGCGCAGGCACCAGCCCATCGGCGATGCGCGCGCTGTAGCGGTCCTGCACCGCCGCCGTCATGGCGGTGGCGATGATGCCGGGGCGCAGGTCGAAGACGCCGATCCCCTCGGGTGCCAGCCGCAGGGCCAGCGCCTGCGCCGCCATCGCCGCCCCGGCCTTGGAGATGCAGTAGTCCGCCCGTTCTTCGGAAACCATCGTGGCCGAGACCGAGGTGACAAAGCTGATCGACCGGTAGTGCCCCGACGGCCGCGCGATCATCGCCCGCGCCACCGCAACCGCCAGAAAGAAGGCCCCGCGCAGGTTGACCGCCTGCACCAGGTCGAAGTTTCCGGGCGTCAGGTCCAGCAGGTCACCGCGCAGCGGCGAGGGGATGCCCGCGTTCTGCACGAAGGCGCTGATCGGCCCGTGGTCGGCCTCGATCCGCGCCAGCAGCGCCGGGATCGCGGCAAGGTCCGCCAGATCGTGCCGCAGATAGGCGGCCCCCGGCCCCAGCCGGTCCAGCGCCGCCGTCACCGCAGGGTCGTCCGCCGGGGGAAGCGAGGCGATCACCAGCCGGAAACCCGCGCCGGCCAGTGCACAGGCGATCCCGAGGCCGATGCCCTGCTGCCCGCCCGTCACCAGCGCCAGCGGTTTCATGCCGCCACCCCGCGCCGCAGGATGTGGTCTGCCGCCCGCAGCGCCAGCGCCGCCACGGTCAGTGACGGGTTGACCCCGGCCGAGGTCGGCAGCACCGAGGCATCGGCGATCCACAGGTTGTCAAGATCATGCGCCCGCAGGTCGCGGTTCACGACCGAGGTCGCCGGGTCATCCCCCATCCGCGCCGTGCCGCACTGGTGCGAGGGCGTGCGCTTTTCAAACGCCCGGGTCAGCACCACCGGCCAGCCCGCGCGCC
The DNA here is from genome assembly GCA_013297695.1 of Rhodobacterales bacterium. Taxonomy (GTDB): domain Bacteria; phylum Pseudomonadota; class Alphaproteobacteria; order Rhodobacterales; family Rhodobacteraceae; genus Aliitabrizicola. Next base: position 8,160 of record JAAFHX010000121.1, on the reverse strand, counting down.
GCAGCACCGCCTTCAGCCGCGCCACCAGCGCCTTGTGGGCCGCCCAGTTGGTGCGCCGCCAGTCCAGCACGATCTGCCCGTCTTTCACCAGAACCCGGCTGTCGGGCACGGGCAGGTCTTCCGACATGGCCATCAGATGCACCGAATGGTCGGCCAGATGGTGGGCAAGCCACAAGGGCAGGCCCCCCTCGGCGGCCAGGATCGGCCCGGTGATCCTCCCCAGCATCTGGATGTTGCCCAAGGGCGCACCGCCCGGCCCCCCGGTCAGATACCAGTCATTGAACTGGATGGTTTTTTCATAGACCGACCGGTTGCGGCGCAACGGGTTGTAGGCCAGCACCGCGCTGATGTTGTGGTTCATGAAGTTGCGCCCCACCTGGTCCGAGCCATTGGCCAGCCCCCCCGGATGATCCGGCCCGGCCGATTGCAGCAGCAGCGCCGCCGTGACGATGGCCCCGGTGGCCAGCACGACAACCGGGGCCTCGTGCAGCTCCCGCTGGCCATTGCGCAGAACCTCCACTCCCGTCACGCGTCGCCCAACGGCGCGCAGCCGCATCACCCGCGCCCCGGTGACCAGCGTGACATTGGGGTGGGCCAGTGCCGCAGCCAGCGCGGCATTCTCGGCGTCCAGCTTGGCCCCGGTGGTGTCGGGAAAGGCGTCCCAGGTGGTCGGCGCGCGCGCCAGCCAGCGGTCGATATCCACCGCCAGCGGCAACGGACCCACATGCAGGCCCTGCGCCGACAGGCGGCGCGCCAGATCGGCGATGTCGGGCTCGTCCGGCACCGGGGAAAAGGGATAGGGGCCGGCATGGGGTGGCTCGGTCGGGTCATGGCCCAGGGCACCGCGCACCTGATACAGTGCCTCGGCCCGGTCGTACCAGGGTGCGAGGTCATCATAGCCGATGGGCCAGCCGGGGGTGGTGCCGTCCAGATGCTGCATCGGGCGGAAATCCTCGGCCCGGTAGCGCAGCAGGACCGCGCCGTAGAACTTGGAATTTCCGCCGGGGTGATAGTAGTTGCCGGGGTTGAACGCCCTCCCCTGTGCGTCGAGCCAGGTCTCGTCGGGCCGGAAATGGCCGCGCCCGAAGATCGCCACCGGGTCGCGCGCTTCGGGGCTGTCGGCCAGCCGCTCGCCCCGTTCCAGAATGACGATGCGGCACCCCGACGACGCCAGCGCCGAGGCCAGCGTCGCCCCGCCCATGCCGGACCCGAGGATGAGGATATCGGGCTGCATCAGGATTGCCCCGTGCAGGGGCAGACGCAAGGCGCTCGGACCATCGTCAGGTTCCCGGAAAGACAGGTGCGCGTTTGGCGCGAAAGGCCGCGACGCCTTCGGCCCGGTCGTCGGAGGCGGCAATGGCGGCGCTGCCAAGCGCCTCGACCATCGCGGCGCGATCCTCGCCTGCGGCGGCATGGATCATCGTCTTGGCGATCTCGACCGCACGGGGCGACAGGCCGGCCACCTTTGCGGCCATGGCCTCGGCGGCGGCCATCGGGTCTTCGGCCACTTCGGCAGCAAAGCCAAGGGCCAGCGCCCGGTCGGCCCCGATGCGGCGGCCGAACAGCGCCATTTCCTTGACCACGGGTTCGCCCAGCAGCCGCAGCAGCCGCTGCGTGCCCGACCATCCGGGCACGATGCCGACGCCGGCCTCGGGCAGCGCCAGCGTCGCCTTCGGGGCCATCACCCGGATGTCGCAGGCGGCCGCCAGTTCCAGCCCCCCGCCAAAGGCATGGGCATGCAGCACCGCCACCGTGGGGCAGGACAGCCGCGCCAGCCGGTCGAACAGCCGGTGCCCGCCGCGCACCCAGTCGCGCGCGAAATCCGCGGGCGACAGATCGCCCCAGGCGTTGATGTCGGCCCCCGCGCAGAAGGCCCGCGCGGGCGCGGCGGTCACCAGCAGGCAGGCGATGCCCGGGTTGCGCTCGACCGTTTCCAGATGCCCGGCAAAGGCCCGCAGCATGTCGCGGTCAAAGGCGTTCAGCTTGGCGGGGTTGTCCAGCCGCAATTCCGCCAGCCGACCCCGGATTTCCAGATGCACCTGGCTCATGGCTGCCACCCGAAGGGCGCGTCGCCCAGCAGCGCCAGCGGCAGCAGGCGCGCGTTCCCGGCCACCCGCACCCGGCCCTGCGAGGCCGCGACGATGTCGCGCGCGGGGTCGATGCCCGGCATGATCTCGGTCGCGACCAGCCCGTCCGCCTCCAGCCGCAGCACGCCGCGTTCGGTGACATACAGCACCTCTTGCCCCTGCGCGCGGGCGCGCGCGCCCGAGAAGGTCACATGTTCCACCCGGTCCACCATCTTGGTGAAGCGGCCGGGCTTCAGCACCGTGATGCCGGCGGGCGTCAGGGCAATCTCGGCCCCGGCCTCGAACCAGCCGGAAAACACGATCTTGCGCGCCCGCGCCGTGATGTCCACGAACCCGCCGCAGCCGGCGGTCAGATAGGGCTTCTTGCCCAGTTTCGAGACATTGACATTGCCCTCGCGGTCCACCTCCAGGAAGGACAGAAAGCTCATGTCAAAGCCGCCGCCCTGAAAGTAGATGAACTGCTGCGGCGAGGGCACATAGGCATCGGCATTCGACGCGCAGCCGAAGGCAAAGCCGGACAGCGGCATGCCGCCCACCGCGCCCTGTTCGATGGCCCAGGTCACGGCCTCGGGGTGGCCTTCCTCCAGGAGGATGCGCGGCACCATGGCGGAAATGCCGAAGCCCAGGTTCGCGGTCATGCCGCCGCGCAGCTCCATCGCCGCGCGGCGCGCGATGACCTTTTCCACCCCATGCTCGGCCAGCGAAAAATCGCTCCAGGGGCGCAGCACCTGGCCCGAGATGGCGGGGTCATAGCGGGTTTCGGTGGTCTGCATCTGGTCGGGGTCGATCACCACAAGGTCCACCAGATGCCCCGGCACGCGCACGTCATGCGGGCGCAGGCTGCCGGTCGCGGTCACGCGCTTGACCTGCGCGATGACCAGCCCGCCGTGGTTGCGGGTGGCAATCGCCTGCTCCAGCCCGCCCAGATAGGCGCCCTCATCCTCGTAGGTCAGGTTGCCGCGTTGGTCGGCGGTGGTGGCGCGCAGGATGCAGACATCGGGCACGATGTTCGGGAAATGCAGCCAGGTGTCGCCCGCGAAGTCCACCCGCGCGACGATGGGCCGGGCGGCGGCGCGGGCGTTCATCGCGCAGCCCTCGCAGATGGGATCGACGAAGGTGTCGATCCCCACCTGCGTCAGCACGCCGGGCCGCCGCGCCGCCGCCTCGCGGTGCATGTCGAACAGGATGCCGGAGGGGACGTTGTAGGCCTCGATCCGATCCTCGGTGATCATCTTCCAGATCTCGGGCATCGGCAGGTTCGACGGCCCCGAGGGGTAGGACCCCGCCAGCACCCGCGCGATCAGCCCGTCCTGCGCGATATGGTCGATGCCCTTGACGCCATACATGTCGCCCGCCGCAATCGGGTGCAGCATGGTCAGCCCGCGCGGATGCCCGGTCTGCGCAAAGCGGTGCCCGAGCGCCTTCAGCACCAGATCGGGGCAGCCAAGCGCCGAGGACGACGACACCGTGACCACCGCGCCATCGGGAATGCGGGCGACGGCCTGCGACGCGGGGACCAGCCGTGTCATGACCGCCCCGCCACAGCGACGGGCCGAAAAAAAGAGATCATCTGCCCCGCCATGGCGACCTGCCTTCCCTCTTCGACAGCATTTTAGACCGTTCCAACAGCGTATGGAACGGTCTAAATCCTGTCAATCCCGATTGTGCGGCACGGCCTTGGGTGCCTTGGCACGACACGCGCGTCTTAGCGAAATCTTATCGGGACCCGTCGTATCCGGAAACAGAGACATCCCCCGGGGGCCAGGTCGTACCATGCGCGACAGCACACTGAACGAAGCGGCGGCACAGGTGGCATCGGGTCTGCAGCGGGCGGCGCTTGCCCCGATCTGGCTTGCCCTTCTTGTCGCCGGTCTTGATCTGCCGGTTCTTGCCGCAGGGTTCTGGGTGGCACAATATGCCACACTGCCCGCCCCGCAGTTCGCCCCCCTTCCTGCGGCGGCCTTGGCGATGGCGGCGGCCGCCCTGGCTGTGTGTCTGCTGGCCCTTGGCAGGGGCTATGCGCCGTCCGCCCTGCGAACCCCGTGGATGGCGGCGGTGCGGGGCTTTCTTGCGACGGCCGGACCGGCCTTGCTGATTGTGGGCCTTGCGGGGCCGGACAGCCGGGCCGACCTGGTTTGCTGGACGGTCGTGATTCTTGCGGGTCTGGTCCTTCCGCTGCGCCTTGTCGAAGCGCGCGTCATCGCCTGGATCATCGACAGCGGGCTGCTGCTGCGCCGGGCCGTCGTCGCCGGAGGCGGCGCGCATGCCGAAAGGCTGATCCGGGGCCTGTCCGCGCGCGCGCACAGCGATGTGCGCCTGTGCGGGATTTTCGACGATCGCGGCGACGCCCGGTCCCCGCCGCAGGTGCTGGGGCTGCCAAAGATCGGTGGCTATGACGATCTGATCGCCTTTGTCCGCCAGTCGGAAATCGACATGGTCATCATCTCGCTGCCGCTGGAGGCCGAAGACCGGATCAACTGGCTGCTGGCCCGGCTGAAGGTCCTGCCGGTCGAGGTCCGGCTTTCGGCGTTCAGCGCGGATTTCGCCTTTGCCCCCCGCGCAGGCGATCCGCTGATCGCCGCCATCCGGGGCACGTTCCTGCCGGAGCGCAGGCTGGCCAAGCGGATTTTCGACATTGCCTTTGCCGGCGTGGCCCTTGCGCTGCTGTGGCCGGTGATGGCCTGTGCCGCCATTGCGGTCTGGCTGGAAAGCGGGGGGCCGGTCCTGTTCCGCCAGGAACGCCACGGGTTCAACGACCGGGTCATCACCGTGCTGAAGTTTCGGTCGATGTATCGCGACAGGCTGGACCCCACGGCACGCCGGGTCGTGACGCGCAACGACCCGCGCGTGACCCGGGTCGGGCGGGTCCTGCGGAAGACGTCGATCGACGAGTTGCCCCAGCTTTTCAACGTGCTGCGCGGCGATCTTTCGCTTGTCGGGCCACGGCCCCATGCGGTGGATGCGCTGTCCAGCCGGCAAGAACGGTTCTCGAAGATCGTCGACGGGTATTCGGCGCGTCACCGCCTGCCGCCCGGCATCACCGGATGGGCGCAGATTCACGGCTTTCGCGGCGAGGTGGACGCCCCTGCCCACCTGCGCAGCCGCTTTGAGCATGACCTCTACTATATCGAGAACTGGTCGGTCTGGCTGGACCTGAAAATCCTGCTGCAAACCCCGCAAAGCCTGTTGCGGACAGCCATGGCCTACTGACCTTCCCCGGTCCGTTCGGCCTGGCAAGCCCGGTCTTGCGCGGCCTTTCGCACCGGAAAGCCGCGTCGCTTTCGGGTCGCGGCAGCGACCCCGACAGGCGCATTCAGGGCACGGGTGCCGCCGCAGGTTCGGACTGAAGGATCAGCGCGGTCACCTCCGCCACCCTGCCCTGCAGGTCCCCCCCGCCGCGCGCCTCGACGTTCAGCCGCAGCAGCGGTTCGGTGTTCGACCGGCGCAGGTTCAGCCGCCAGTCGGGGAAGGCGAGGCTCAGGCCGTCCATCTCGTCGCGGGCGGGGTCGCGGTCGGCAAAGGCGGCTTCGACACGGGCGATGGCGGCGGCGGGGTCATCGAGGCGAAAGTTGATCTCGCCCGAGGACGGGAAGGCGGCCATGCGGTCCGCCAGCAGGTCGGCCAGCGGCCTGCCCGACCGGCCCAGCAGTTCGGCCACCAGAAGCCAGGGGATCATGCCCGAATCGCAGGCCATGAAGTCGCGGAAATAGTGATGCGCCGACATCTCGCCGCCATAGACGGCCCCGGTATCGCGCAGCGCCTGTTTCAGAAAGGCATGGCCGGTGCGCACCTGAACCGCGCGCCCGCCAGCGCGGTCCACCAGATCGCGGGTGTTCCAGATCACGCGCGGGTCATGCAGGATCGTGGCCCCCGGTTCCTTGGAAAGGAAGACTTCGGCCAGCAGCCCCACGACGTATTCGCCGGGAATGAACCGGCCCCGATGGTCGAACAGGAAGCAGCGGTCGAAATCGCCGTCCCAGGCCACGCCCATGTCGGCCCCGGCGGCAACCACGGCCGCGGTCGTCACCGGCTGGTTCTCGGGCAGCAGCGGGTTGGGGATGCCGTTCGGGAAGGACCCGTCGGGCTGGTGATGCAGACGGACAAAGCGCAAGGGTGCGCCGCGCGCCGCAAGCTCATCCGCAATGGCGTCGAAGGTCGGCCCCGCCGCCCCATTGCCCGCATTCACCAGAATGGTCATCGGGCGCAGCGCCGCGATGTCGATGAAGGACAGCACCCGGGCGACATAGGCCGACCGCGCCGCGGCAGCATCCGCGATCCCGCCACCGGGCAGCGCGGGCAGTTCCGGCCCCTCGGCCAAAGCCTTGATGGCGGCAAGGCCGCTGGCGGCATCCAGCGGTGCCGATCCGGCCCGCACCAGCTTCATCCCGTTGTAATCCATCGGGTTGTGCGAGGCCGTGACCTCGATCCCGCCGTCTGCCGCAAAATGCGTCACGGCGAAATACATCTCTTCCGTGCCGCACAGCCCCAGGTCCAGCACCTGCACGCCACCCGCCACCAGCCCTTCCACGCAGGCCGTGGTCAGCGCGTCGGACGAGGCGCGGCAATCCCGCCCGACCACGACCTTGCGCGCCCCGAGGGCATGAACGAACGCGCGCCCGATCCGGCGGGCGATCCCCTCGTGCAGGTCCTCGCCCAGTCGACCGCGGATGTCATAGGCCGTGAAGCAGGTCAGCGGGGGCATGGGGGTCTCCGGCAGGACGGTCAGGCCAAAGGGGAATACAGCGGATGCCGTGACCGTCAAGCGGGTTGCCGGACGAAAGGCGGCAGCCAGGCACTTGCCCCTTCCAGCCAGTCGGATAGGAATGCAGGGCAAAGCAAAAAAGCGTGTCAGAACAGGATCAGTGTGTTGATTTACCCGGTTCTTCTCTGCGGCGGTTCCGGCACCCGGCTGTGGCCCCTGTCGCGCAAGAGCTTTCCGAAACAGTTCGCCGCCCTGACCGGGTCCGGGACGCTGTTTCAGGCCGCAGCCGGGCGGCTGACCGGTCCGGACGTGGCCCGGCCCGTGGTCATCACGAGTTCCGATTTCCGCTTTATCGTCACCGAACAACTGGCCGAGATCGGCATCGACCCCGGGCCGGTCCTGATCGAGCCTTCGGCCCGAAATACCGCACCGGCCATTCTGGCCGCCGTGCTGCATCTGGCGGCCTCCGACCCCGACGCCTTGCTGCTGGTGATGCCCTGCGATCATGATGTCCCGGATCGCGAGGCCTTCGGTGCAGCGGTTCGCGTCGGCATTCCGGCGGCCGAGGCGGGGCGGATCGTGACCTTCGGCATTCGCCCGACCCGCCCCGAGACCGGCTATGGCTGGCTGGAACTGGCGGGGCAACCTGCCCCCGATGGCCCGACTGTCATGGACCTGCGGCGCTTTGTCGAAAAACCCGAACCCGACAAGGCAAAAGCGATGCTGGCCGACGGCCACCATCTGTGGAATGCCGGCATTTTCCTGATGTCGGCGAAAGCCGCCCTTGCGGCGTTCCGGGCGCACGCCCCGCATCTGATCGACCCGGTGCGCCGCGCGCTGGACGCGGCGACGGCCGATCTGGGGTTCCTGCGGCTGGCCGCAGAAGGGTGGGCTGCGGCCGAAGACATTTCCATCGACTATGCGGTGATGGAACGGGCACCCGATCTGCAGGTGGTTCCGTTCGACGGCGTCTGGTCCGATCTGGGCGACTGGGCCTCGGTCTGGCGCGAGGGCGCGCCCGATGCCGCAGGTCTTGTCACCCACGGGCACGTCACCGCGATCGACAGCCGCAACAGCTTGTTGCGGTCGGAAGCAGAGGGGCTGGAACTGGTCGGGATCGGTCTGGACAACATCCTGGTCGTTGCGATGCCCGATGCCGTGCTGGTCGCCGACCGCGCGCGCGCGCAGGAGGTCAAGCAGGCCGTGGCCGCGCTCAAAGCCAGGGGCGCGCGCCAGGCCGAAACCTTTCCACGCGATCACCGCCCCTGGGGCTGGTTCGAGACGCTGGTCCTGGCCGACCGCTTCCAGGTCAAGCGCATCGTCGTCCACCCCGGCGCGGCGCTGTCGCTGCAAAGCCATGTCCACCGGTCG
>JAAFHX010000120.1 GCA_013297695.1 Rhodobacterales bacterium | reverse complement strand
TTTTTGCGCCGGAGGGGGCGATTTACCGGACGCTGCTGGTCAAGTCGCTGTGGATATCGTTCGTGGCCGCGATGGCGGTTCTTTTGTTCGCCTTCCCGGTGGCCTACTTCATCGCCTTTCATGTCAAGCGGTCGCGGCTGACCTGGATCCTGCTGGTCACGGTTCCGTTCTGGATCAGCTACCTTCTGCGCATCTTCAGCTGGAAAATCGTATTGGGCTTTGGCGGCGCGCTGAACTCCGGTCTCATGAGCCTTGGGCTGATCGACGTACCCGTTGAGGCGCTGATGTACAATCAGGCGGCGGTCATTCTGACGCTGGCGCACAGCTGGTCGGCCTTTGCGGTCTTGCCGATCTATGTTTCACTCCAAAAGATCGAACCACAGGTGCTGGAAGCGGCATTCGACCTCGGCGACAGCGCGGCGCAACGCCTGCGCCGGGTGATCCTGCCGCTGGCGATGCCGGGGCTGCTGGCCGCATTCCTTCTGGTTTTCGTGCCGACCATGGGGGACTACATCACCCCTTCACTGGTGGGCGGCACCGACGGTGTGATGGTCGGCAATGCAATTGCCACCCTGTTCGGAAAACAGAATGACGCGCCCCTGGGTGCCGCACTGGCGGTCGCCACGATGGGGGCGGTGATGCTTCTGGTAGCGACGATCCTGGCCGCAGCGCGGCTTAGCGGTGCGTGGAGGCGGCGGGCATGACATCACGCAGCCTGACAACCTATGCCATTGTGTATCTTGCGTTCATCTATGCGCCTATCCTGCTCTTGCCGGTATTTTCGTTCAACGACAACCTGTTCGTGACTTTTCCGCTGAAAGGATTCACGACAGCTTGGTATGGTGAAATGGCGGCCAACGCACCCATGGGAAAGGCGCTTCGGTCCAGCCTGCTGATCGTCGGGCCGGTTGCGCTGATCAGCACTGGCCTTGGCCTTATGGCGGCACTGGCACTTGGACGCTCGCCCATCCGGTTCAAGGCGACGATTCTTGGGCTTTTGATGGTTCCTCTGGTGGTCCCGACGCTGGTGCTGGGCGTGTCGCTGCTGACGCTGCTCCGCGGGGTGCTGGGGGTGCAGCTGTCGCTGGCCACGGTGGCGGCGGGGCATATCCTGCTGTGCCTGCCCTATTCGGTCGTCATCCTGCTGGCCCGGCTGGACGGGTTCGACCGCAGCCTGGAAGAGGCATCGCTTGACCTTGGCCAGTCGGCCTTTGCCACCTTCAGGCGGATCACGCTGCCGCTGATGATGCCGGCCATCGTGGCCAGCCTGCTGCTGTGTTCGGTCGTGTCCTTCGACGAATTCCTGCTGGCCTTCTTTCTGTCCGGCGCGGATGCAACCTTGCCGCTTTACATCTGGGGATCGCTGCGGTTCCCGGCAAAACTGCCCTCGACCCTGGCCCTGGGAACCTGCCTGCTGCTGTTCTCGGTCTGCGTCGTCGTGCTGGCCGAATGGATCCGGCGCAAAGGCACCCCGGGTTCTGCGGCGGCCACCGGGCTATGAACGGAACACCCCACACCATGATCGAAATCACCGGCCTGACCAAGGCCTTCGGCAGCTATACCGCGATTGATGCCCTGTCGCTGAAGATCGCCAAAGGCGAGTTCTTCGCGCTGCTTGGGGCGTCCGGCAGCGGCAAGACCACCCTCTTGCGCCTGGTCGGCGGGTTCGAATTCCCCGAGGCCGGGCAGATCGTGATCGACGGTCAGGACGTGACCGGGCTGCGCCCGAACCAGCGTCCGACGAACACGGTCTTTCAGTCCTATGCGCTGTTCCCGCATCTGACGCTGGCCGAAAACGTCGGCTACGGCCTTCTGAACCTGCGCCTGCCCAGGACCGAGCTTGCCGCAAGGGTCGAAGATGCGCTGGCCCGCGTGCGCCTGTCCGGTTTCGGCGGGCGGTTTCCGCACATGGTGTCGGGCGGGCAGCGCCAGCGGGTGGCCCTGGCGCGCGCGCTGATCTGCAAGCCGAAGGTGCTTTTGCTGGACGAACCCCTGGGCGCGCTGGACAAGCGGCTGCGCGAAGAGATGCACCTTGAGTTGCGCGAAATCCAGCGCGCGGCGGGGATCACCTTCGTTCTGGTCACCCACGACCAGGAAGAGGCGATGAGCCTGGCCGACCGCATCGCCATCATGGCGCGGGGGCGCCTGTTGCAGGTGGATACGCCGCGCGGACTGTATGAGGCGCCAAAGTCGCGCGAAGTGGCAGAGTTCATTTCGAATGTGAACCTGCTTGACGGCACATGCCTTGGCCATGTGGGCCGGGAAGTGCGGATTTCCGTCGCCGGGATCGGCGACATCCGCCTTGGCTCTGACGCTGCCGCAATGACAGCCGGTGCAAAGGTCACCCTGGCGATCCGGCCAGAAAAGCTGCGCTTTGTGACCGCTGCCGACGCCGGGGAAAATCGCCTGACCGGAACCCTTCGCGCCGTCACCTATGCCGGGGACCGCAATCACGCCATCGTCGATGTGCCGGGACTGGCGCGGCCCGTCCTTGTCACAACGCCCAACCGCGACCGCCTTCTGTCGGAACCGCAGACCCCGGGGGCCGCTGTCACCGTCACCTGGGACAGCACCGCCGCGGCCCTTCTGACCGACTGACGGATATCCCCTGAAAGGACTGCCATGCGCTGCCAACCCGACGCGTCCCACCATATTGCCGGAAAGCCATTCGAAGACCCGACCGGCGCGGTGATGGACAGCGTCTATCCCGCCACGGGAGAGGTGATCGCACGCCTGCACGCGGCCGGCGATGCGACGGTTGACCATGCGGTAAAGGTCGCCACCGCCGCGCAAAAGGGCTGGGCCGCCTTGCCGGGCCGCGACCGGGGCCGCATCCTGCGCCGCGCCGCCGACCTGATCCGCGCCCGCAACCGCGAACTGTCCGAGCTTGAGACTTTGGACACCGGCAAGGCGCTGCAGGAAACGCTGGTGGCCGACGCAGCCTCTGGCGCGGATTGTCTGGAATACTTCGGCGGTCTGGCGGCGGGGATCGAAGGCATCCACGTCGATCTTGGCGGGTCGTTCCTGTATACAAGGCGCGAGCCCCTGGGCGTGGTTGCCGCCATCGGCGCGTGGAACTATCCGATCCAGATCGCCTGCTGGAAAGCGGCGACGGCGCTGGCTGCCGGCAATGCGATGGTCTTCAAGCCGTCGGAAACCACGCCGCTGACCGCCCTGAAACTTGCCGAAATCCTGACCGAGGCGGGGTTGCCGGACGGCGTCTACAACGTCGTGCAGGGCGGGGCTGATACCGGGCGGGCGCTGGTGCGGCATCCGGGTGTTGCCAAGGTCTCGTTGACCGGGGGAAACCAGACGGGTCGCGGCGTTATGCGCGAGGCGGCGGACACGCTGAAGCATGTGACACTTGAACTGGGCGGGAAATCGCCGCTGGTTATCTTCGACGATGCCGATGTCGAGAACGCCGTGTCGGCGGCGATGCTGGCAAACTTCTATTCCACCGGGCAGATCTGTTCCAACGGCACCCGGGTCTTCGTGCAGCGCGGCATCCGGGCGGCGTTCCTTGACCGGCTGGTCGCGCGCACCCGTGCCATCCGTCTGGGCGACCCGATGGACGAGGCGACACAGCTTGGCCCTCTGGTCAGCCACACCCACCGGGAAAAGGTGCTGTCCTATCTGAAGCTTGGGCGTGAGGAAGGGGCGACGCTGCTGGTCGGCGGCGATGTGCCGGTCCTGCAGGGGTTCGAGGGCGGGGCATTCGTGTCACCCACGGTGTTTGCCGACGTGACGGATGGCATGCGCATCGCGCGCGAGGAAATCTTTGGCCCGGTGATGAGCGTCCTTGATTTCGATACCGAAGACGAAGTCATCGCCCGCGCGAATGCCACCCCGTTCGGATTGGCCGCAGGCGTGTTCACCCGCGACATCGCCCGCGCGCACCGGGTGATCGCGCAACTGGATGCCGGGACAACCTGGATCAACACCTACAACCTGACCCCGGTCGAGATGCCGTTCGGCGGGGTCAAGCAATCGGGTCTGGGGCGCGAAAACGGCCGGGCGGCGCTGGATGCGATGACCCGGGTGAAAAGCGTCTACGTCGAGACCGGTGACGTCTGGGCACCGTACTGAACATCTGGGGGAGACGGGGCGATGAAATCGATTTCGGGCTTTTACGGCGTCTATCCGGTCGCTTTTGCGCTGTTTGGCGCTGACGGGGAACTGGACCGCGATGCCGTGCGCCGGCAGGTGCGGGCGATGGTCCGGCATGGGGTGCACGGCATCACGGTGCTGGGCCTTGCCAGCGAAGTGCACCGGTTGTCGGCCGCCGAACGGCACTGCCTGATGGAGTGGGTGATCGAGGACGCCGCTGGCGAGGTGCCGGTTGCCGTCACCATCGCCGAGCCGAGTGTCGAGGCTCAACGGGCATTTGCCGGGCAGGCGAAGGCAGCCGGGGCGGCCTGGCTGATCCTGCAACCGCCGCCGGTCAAGTCCGTGCCGGAAGAGACGCTGATCCGCTTTTTCGGCGCGGTGGCGGACCATGCCGGCCTGCCGGTCGCGATCCAGAACGCACCGGAATACCTGGGGGTCGGGCTTTCGGCCAAAGGGATCGCCGCGCTGAACCGCGCGCACCCCAACGTGTCGATGGTCAAGGTCGAGGCGACGGCAGCAGGTGTGCACCGGCTGTCCACGGAAACGGAAGGCCGGATGGACATCTTCAACGGCCGCGCCGGAAACGACATGGTGGAATCCCTGCGCGCGGGCGCGGTGGGCTTTGTGCCGGGCGGCGAAAGCTATGACGTGCTGACCGCGATCTTCAACGACCTGACTTCGGATCAGGGCGACCCTGCGCGGGGCAACGCGCGGTATCGCGAAATCCTGCCGCTTTTGTCCTTTCTGATGGAATCGGTGGATCATTTCCTGCTGTACGGCAAGCATCTGCTGGGTCTGCGCCTTGGTGGCGACCCGGCAACTTTCCTGCCCCGCGCCCCGCATGGGGAACCTCTGCCCTTTTCGCTTGCCTTCCTGCAGGCCGAGGCGGCGCGGATGGGAAGGCTTTAGGCAATGGCAAGCTGGGACATCGGAGATTTTGGCCGGGTGATTGCAGCTGACGGGGCTTACCGCGTGCTGGTGGTCGGGGGTGCCAGCGGGATCGGTCTGGAAACGGCCCTGTTCCTTGCTGGATGCGGCGCCAGTGTGACGCTGGCCGACCGCGATGGGGACGGCGCGGCGGCGGCGGCCGATGCAATCGTACAGGCCGGCGGACAGGCATCCTCGCTGCAACTGGATGTAACGGACGCGACGCAGGTTGCGGACAGGCTGGGCGTGCTTGTCCGCGCGGGCGGTCCGTTCCACGCGATGATGAACGCGGCCGGGGTTACCGGGGTCACCAACGTTCCCGGTCACCTTGTCGACCTGACCGATTTCGATCGGGTGGTCGACATCAACCTGCGCGGCGCGCTGGTGCTGACCCAGGCGGTGTTGCCCGGAATGCTGGCTGCCGGTTTCGGGCGCATCCTGCATGTCGCCTCGATCGCCGGGAAAGAGGGCAACGCCGGAATGGCGGCCTATTCGGCCAGCAAGGCGGGGCTGATCGGTCTGGTGAAATCCATGGCCAAGGACTGCGCGACCAGCGGCGTCACCATCAATGCGCTGGCCCCGGCGGTGATACAGACCCCGCTGGTTGCGGCCCTGCCGGAAGCCACGGTCAGCTACATGACCGCCAAGATTCCGATGGCGCGCACCGGCACGCTGGACGAGGCGGCACGGATGGCGGCCTTCGCGATCTCGCCGGCCTGCGGCTTTACCACCGGCTTTACCTTCGATCTTTCCGGCGGACGCGCCACCTACTGAAAGGGCCTTGCTATGACCGATGATCTGCGATCCGCCGGCTGGTTCAAGGGCAGCTACAAGGGGGCCTATGTCCATCGAAGCTGGATGAAGAACCAGGGCTTCCCGTCGCATCTGTTCGACGGGCGCCCGGTGATCGGCATCTGCAACAGCTGGTCGGAACTGACCCCCTGCAACGCGCATCTGCGCGATCTGGCCGACTTCGTGAAACGCGGGGTTTACGAGGCGGGCGGCTTTCCGGTCGAGTTTCCGGTGATGTCCTTGGGCGAATCCAACATGCGCCCGGCAGCGATGCTGTATCGCAACCTTGCCAGCATGGATGTCGAGGAAACACTGCGTGCCAACCCGATCGACGGCGTGGTGCTGCTGGTCGGGTGCGACAAGACCACGCCCGCGCTGGTCATGGGGGCGGCAAGCTGCAACCTGCCGACCATCGTCGTCTCCGGCGGGCCGATGCTGTCGGGCCTGTTCCGCGGGGAAAAGCTGGGCTCCGGCACCGACATGTTCCGCCTGAGCGAAGAGGTAAAGGCCGGGCGTCTGAAGGCCGAAGACTTCCTTGCCTCCGAGGCGGCGATGAGCCGGTCACCCGGCAGTTGCAACACGATGGGCACCGCCTCGACCATGGCCTGCATGATGGAGGCACTGGGGCTGGCGCTGCCGGGCAATGCCGCCACCCCGGCGGTGGACGCGCGCCGCAGGGTCCTGAGCCAGATGTCCGGCCAGCGCATCGTGGCGATGGTGCGCGAAGGGCTGCGCATCCGCGACGTGGTCACGCGGCGGTCCTGCGAAAACGCGATCCGCGTCAACGGCGCGGTCGGCGGATCGACCAACGCCGTCATCCACCTTCTGGCCATCGCGGGCCGTCTGGGCATTGAACTGGGGCTGGAGGATTGGGACAGCTTTGGCCGGGGAGTACCCACGCTGGTTGACCTCATGCCCTCGGGCCGGTTCCTGATGGAAGACTTCTTTGCCGCCGGAGGTCTGCCGCCGCTAATGCGCCGCTTGATCGAAGCGGGGCTGGTCGATGGTGCCGCAATGACCGTCAGCGGCCGCACGCAAGCCGAGGCGGTGGCAGGCGAAGAGGTGTTTCAGGACGCCGTGATCCGGGGCTTCGACGATCCCATCGCGGCCGAAGGCGGGATCGCGGTCCTGCGCGGCAACCTTGCCCCTTCGGGCGCGGTTCTGAAACCGTCCGCCGCCAGCCCGCACCTGATGCAGCATGAAGGTGCAGCACTGGTGTTCGACTCGATCGAGGATTACCACGCCCGGATCAACGACCCCGCGCTGGAGGTGGACGAGACGACGGTCATGGTCCTGCGCAACTGCGGCCCGATGGGCTATCCGGGCATGCCCGAGGTCGCGAACATGGGCCTGCCGCCCAAGCTGTTGCAGCGCGGCATCAAGGACATGGTCCGCATCAGCGACGCCAGGATGAGCGGGACGGCCTATGGCACCGTCGTGCTGCATGCCGCCCCCGAGGCGGCGATCGGCGGCCCGCTGGCACTGATCCGCACCGGCGACCGGATCAGGCTGGACGTGCCGGGGCGCAGCCTGTCGGTCGACCTCAGCGATGCCGAACTGGCGGCCAGACGCGCGGCATGGACCCCGCCGGACATGGACCGGACCGGCTATCTTGGGCTGTTCCGTGACCACGTCATGCAGGCCGACAGCGGCTGCGACTTCGACTTCCTGCACGGTGCGCGCGAGGCGGGCATTCCAAGGGTGTTCATCTGATGAAGGTCACCTGCCTGGCCGGGCGCGGGTCTGTTCTTGGCGAAGGTCCGCTGTGGGACGCCGCGCGGGGTTGTCTGTGGTGGATCGACATCGAGGGGCGAAAACTGCATCGGCATGACCTGTCGACCGGTCGCAACCGTCAGCACGCGATGCCGGGACGTCCGGGTTTTGTCGCTCTGCACAGGTCGGGCCCGCTGGTCTTGGGGATCGAGCGCGAAATCGTGCTGTTCGATCCGGTCGCCGACAAGGGGATCAGCCTGGCCGAAGTCGACGAAAGCAGTGTCCGCATCAACGATGGTTCCTGCGATCATGTCGGCCGGCTTTGGTTCGGCACAATGGATGACCGTGTCTCCAACCCGACGGGTGCGCTTTACCGGCTTGGACAACAGGGGCCCGCCGCCGTGATCCCGGGTGTGATTGCATCGAACGGACCGGCTTTCTCGGCTGATCGAAAGTGGTTGTTCCATTGTGACACGCTTGGCCGCCGGTTGATGCGCTATCCGCTGTTGCCGGAGGGCCTGCCCGGGCCGGGCACTCTGTTCCGGGCCTTTTCGCCGGAAGAAGGTTTGCCGGATGGCATGGCCTGTGACACGGACGGCGGCCTGTGGGTCGCGCTTTGGGGAGGCGGCTCCGTCGTGCGGCTGGACGAACACGGCGCAATCTCGGCACGCGTGCAGGTTCCCGCGACCCAGGTCACCGCCTGTGCCTTTGGCGGATCCGACCTTGACCTGCTTTTCGTCACCACCGCCGCCCTGGGGCTTTCAGCCGATGAATTTGCGGCGTCGCCGGAATCGGGCGGACTGTTCGTCTGCCGTCCCGGCTGGCGGGGACAGGCACCCACCCCGATGCAGGACGTGCAGCCCACCCTCAAGAGGACGACCCAGCCATGACATCTCTTGCCCAAACCGTCCGCTATGACAGCCTCAGGGATGCGGTCGTCGTCGTCACCGGGGGTGCGTCGGGTATCGGGCGGGGGATCGTGACCGCCTTTGCCGCGCAGGGCGCGCGCGTCGCGTTCCTTGACCGCGACAGCGCCGGTGCTGCCGTGACATTGGCCGCTTGCCCGCCGGCCGAGGTCGTTTTCCTGCCCTGCGATCTGACCGACATCGACGCGTTGCGCCGTTCGCTGGACCTTGTCACGCAGCGGCTTGGCCCGATCCGGGTGCTGGTCAACAACGCCGGCAACGATGACCGGCACACGACGGCGTCAATCACGCCCGCCTTTTTTGACGAGCGCATCTCTCTGAACCTCAGGCACCACGTTTTTGCGGCACAGGCCGTGCAGGCCCGGATGGCGGCCGCAGGCGGCGGCAGCATCGTCAACCTCGGCTCCATCGCCTGGAAGATGGCGGACGGATCGGCCCCTCTATATGTGGCGTGCAAGGCTGCGATCACTGGTCTGACCCGCGCACTCGCGCGCGAATTCGGTGGTCAGGGCATCCGCGTGAACACGGTGTTGCCCGGCTGGGTGATGACGGAACGACAGCGCAAGCTTTGGGTCGACGCGGCCGCCGAGGCGCAGATCGACGCATCGCAATGCCTGCCGGGACGTCTGGTCGAGGAAGACATCGCCGCCATGGTCCTTTGGCTGGCATCGGACCAGTCGCGCATGTGCACCGCGCAGGAGTTCACGGTCGACGGGGGCTGGGTGTGACGGCTACACCCAGTTCGGAACCGTGGGGTTCGGTTGATGGGCAAGAGGTCCGCCTATGGACCCTGACCCGGGAGACCGATCTTGGCCCGATGATGATCCGGGTCGCCGACCATGGCGCGACCCTGCAGGCCGTCCATGTGCCGGACAGTGTCGGCGTGACGCGGGATGTGGTTCTTGGGCATGACAGCCTGGCCGACTACATCGCCTCGGACGCCTATTTCGGGGCCGTCGTGGGCCGCTTTGCCAACCGCATCCGGCGAGGTGAAGTGACGATCGCCGGCAAGGTCCATCACCTGCCCTGCAACGAAGGCGCGCATCATCTGCACGGCGGGCCGACGGGGTTTGACCGGCGGATATGGACGGGTGCGGACAAGGACGGGGCGCTGGTCTTCCGCCGCACCTCGCCCGCCGGAGAGATGGGCTATCCCGGCACCCTGAGGGCCGAAGTGCGCTATGAACTCACCGCCGATGCCCGGCTGAAAATTGCGATGCGCGCCGAAACCGACGCCCCGACGCTGTGCAACATCGCGCATCACGGCTACTGGAACCTTGCCGGGGCCGGCACGGTGCTGGATCATGTCCTGACCAGCCCGGCCGCGTTCCTGCTGGCGACCGACGCCGACCTGCTGCCGACGGGCGAGGTGCTGACCGTTGCGGGCACCGGGTGCGACTTTCGGGGCGGTCGCAGGATCGGTCAGGATTTCGACGCCGTGTCGTTGCGCCCGAATGCGGGCAGGACTGCCGGGGTCGGCTATGATCACACGCTGGTGCTGGGGGCGCGGGACGTGGACGGCCTGTGTCTTGCTGCACGGCTCTTCAGCCCCGAGAGCGGGCTGGGATTTGACTTGCGGACCGATGCACCCGCGCTGCAGGTCTATTCCGGCGGTGACCTGGGCGGCCAGTTGGTTGGCAAGGGTGGCGTGCCCTGTGTTCAGGCCGGAGGGATCGCCCTGGAAACGCAAGGCTTTCCCTGCGCCCCGGAATTCGCGCATTTTCCGTCAACGTTGCTGGATGTTCGCGAAACCTACGAGCATCGGATCGAGGTCTGCTTTTTCCACGAAGCAAAGCTGGGGGCAGGGGGGGCTGCCTTGAAGAATTGGGGCAAGGGTCCGGGGTCCGCCGTCGGCTGAAGCCGGATCGCGTTCACCGGGCTCCGTTACTGCGCGACATCTGGACAGGTTCCCGCGTGAATCAGGGCCACCACTCATGGCCGGACAACGACGATTGCGGCCAGAGCGCAGGCCGAGAGGAAGAGACCGGCACAGCCGTCCTCGCCTGTTGCGATGCTTTGCCGGTCATTCAGGCGCGCAGACATGGTCCTGATCTTGTGGCCTTTGCAGGAAAGGTCGGCGTCGTGGGCGATGACCGTCCTGCGGCCTTTGCGGCGCGGAATGCAGGGCTGAGCATCGCGTCCCATCAATGCGATGCGAAAGCGGTTCGCGCCATGACCTCGATCCGCGGGCAAGTTCCGGCGGGCGGATCATCAGCCGTGCCGCAAAGATCGGCGGGGCGGTCAACGCGGACGTCAAGCGTGATGTTCCGGGTGTCACCACAGGCCCCTCCGAGGTTGAAACCTTCCGGACAGGGTTCCTGCGCTCACCGGCAGACTGCGGTCTGCGGGGCGTGAACCTGGTGGTCGCCCCTGACCACAAGGGCCTTGCCGCGTTCGTCGGGCAAACGGGCCCCCCGGGCTGTTTGCTGATCCTCCCGCCTTCCCGACAACACGGCCAACTTCCGCCTCGTCGGCGCGTTCAGGCGCGAAACCACTGAGGGACGGGCAGTTGCACGACGCTGCATGTCGCTTGAAACGCTCGCCGGGGTCGCCGAAAATCCCACCGTCAGGCCGCCCGCCGCAGCCACCTGATCAAGCCCGGCCTCTCCACGGGTCGGCGCCCCTGCAGCACACCGTGGGACATGGTCGGGACACGCCCGGGCTGGTGTCAAGGCGTTGCCTTGGCGAAAGGCATGGCCGGTTTCAGTGCCATGTGCCTTTGCTGCAGGACCGCGCGACAGATGTCCTTGAAGTGCAGTTGCCGCAGGGGAACGCCCGGCAGACCTGCGGAACTGCCTGCGGCATCCGGGGCGCGGACCATAGGCCGCGAGGATTCGCCCAGCCCGATCTTGGACAGCAGGGAACCGATGACATCGACGCCGGGCGATCCGTTCCTGCCGAACGGTCCATTCGGACGGCAGGGTCCCGGGTTTGTTCAAGGGCAGTTTCCCCGCGAACAGCCCAATGACGAGGGCCCGCGATTGGTCACCTTGTTGAAAGTCCCTGCTCGGCGATCCTCAGCCCTTCGTCCCCTGGCCACGGGCATAGACATCGTCGTAGCGGGTGATGTCGTCTTCGCCGAGGTAGACGCCGGTCTGGACCTCGATCAGGATCATGGGCACCTTTCCCGGGTTTTCCATGCGGTGGACCGCGCCAAGGGGGACGTAGACCGACTGGTTTTCGGTCAGCAGTTGCACGCTGCCGTCGATGGTGACCCTGGCCGTGCCTGCAACCACGATCCAGTGTTCCGACCGGTGGACATGGCTTTGCAGCGACAGCGCCGCGCCGGGGTGCACGACGATGCGCTTGACCTGAAAGCGGTCGGCCAGAACCAGCGTCTCGAACCAGCCCCAGGGGCGGTGATCGCGTGGAAAGGTTTCGGCCTGGCGCGCGCCCCTGGCTTTGAGCGCGGCCACGGCCTGCTTGACCTCCTGCGCGCGCGCGCGGTCGGCGAC
>JAAFHX010000012.1 GCA_013297695.1 Rhodobacterales bacterium | reverse complement strand
GCCCAGCACCAGATTGCCGGGGCTGGCATCGTTGACCAGCAGAAGCCTTGTCGCCAGCAGCGTCAGGCTCAGCAGGGGGTGGGGGAACAGGGCGCGGGTCATGCGGTCACTCCGGCGCGGCAAGGGCGTTGGATGCGATATAGCCTGACGGGTCGTACAGGGCATCGGCGGTCAGGCGCAACTGGTCGGTGACCGGCCCGGCAAAGACGGTCAGCAGCGCCAGCAGCGCCAGCAGCAGGCCCACCGCCACCAGCGGCAGCACGGGCGGGGCCGCGCGCGGGGCCGTATCGCGGTTTGCCACGGAATGCGACCGCCAGAACAGCGCCGATCCGGCCATCGCCAGCCCGACGATGGTCAGAAGCGAGGTTCCCAGAATCACCGGCCAGACCAGCGCCATCTGCGCGCGCGTCGCCTCCAGCACCAAGAGCTTGCCGACGAACCCCGACAGCGGCGGCATGCCCGCCACGGCAATGGCCGTGGCCAGGAACAGGCTGGCGATCAGACCTTCGCCGCGAATCGGCGGCAGGGTCTGGCGCAGATCGTCGCTGCCGCGCCCGGCCAGCACCAGATCGGCGATCAGGAACAGCGCGGCACCGGCCAGGGTGGAATGGATCATGTAGTACAGCGCCGCCGTCGTCGCCTGCGGCGTGAACGGCGCAATCGCCACGAACAGCGTGCCCATCGAGGCGATGGCCGCAAAGGCCGCCAGCCGCGCCAGCCCGCGCGCGCCCAGCACCCCCACAGCCCCCACCGCCAGCGTCAGCAGCGCCGCAGGAAGCAGCAGGTCCGCGAACAGCAGACCCGTCGCGGGGGTGTCGGGCGGAAAGACCAGAGTATAGAGACGCAGCGTGGCATAGGCCCCGACCTTGGTCATCACCGCGAACAAGGCCGCTACCGGACCGGGCGCGCGGGCATAGGTCTCGGGCAGCCAGAACTGAAGCGGCACCAGCGCGCCCTTCAGCGTGAACACCAGCAGCAGCAAGACCCCCGCCACCCGCACCAGCGCCGCATCGCCCGGCGGAAGCGCGGCCACCTTCACCGCCAGGTCCGCCATGTTCAGCGTGCCCGTCACCGCATAGATCGTGGCCAGCGCGAACAGGAACAGCGTGGACCCCACAAGGTTCACCGCCACATACTGCACCCCCGCCTGCAGCCGCGCCCGCCCGCCGCCGTGGATCATCAGCCCGTAGGAGGCGATCAGCAGCACCTCGAAGAACACGAACAGGTTGAACGCGTCGCCGGTCAGGAAGGCCCCCGACAGTCCCATCAACTGGAACTGGAACAGCGCATGAAAATGCCGCCCCCGCCCGTCCCACCCCGACCCCACGGCATAGACCAGCACCGGCACCGCCAGCACCGCCATCAGCAGCACCATCAGCACCGACAGCCGGTCCAGCACCAGCACGATGCCGAAAGGGGCGGGCCAGTTGCCCAGATGATAGGTCTCGGGCCCGTCCAGCGCCGCCGCGCGGAACAGCGCCAGCGCCAGCACCAGCAGCGCCTCGGTCTCGGCCAGCGAAAAGACGCGTTGCAGCACAAGGTCGGTGCGCGCCGCCAGCACGATCAGCGCGGCCAGAACGGCCGGCAGCAGAACGGGCACGATGATCCAATTGCCCATCAAAGGCCGTCCCGGCTGTCATCGTCGATATCCACCCGGTCGCTGCCGGTTTCCAGAAAGGCACCAAGCGCCATGACCACGATCACCGCCGTCATCCCGAACGAGATCACGATGGCGGTCAGCACCAGCGCCTGGGTCAGAGGATCGGTATAGCCGGTCGTCGATTTGGTCAGGATCGGCGGCAGGCCGATGGCCAGCCGCCCGCTGGCAAAGATGAACAGGTTCACCGCATAGGACAGCAGCGCCAGCCCCAGGATCACCGAAAAGCTGCGCCCCTGCAGGATCAGCCAGACCCCGCCCGCCGTCAGCACCCCCACGCCCGAGGCAACCAGAAGCTCCACGCTAGCGCCCTCCGCTGGCGGATGGGGGGCCTGCCTGCGGGTCGATGTCGAACGGGGCCGCGTTCACCGTCCCGCCCGCCCGGATCGCGATCCGGCTGAGCGAGGAAAGCGCCATCAGCACCGCGCCCAGCACGGTCAGGAACACGCCAAGGTCGAACAGGGCCGCCGTGGCCAGCTCGAACGTGCCCACCACGGGCAAGGTGAAATAGCCGTAGTCCGAGGTCAGGAACGGCACGCCGTTGGCCCAGGCCCCGATGCCGGTGGCCACCGCGACCAGCACGCCGCAGGCGATCATCGCGTGATAGTCGATCTTCTGGCGGGCCTGTGTCCAGCCAAGACCCGAAGCCATGAACTGCATGAGGAACGCCACCGCCACGACCAGCGCCGCGATGAACCCGCCGCCGGGCTGGTTATGGCCGCGCAGGAACAGGTACACCCCCACCATCAGCGCCACCGGCAACAGCAACCGCGTCGCGATCACGAACATCATCGGGTGCCGGTCGCCCGCGCGCGACTGGTCGGGCACCCAGGACAAGAGCCGGTCATTCGCCGGACCGGGGCGCAGGATCGCCTCGGTCAGCGCAAAGATGACCAGCGCCGCGATGCCCAGAACCACGATCTCGCCGAAGGTGTCATAGCCGCGGAAGTCCACGAGGATCACATTGACGATGTTGGTGCCGCCGCCTTGGGTCTTGGCGTTGGCGATGTGATAGTCGGCAATGGTCGGAAAGGCGAAATCGCGCGTCATCAGGGCATGGATCAGCCCGCCCGCGCCCAGACCCGCCCCGGCGGCGATCACAGCATGGCCCGCCTTGCGCAGGGCGCTGCCTTCACGCGCCGGGCGCTTGGGCAGAAAGTTCAGCGCCAGCAGCAGCAGCACGACCGTCGCCACCTCGACCAGGATCTGCGTCAGCGCAAGGTCGGGGGCCGACAGGAACACGAAGCTGACCGAGACGATCAGCCCGATCACCCCCACCAGAACCAGCGCCAGAAGCCGCTGGCGGTGCATCAGCACCAGCGCCGACGTGGCCGACACCAGCAGCAGCCAGCCGACAACGGCCAGCGGCAGGATCGGCGTCAGCGCACGGGTGCCGGGCGCATGGGTGCCGGTGGCAAAGGCGAAGAAGCCCGCCGCAACAATCGTGACCGTCGCCACGGCCAGTGCAACGCGCAGCGATCCGCCATGCAGCGCGTCGGTGATGCGCTGTGCCAGCGCGCGCGCGCCGCCGACCAGTGCCGCAAAGATCGCAGCCCCTTCGGGCCGGGGAACCCGTGCCCACAGCCGGGCCAGATGCGGATGCAGCCCCAGCAGCACCAGCCCGCCGCCGATGGCAAAGATCGACATCCACAGCGCGGGGGCCGCCAGCCCGTGCCAATGCACGATCTTGATGTAGGGCACCCCGCCGATGGTGGCACTGGCCGAGGCGCGCACGATCCACCCCGCCATGGTCATCGGGGCCAGCCCGATGGCGATCACCAGCGCCACCAGCACGGCAGGCGCGCCCCACAGCCCCGGGCCGGGGTCATGCGGCGCCTGCGGGTAGTCCGTTCGCACCGGCCCCAGAAAGACATGCGCGATCAGCCGGAACGAATAGGCGACCGAGAACAGCGCGCCCGTCACCGCCAGCACCGGCACGATCCAGTCATTGCCCATCCAGGGCGCGTTGAACACCTCTTCCAGCATCATTTCCTTGGACAGAAAGCCGTTGAGCGGCGGAATGCCCGCCATCGACAGTGCCGCCAGCGCGGTCAGCGCAAAGGTCAGCGGCATCAGCCTTCGCAACCCGCCCAGACGGCGGATGTCGCGCGTGCCCGCCTCGTGATCCACGATCCCCGCGCACATGAACAGCGCCGCCTTGAAGGTGGCGTGGTTCAGGATGTGGAACATCGCAACCGCCGCCGCCTGCGCCGTGCCAAGACCCAGCAGCAGCGTCACAAGGCCCAGTTGGCTGACCGTGGAATAGGCAAGCAGCGCCTTCAGGTCATCCTTGAACAGGGCGACCTTGGCCCCGATGACCATCGTCACCAGCCCGGTCGTGGCGACCAGATAGAACCACTCGGGCGTACCGGCCAGCACCGGCCACAGCCGCGCCATCAGGAAGATGCCCGCCTTCACCATCGTCGCCGAATGCAGATAGGCCGAAACCGGCGTCGGCGCGGCCATGGCCTGCGGCAGCCAGAACTGGAACGGGAACTGCGCCGATTTGGTGAAGCAGCCCAGCAGGATCAGGATCAGCGCGGGCAGATACAGCGGCGAGGCCCGGATCACCTCGCCCTTGGTCAGGATCACCGACAGATCATGGCTGCCCGCGATCTGCCCCAGGATCAGCATTCCGCCGATCAGCGCCAGCCCGCCGGTCCCCGTCACCGCCAGCGCCATTCGCGCGCCGCGCCGCCCTTCGGGCAGATGTTTCCAGTAGCCGATCAGCAGGAACGACGAAAGCGATGTCAGTTCCCAGAACACCAGCAGCAGAAGGATGTTGTCCGACAGCACGATGCCCGTCATCGCCCCCTGGAACAGCATCAGATAGGTGTAGAACGGCCCCATCGGGTCGGATTTCGCCAGGTAGAACCGGGCGTAGAGGATGATCAGCAGCCCGATCCCCAGGATCAGCCCGGCGAACAGCAGGCCCAGCCCGTCCAGCATGAAATTCGCGTTCAGGCCAAGCGCGGGCAGCCAGTCGATCCGGGTCTGCACCACCTGCCCCCGCAGCACGGCGGGGGCATTCAGGCCCAGCAGGATCAGCGCCAGCGCGGTCACCGATCCGGCGGCCAGCGCGCAGGCATCGCGGCCCGCCCGGATCATCAGACCCGGCAGAAGGGCGCCCAGAAAGGGCAGGGCCGCGATCAGGGCAAGCGACATGGGCAAGGGGTTCCGGTCCGGCAGCGCCACAGCCGCAACCTTGTCGGCCATCGCGGTCTGCCGGTCAAGCCGCAGACGTTGCGCACCTTTCGCCGCAGCCTATCCCTGCGGCGTCATGGACTTGCGCTGCCGCGCCCGCTTCAGGCCCAGGTGGCGTTCCCGCAGGATGATGAGGATGCCTGCCGTCACCACCAGCGCCGCACCGGTCAGCATCGTGGCCGTCGGCACCTCGGCAAAGAACAGATAGCCGAAGGCCAGCGCGAACAGCATCGACACATATTCAAAGGGGGCCACCACCGAGGCATCGGCGTGACGATAGCTTGACGTCAGCAATATCTGCCCCAGCCCGCCCAGCAGCCCCGCCGCCACCAGCAGCACCGCCTCGCGCGGGGCGGGGATGACCCAGCCGAAGGGCAGCGTGACCAGCGACAGCAGCGTCGCGGTGATCGAGAACCAGAAGACGATGGTTGCCGTCGCCTCGGTATCCACCAGCTTGCGCACGAACACCTGCGCCAGCGCGGCAAAGACCGCGCCGCCCAGCACCACCATCGCACCCAGGGCCTCGGTCGCTTCGACGGTACCGTCCGACAGGGCGGTCAGGCGCGGCGACAGCACGATCATCACCCCCGCCAGACCCAGCACGACGGCGGTGATGCGAAAGGCGCGGACATTCTCGCCCAGGAACATCGCCGCAAAGACCACGGTCAGCAGCGGCGCGGCATAGCCGATGGCCGTCACCTCGGGCAGGGGCAGCAGGCCAAGGCCCGCAAATCCCAGCCCCATCGCCGACGTGCCGACCACCCCGCGCCAGACATGACCCATCGGATTGCGGGTGGTGAATCCGGTCGCAAGCTCGCGCCGCCAGGCCAGCCAGACCACGATCACCGGAATGGCGAACAGCGACCGGAAGAACACCGCCTCGCCCGGCGGCACATGGGCGGCGGTGGACTTGATGATTGCGGCCATGGTGATGAAGACCAGCACCGAACCGATCTTGAGGGCGATGCCGCGCAGGGGTTGCATTCGGTTTCCTCCCGGAATGGGTCGGTGATAAACCCCCCGGGTGCAGGCGCAAGATGATAGTTCGGCTGGACGCCGCAGACCGCTTGCGCTTCACTTGGCGCAGAAGGAGTGCCCGATGACCCGACCGCCACTTGCCCAACTGATCGACCAGGGCCGGGGCCTTGTGCCCGCCGACCTCGTGCTGAAAGGGGGCCGGGTGTTCGACCTGATCTCGGGCGACCTGGTGCAGACCGACGTGGCGATCTGCGGGGACACCATCGTCGGGGTCTTCGGCAGCTATGACGGGACCCGGGTGATCGACTGCACCGGGCAGATCCTCGTGCCCGGTTTCATCGATACCCATCTGCACATCGAATCAAGCTGTGTCACGCCGTACGAATTCGACCGCTGCGTCGGCCCGCGCGGGGTGACCACGGCGATCTGCGACCCGCACGAGATTGCGAATGTCTGCGGGCTGGAGGGGATACGCTATTTCCTGGAGGCCTCGGCGCAGACGGTGATGGACATCCGTGTGCAGCTTTCATCCTGCGTGCCCTCGACCCATATGGAAACCGCAGGCGCGCGGCTGGAGGCCGCCGATCTGGTGCCGCTGATGGATCATCCGCGCGTCATCGGTCTGGCCGAATTCATGAACTTTCCCGGCGTGCTGATGAAGGATGCGGGCTGCCTTGAAAAGCTGCAGGCCTTTCGCGGGCGGCACATCGACGGCCATGCACCGCTGCTGCGCGGGCACGACCTGAACGGCTACATCGCCGCCGGCATCCGCACCGAGCATGAGGCGACCAGCGCCGAAGAGGGGCTGGAGAAGCTGCGCAAGGGGATGCGCGTGCTGATCCGCGAAGGGTCTGTCAGCAAGGACCTGCATGCGCTGGCCCCGCTGCTGACGGAACGCCACGCGCCCTGGCTGTGCCTGTGCACCGATGACCGCAACCCGCTGGACATCGCGGAACATGGGCATCTGGATTACATGATCCGGACCCTGATCGCGCTTGGCTGCCCGCCGCTGGCGGTCTATCGCGCGGCCAGCCTGTCGGCTGCGGAAGCTTTCGGGCTGAAGGATCGCGGGCTGATCGCGCCGGGCAAGCGGGCGGATATCGCGGTGATCGACACGCTGGAAGGCTGCCATGCCGCACGGGTGATCTGTGGCGGGGTCGAGGCGGGGCCTGCGGCCTATGCGGC
The DNA here is from genome assembly GCA_013297695.1 of Rhodobacterales bacterium. Classification (GTDB taxonomy): domain Bacteria; phylum Pseudomonadota; class Alphaproteobacteria; order Rhodobacterales; family Rhodobacteraceae; genus Aliitabrizicola. The sequence goes on along the minus strand of JAAFHX010000012.1, from coordinate 31,421 downwards.
GCGGACCATCGTCCCCCCGGTCGGGCGCGGGTCGGTCAGGGCGCGGACGGTGGCGGCGGCGGATTTCCGCACCGGCGGCACCTCGGTGGAAACCCCGGTGATCGGCATCCTTCCCGGCAAGATCATCACCGAACACCTGACCTTTGACATCGCGCCCGAAGGCGGCGACAAGCGCCCCGACATCGCGTGCGACCTGGTCAAGATCGCGGTGGTGGAACGCCATGGCCTGAACGGGAACATCGCGACCGGGTTCGTCAAGGGCTTCGGGCTGCAGCGCGGGGCCATCGCCTCGACCGTCTGCCATGACCATCACAACATCGCCGTGGTCGGCGCGAACCCTGAGGACATGGCGCTGGCTGCGAACCGCCTTGGCCAGATCGAGGGCGGATTCGTCGTCGTCGAAGGCGGTCGGGTGCTGGCCGAACTGCCGCTGCCCGTGGCCGGGCTGATGAGCCTCGGGTCCTTCGAGGACGTGCGCGACGGGCTGGTGGGCCTGAGGGCAGCGGCGCGGTCGCTTGGGGTCACGCTGGAGGAACCGTTCCTGCAACTGGCCTTCCTGGCGCTGCCTGTCATCCCGCATCTGAAGATCACGGATCACGGGATGGTGGACGTGGACCGTTTCGAAGTCATCGGATAGCCGGCGATGCCGCCATCGTCCGACCTGCCGCCACGCCTGCGCGCGCAGCGCCCGTCCGGCGCGGGTATGAACCCGGGTGGCGCAGGCCCGCCTGTCTGCACGGTCAGGGCGCAGCCCGTGCCGCCCTTGCATCGACCGCGCGCCCTGCCGGTGCTGATGGCAGGGCTGATCCTGTCTGCCCTGGGCCATGCGGCCTTTGCCCTGTGGATCGCGCGGTTGCCAGCCGTGGCACCACCCGATGGGCCGGACATGCCTGCGACCGAGGTGCTGATCCTGTCGGGGGCGCAATTCTCGGCGCTGACCGCCCCGGCGCCGCAACCGCCCGATCCGGCCCCGCAGGCCTTGCTGCCGCCGCTGCAGGATGCTGCCCCCACCGCGTTGCCGCGCGCCCTGTCTGCAGTGGCCGGGGCGCAAGGCCCGGTCGGGCAGGTGCCGCCCGCAGCCGGGCAACCGCCCGATCTTGCCGCCCTGACGGCAGAGCCCGCAGACCCCGAAGCCGCCTTCCTGATGCCCGAACTGGTGGCCCCCGTCCTGTCCGACGCAGGCGTCCGGCTTGCGTTGTCGGTGCCGGCACCGGTTTCCGCCCCGCCCCCTGTCGCGCCCGAGGCACCTGCGCGCGCTGATCCGGTGCCCGATGCGCCCGAAACTGCCCCCGCCCCCCCAATGCCCCCCAAGACCACGCCGAAACCGCCCGCGCCAACGCAAGGTGCCGCAAGACCGGCGTCGGTCGCGGGAGACGGCGGCAAGGCCGAAACGACCCGGCGCGCGGCGACCGGCGATGCCGATGCGCGCGCCGCCTGGCTTTCGGCGATCCGCGCGCGGGTGGAACGGCGCAAGGTCTATCCGGAAACCGCCGGGGGGGCCGAGGGCCGCGTCACGCTGCAACTGACGGTGGACCGGGCGGGTCGGCTGGCGTCGGTCGCCGTGTTGCGCAGTTCGGGGCATGCGACGCTGGATGCAGCGGCCTTGCGGGCGGTCAGGGCGGCAGGGCGTTTTCCCAAGGCCCCGAAAGACGTATCCGAAGCGTCGGTGACCTTCAACCTGCCGCTGCGCTACAGCGCAGGGTCCTAGGACGGGGTCCGGCTGCAGCCGGGCCGTCGCGGGCCGTCTTTCAAACGTCATCGAAGGTGCCCATATCAGGGGCACGATGATGGCATATCCGGGAGGCTCCGATGAAGGACGCAAGGGCACTGCTCGACTCGCTGATGCAAAGCGGGGGCGAGATGGCGGCAAAGGCGAAAGAGACCTGGGACGCGCAATCCACGGGCACCAAGGGGGCGCTGGCCGGTGGCCTGCTGGGCGTGCTGTTCGGCGGCGGGCGCGGCGGTCTTGGGGCGGTTGCGCGGGTCGGCGGCATGGCGGCCATCGGCAGCCTCGCCTCGAAGGCCTTTGCCGACTGGCAGGCCGGGAAGACGGCGCAGAGCGCCGACGCCGATCTGGCCCCGGCCGATCCGAAATTCCTGCCTTCGGATGCGGCGGGTGCCGACGAGATGTCGGCCCGCCTGCTGAAGGCGATGGTCGCGGTTGCCAAGGCCGATGGGCGGGTGACCGAGGAAGAGCGGGTGCGGATCACCGGGCAGTTCGGCACGCTTGGCCTGGGCCCCGAGGCGGCTGACATGCTGGAGGCGGAACTGGCGGCACCGCTGGACATCGACGCCGTGGCGGCTCTGGCCCGAAATCCGCAGGAAGCGACCGCGCTTTATGCCGCCTCGCTGATGGTGGCACAGCAGGGCGGACCGGCCGAGGCGGACTATCTGACCACGCTTGCCGGTCGGCTGAACCTGGACCCGGCGCTGGTGGCGCAGTTGCAGGCGCGGGTGGCCGCCCTCGGCTGATCAGGGGCGGTGACCGCCGGTGGCGGCGGTCACCTCGTCGGCGGCGGCCTGCACGCGCGCGCCGATCCGATCGGTGTCGGCCAGGGGCAGCCGGAAGGCGGGGGCCGAAACCGACAGGCCCGCAACAGGTTCGGCATGGGCGTTGAAGATCGGGGCGGCGACGCAGCGCATGCCTTGCGCGCGTTCCTGATCGTCAATCGCAAAGCCGCGCGCCCGCGTGGCGGCAAGGTCGGCGGCCAGGGCTGCCGCATCGGTGATCGTCTGCGGCGTGAACCCCGGCAGGCCCTGCCGCGCCACCAGCCCCGCTACCCGGTCTGCCGGATACCAGGCCAGCAGTGCCTTGCCGATGCCAGAGACATGCATGGGCGATTTGGTCCCCGGCGGAAAGAAGGCGCGGATCGCGGCATGGGTTTCGACCTGGCTGAGAAACAGCACCTGATCGCCGCTTTCGATGCCCAGGTTCGCCGTCTCGCCCGTGTCGCGCATCAGCCGGTCCATCGGCTGGCGGGCGCGTTCGACGACCTTGGTGCGGCGCAGGAAGGCCGAGCCGATGCGGAAGGCCCCGCCGCCGACGTGCCAGACCTGTCCCGGATCCTCCAGTTCCGCAATCCCGTGGGCCTGCAGGGTCACCAGAACCCGGTAGACGGTGGCGGCAGACTCGCCCCCGGCGGCGGCGAGTTCCGAAAGGGTCATTCCCGGGCTGTCGGCCAGACGCTGCAGCAGCAGCATGGCCCGGTCGATGGATTGCACGCGATTCTGGTCGGTCTTGTCGGCAAAGGCGCGGGGGCGTCCGCGCGGGCGGGGAGGGGTCATGCCGGATGGTTCCCTTGGACTGGCGGGCTTTGGTGAAAAAGCATTCCGGATTGCTGAAAAATCCGCAAGTGCCGATTTTTCTGCGAAAAATCTGATTTTCAGCACTCTGAAAAAACATTTCGAAAAAATTGCATGCCTGGTGTGGCGGGCCTAGAGTGCCGACAGCAAGCGAAAGGCTGTTTCCCATGTCCCTGCAGAACCCGGTCTTCATCCCCGGCCCGACCAACATCCCCGAGGCGATCCGCAAAGCTTGCGACATGCCGACGCTGGATCACCGGTCACCCGCCTTTGCGCGGCTGTTCCGCCCGGCGGTGGCCGGTGTGCGCCGCGTGCTGGGAATGGCGGATGGCGAAGGCGAGGTGATCATCCTGCCCTCGACCGGCACCGGCGGCTGGGAAGCGGCGATTTCCAACACACTGTCGCCGGGTGACACGGTGCTGGCCGCGCGGTTCGGGATGTTCAGCCACCGCTGGATCGACATGTGCCAGCGCCACGGGCTGAATGTGCAGACCCTCGAGACGCCCTGGGGCGAGGGCGCGCCTCTGGCCGCCATCGAGGCGGCGCTGCGGTCCGATACGGCACATGCGATCCGCGCCGTGCTGGCGACGCACAACGAGACGGCGACGGGCGTGAAATCCGACATCGCCGGTATTCGCCGGTCGATGGACGCGGCGGGGCATCCGGCGATGCTGTTTGTCGATGGGGTGTCGTCGATCGGGTCGATGCCGTTCGAGATGGCGGCGTGGGGCGTGGATGTTGCCGTGGCGGGCAGCCAGAAGGGATTCATGCTGCCGGCCGGTCTGGCGATTCTGGGCGTCAGCCCCAAGGCGCTGGCGGCGATGCCGACGGCGACGCTGCCGCGCACGTTCTTTGACTTTGCCGACATGCTGCGCACCTATGCGGCGGGTGGCTACCCCTATACCCCCGCCGTGGGGCTGATCGCGGGTCTTGCCCGTGCCATCGAGATGCTGGAGGACGAGGGGCTGGAGGCGGTCTATGCCCGACATTCCCGCATTGCCGAAGGCGTGCGGCGCGCGGTCTTTGCCTGGGGCATGCGGCCCTGCGCGGTGTCGCCGGACCTGTATTCCGACACGGTGACCGCCGTGGTGGTGCCCGAGGGCTGCAACGGCACCGATCTGGTGAAGCTGGCGGCGGAAAGCTATGGCATGGCCTTTGGCGTGGGCCTGGGCGAGGTGGCAGGCAAGGTGTTCCGCATCGGCCATCTGGGCAGCCTGACCGAGCCGATGATGCTGTCGGGGCTGGCCACGGCCGAGATGTGCATGGCCGATCTGGGCTGGCCGGTCCGGCTGGGCTCGGGCGTTGCCGCAGCACAGGATTACTGGCGGCACGGAGCGCGCAGCGCAAAGGCCGCAGCATGAGGGACGAGGCGATGTACATTCCCACCTTCGAGGACGTTCTGGCGGCACATGCCCGGATCGAGCCCTACATCCACCGTACGCCGGTTCTGACCTCCAGCTACCTGAACGCTCTGACCGGGGCGGAACTGTTCTTCAAATGCGAGAACTTCCAGAAGGCCGGGGCCTTCAAGGTGCGCGGGGCGTCGAATGCAGTGTTCGGGCTGAGCGCGGCCGAAGCCCCGCGGGGGGTCGCGACCCATTCCAGCGGCAACCACGCGCTGTCGCTGTCCTATGCCGCCGGGCGGCGGGGGATTCCCTGTGCGGTGGTGATGCCGCGCACCGCGCCGCAGGCCAAGAAGGATGCCGTTCGCGGCTATGGCGGCACGATCACGGAATGCGAACCCTCGACCACGTCACGCGAGTTCGTCTTTGCCCAGGTGCAGGCGGCGACAGGGGCGGATTTCGTGCACCCCTACAACGACCCGCGCGTGATCGCGGGGCAGGCCACCTGTTCGCGCGAGTTGATGGAGCAGGTGCCGGGGCTGGACCAGGTGATCGCCCCCATCGGCGGCGGCGGCATGATCTCGGGCACCTGTCTGACGCTGTCGAACATCGCACCGGGCGTGGCGATCTACGCCGCCGAACCGGAACAGGCCGACGATGCCGCGCGCAGTTTCCGCGCCGGGCACATCATCGCCGACGATGCGCCCAATACGGTGGCCGACGGGCTGAAGGTGCCGCTGAAAGACCTGACCTGGCATTTCGTGCAGCGCCACGTCACCGACATCCTGACCGCAAGCGAGCAGGAGATCATCGATGCGATGCGGCTGACCTGGGCGCGGATGAAGATCGTGATCGAGCCAAGCTGCGCCGTGCCGCTGGCCACGATCCTGAAGAACCCCGACGTGTTCCGCGGCCGCCGCGTGGGCGTCATCATCACCGGCGGCAACGTCGATCTGGACAAGCTGCCCTGGATGCAGGGCTGAAGGAGGCTGACATGAACGCACCCGTGAAACTCGACGGTCTGGACGTGGGCTATGACATCCCGGCGCTGCCCGGGATGGACGAGGCCGATATCCAGACGCCCTGCCTTGTGCTGGACCTGGACGCGCTGGAGCGCAACATCGTCAAGATGGGCAATTTCGCGAAAGCGATGGGCGTGCGCCACCGGGTGCATGGCAAGATGCACAAGTCGGTGGACGTGGCGCTGCTGCAGGAACGGCTGGGCGGGTCGGTCGGCGTCTGCTGCCAGAAGGTGAGCGAGGCTGAAGTCTTCGCGCGAGGAGGCATCAAGGACGTGCTGGTCAGCAATCAGGTGCGCGACCCGGCAAAGATCGACCGGCTGGCGCGGATCCCGAAACTGGGCGCGCGGGCGATCTGCTGCGTGGACGACCTGGCGAATGTGGCCGACCTGTCGGCGGCAGCGGTGCGGCATGGCACGACGATCGAATGCCTGGTGGAGATCGACTGTGGTGCGGGGCGCTGCGGCGTGAAGACCACGCCCGAGGTTGTGGCCATTGCCACGGCCATCGCCGCCGCGCCCGGGCTGAAGTTCAGCGGCATCCAGGCCTATCAGGGCGCGATGCAGCACATGGACAAGTATGAGGACCGCAAGGCCAAGATCGATCTGGCCGTGGCACAGGTGAAGGACGCGGTCGATGCGCTGGCGGCCCTCGGGCTGCCCTGCGACATCGTCGGCGGCGGTGGAACGGGCAGCTACTATTTCGAAGGCAACTCGGGCGTCTACAATGAACTTCAGTGCGGGTCCTATGCCTTCATGGATGCCGACTATGGTCGCATCCTCGACAAGGACGGCCGCCGGATCGACCAGGGCGAATGGGAGAATGCGCTGTTCCTGCTGACGAGCGTGATGAGCCATGCCAAGCCTGACAAGGCGATCTGCGACGCAGGCCTGAAGGCGCAGTCGGTCGACTCGGGGTTGCCGGTGATCTTCGGACGCACGGATGTGAAATACGTCAAATGCTCGGACGAGCATGGGGTGATCGAGGATCTGGGCGGCGTGCTGAAGGTGAACGACAAGCTGCGACTGGTGCCCGGCCACTGCGACCCGACCTGCAACGTGCATGACTGGTATGTGGGCGTGCGCGGCGGCAAGGTCGAGGTGGTCTGGCCGGTGTCGGCGCGCGGCAAGGCCTATTGAGAGGAAGGGGGGCGCTGCCCCCCTCGCCCCGTGCCGGGGCTCACCCCCCGGGATATTTATGAACAGAAGACGAGGTGGGGGGTGCCCTGCCGGAAGGACATTGCCCCATGCTGATCGTGCCGGAACGGCTGATTGCCGACCTTGTGTCGCCTGCCGACGCCTTTGCCGCCATCGAGGCCTGTTTCGCGGCCATGGCACGGGGCGAGGCGTACAACTTTCCGGTGATCCGCGAGGCCTTGGGGGGCGGGCGGCAATACGGGTTCAAGTCGGGGCTCGACCGGGCGGCGGGGCGGTTGGGGGTGAAGGCGGGGGGATACTTTCCCGGCAATGCGGCGAAGGGGTTGACCAACCATCAGTCGACCGTGTTCTTGTTCGACCCCGAGACCGGTTTGCCGCTGGCGATGGTGGGGGGGAACCTGCTGACTGCGCTGCGTACCGCTGCTGCCTCGGCGCTGTCGATCGACCGGCTGGCGCGGGCGGATGCGAAGGTGCTGGGCATGATCGGCGCCGGGCATCAGGCGGGGTTCCAGTTGCGCGCCGCCGCCCGGGCGCGGGCGTTCGAGCGGGTGGTGGCGTGGAACCTGCACCCTGAGATGCTGCCGAAGCTGGGGGCGATTGCGGCAGAGCTTGGCCTGCCGTTCGAGGCGGTCAGCCTGGACCGGCTGGGGGCCGAGGCGGATGTGATCGTGACCATCACGTCGTCGGACCGGTTCAGCCTGGCCGACGCGCAGGTCCGTCCCGGCACCCATCTGGCCTGCATGGGCACCGACACGGTCGGCAAGCAGGAGGTGGAGCCGGCACTTCTGGCCCGTGCCACCCTGTTCACCGACGAGGTGGCGCAGTCTGTGTCCATCGGTGAGGCGCAGCATGCGGTAAAGGCGGGGCTGGTGGCGGCGAAACGGATCACGCCGTTGGGCGATGTGCTGATCGGCGCGCATCCGGGGCGGCGCGAGGCGGGCGAGATCACGCTGTATGATGGCACGGGTGTGGGGTTGCAGGACCTGGCCGTGGCCGCCGTGGCCCTGACGCGTGCGACCGAGCGGGGCGTGGCGCTGAGCGCCGATCTGTGACGCCGCCTTGAAGGCGGGGCCTGCGCGTGATCTGACGACGCGGGGCATGCGGGGGGCATCATGCGGGTGGTCATCAACGGCTTTGGCCGGATCGGGCGGTCGATCCTGCGGGCATGGGCAGGCGGCGGCTGGCCCGGGATCGAGGTTGTCGGGATCAACGACATCGCTGCCCCCGAAATGTGCGCCTACCTGTTCGAATATGACTCGGTCTTCGGGCCCTATCGCGGGGCCGTGGCGCTGGAGAACGGCGCGTTGCTGCTGGACGGGCGGCGGATTGCCCTGACACGGACGCCCGATCTGTCGGGGCTGGATCTGTCGGGTGTCGATCTGGTGATGGAATGCACCGGGCGGGCAGATACGCCCGAGGTCGCGGGGCGGGGCCTTGCGGCCGGGGCGGGCCGCGTTCTGGTGTCGGGGCCGTCGCGGGCGGCAGAGGTGACGGTGGTCCTCGGCGCGAACGAGGCGGTTCTGGGCGATCACAGGGTCGTCTCGAACGCCTCCTGCACCACGAATGCGCTGGCCCCGCTGGTGAAACTGCTGCATCGCGAGTTCGGGGTGGTGACGGGGTCGATGACCACAATCCACTGCTATACCGGCAGCCAGCCCACGGTGGACGCCCCGGCAGCGGATTTTGCCCGCAGCCGCGCGGCGGCGCTGTCGATGGTGCCGACGACCACTTCGGCGCAGCGGCTGCTGGATCAGGTCCTGCCGGAAGTTGCGGGCCGTATCCTGGGATCGGCAGTGCGGGTGCCGGTGGCCAGCGTGTCGGCGGTGGACCTTTGCGTGATGACCGAACGGCCTGCGCCGGTGGCTGCGGTGAATGCTGTGCTGGTAGCGGCGGGCGGGGTCATCGGGGTGACCGACCGGGCGCTGGTGTCGACCGACCTGCGGGCGCGGCCGGAAAGCATCGTGATGGCGCTGCCGGAAACGCGGGTCACGGAGGGCGGGATGCTGCGGGTCTTCGGCTGGTATGACAATGAGTGGGGGTTTTCGAACCGGATGCTGGATGTGGCCGCGCTGATGTCCTGAGGCCGTTCATCTCGTGACCGTCCAGGGTTCGGGGTAGTGCCATTCCTGCAGGTTCGCCCCCGCGCCGATCCGGTCCACCACGGCGAACAGGCCGGGGGCGCGGAGCGGGGTCAGCACGCCATGCCAGGTGCCCCGGTGCAGGTTGATGCCCTGCGCACCATCGGTCAGGAAGGCGCGGGGCGGGCCGGGCCGGTCGCCCTCGTCCGGGGCGACGATCACCAGGAACGGGTGCTGCGTCATCGGCAGGAAGGCCTGCGACCCCTGCGGATGCCGTTCGACCAGCGTGAAGCGGTAGGGCAGCGCGCGGGGTTTGGCGTTGAAGATCGAGATGCCCGCGCGACCGTCGCCGAAGTCAAGCCGCGCGCGGTCATGGTGACGGGCACAGAGACCCGCATTGATCGGGCGGAAGTCGCCGGTCGCGTCGAGCACGTCGCCGAAAGACGCGAAGGCGGCGGGGGTCAGCGGCTGCGGGGTCAGGTTGCGGGTCATGCCGGTTGCCTTCGGCCGACAGCGAAAGCGGGGGTTTTCCACCCCCGCACCCCCGGAGGATATTTCCGCCAAGATGAATGCGGGCAACCCGGGCGGGGACAGCGTTGAACGGTCATCGGGCCGCCCCGAACGCGCCCGGGCCGCGCAGGCGGGCGTGGCGGTTCATGTCCTTGTAGAGCAGGTAGCGGAACGGCCCCGGCCCGGCGGCATAGCAGGCCTGCGGGCAGAAGGCGCGCAGCCACATGAAATCGCCGGCCTCGACCTCGACCCAGTCGCGGTTCAGGCGATAGACGGCCTTGCCTTCCAGCACATAGAGCCCGTGTTCCATCACATGTGTCTCCTCGAACGGGATCAGCCCGCCGGGCAGGAAGGTCACGATGTTCACCTGCATGTCGTGGCGCAGGTCGTCATGCCGGACAAAGCGCGTGGTGGCCCATCGCCCTTCGGTTCCCGGCATGGCGCCGGGGGTATGGTGCTGTTCGTTGGTGATGACGGGATCGGGCGGCGGCAGGCCGGGCGCGGGTTCGTAGAGCTTGCGGATCCAGTGGAAGCGCAGCGGCGCGGCCCCGGTGTTGCGCAGTGCCCAGGCTGCACCCGGCGGCAGGTAGGCATAGCCGCCCGGGGCGAGCAGGTGCGGCTTGCCCGCAAGGGTCAGCGTGGCGCGGCCTTCGGTCACGAACAGAACACCTTCGGCCCCGGCCTCGGGTTCGGGCGCATCCGAGCCGCCGCCCGGTTCCACCTCCATGATGTATTGCGAGAAGGTCTCGGAAAAGCCGGTCATCGGTCGGGCAATCACCCAGAGACGGGTGCGGTCCCAGCCGGGCAGGAACGAGGTGACGATGTCGGTCATCACGCCGCGCGGGATGACGGCATAGGCCTCGGTGAAGACGGCGCGGCCGGTGTGCAACGCGGTCTGCGGCGGCAGCCCATCGCGCGGGGCGGCATAGCTGGTCATGGCAGGATGTCCTTGAGGCGCAGTTCGGCGATGCGTTCGACCTGGGCGCAGGCGGTGTCGAATTCGGTGGCGGGGTCGTTGGCGAGGCGTGCGTGGAACGCCTGAAGGATCGAGTCCTTCGTGTTGTCGCGCACAGCGATGATGAAGGGAAAGCCATATCGCGCCATGTAGTCGGCATTCAGCCGCCGGAACGTGGCGCGGTCATCGTCGGTCAGGGCGTCGAGGCCCGCGCTGGCCTGTTCCTGTGTGCTTTCCGCCGTCAGGCGTTTTGCCGCCGCCAGCTTGCCGGCAAGGTCGGGGTGCGCACGCAGGACGCCAAGGCGTTCCTCGGGCGTGGCCGAACGGAACATGCGCGCCAGGGCGTTGTGCAGGCCGAAGGCACTGTCATGCGCAGGCCCCAGTTCCAATGCGAACGCGCGTTCGGTAATCCACGACGAATGTTCGAAGATGCCGCCGAAGCGGGCGACGAAGGTGCTGCGGTCCATCCGGCTGGGCCGCTCGCGGCGCACCGGCGGGTGGGTCGCCGCCCAATGCCGGGCGATGTCGATCCGCCGGGGGAACCAGACGCCGGCATGCCCTTGCGCGTAGTCAAGGAACCGGATCAGCCCCGCGATCTTTCCGGGCCGCCCGATCAGGCGGCAATGCAGGCCGATGGAGAACATCTTGCCCTGCCCTGCCTCGCCCTCGGCATAGAGAGTGTCGAAGCTGTCCTTCAGATACCGAAAGAACTGTTCGCCCTCGATATAGCCTGGCGCGGTGGCAAAGCGCATGTCGTTGGCCTCGAGCGTGTAGGGGATCACAAGCTGGTCGCGGTCGCCTGCCTCGATCCAGTAGGGCAGGTCGTCGTCATAGGTATCGCTGATCCAGTCGAACCCCGCCTCGGCGGTCAGCCGCACGGTGTTGACGGAACAGCGACCTGTGTACCAGCCGGTCGGGCGGGTGCCCACCACCTCGGTGTGCAGGCGGATCGCCTCGGCGATGGCGGCGCGTTCCTCGTCCTCGGGCATGTCGCGGTGGTCGATCCACTTCAGCCCGTGGCTGGCGATTTCCCAGCCTGCCTCCTTCATCGCCGCGACCTGTTCGGGGTTGCGCGCCAGCGCGGTCGCCACTCCGTAGATGGTGACGGGAAGCGCCCGTTCGGTGAACAGCCGGTGCAGCCGCCAGAAGCCTGCCCGCGCGCCGTAGTCGTAGAGCGATTCCATGTTCCAGTGCCGCATGCCCGGCCAGGGCTGCGCACCTGCAATGTCGGACAGGAAGGCCTCGGACGCCGCATCGCCGTGCAGGACCGAATTCTCGCCCCCTTCCTCGTAGTTCAGCACAAGGCTGACGGCGATCTTCGCCCCGCCCGGCCAGCGGGCATCGGGCGCGCGCGGGCCGTAGCCCAGCATGTCACGGGGGTAGCGGGGGGGCGTATCTGGCATCCGGCTTTTCTGGTCCATTGCAAAGCGTCTGATTTTCAACTTCGCGCTGTATCCGGTGATGTGCAAGGGTAGGGTGGCCCTGCGCGCGACGCTGGCGCAGGATAAGGCAGGGACGGGGAAAACCGATGGCGGATGGCAGGCTGACGACGCATGTGCTGGACACGGCACGGGGGAAACCGGCGGCGGGGGTGCGGATCATGCTGTACCGGGTCAGCGGGAACACGCACCGCAAGATCGCCGAGACGGTGACGAACGAGGATGGTCGCACGGATGCGCCCCTGCTTGCAGGGAAGGCCTTTGCCGCGGGCGGCTATGAACTGGTGTTCTGCGCGGGTGACTACCTGCGGGCGCAGGGGGCAGAGGGCGTGCTGTTTCTGGACGAGATTCCGGTGCGCTTTGGCATCGCAGATGCCGGGGCGCACTACCATGTGCCCCTGTTGCTGTCGCCATTCGGCTATGGGACCTATCGGGGCAGTTGAGGGCGGGCCGCACGGCGCAACGCCCCCGAAGACCCGGGTTCGCATCGCGCGACCGTGCGAAGAAGCGGCTGGCGGTCGCACGGACCCCTTGCGGGCCCATGCCCGGTCACCGTCGCACGCTGACCGTTGCGACGAAGACCCCGTCGTTGTTCCAGTACTGATCCGGGATATCGTTGATCCCCAGCCGAAGCGGGGTCGTGGCGTTCAGCGTTGCCACGAAAGATGTTCCCTGGCCCACCAGGAAGTGCTGGTTCCCTCCCAGCTTGCCGATCAGGGCACCGGCGGGGGCGGTGGGCAGCCAGAATTCGTTGTCCGCCGCCCCCAGCAGCGGCGGGTCGATCCATGTGGCGAAGAAGGCAGCAAGGCGGCTTCCGGACGGCAGGATCCTCGGACCGGCGGGGTCAAGACGAACCGTCCCTGTCGGCGTTGCGGCGCGGGCTGTCCATGCCGCGATCAACGCGGCTTCGTTGGTGGTGATGGTGACAAGGTCGCCATCCTCGATGTCGAAGATCGCCGGGAAATCCGCATCCATGTTCGCAAAGACGAAGAACGGCGTCGGCAGCAGAACTGTCTGCCGCTGGCCCGGCGGAGTGAGCACGGGCGGCGTGGGTATGGGCGGGTTCGGGACAGGCGGCTGCGGCCCGTTCTGTCCGGTGTTGGCCTGCGTGCCATAGCCCTGGGAACAGACCAGGTCGCCGAAATCATTCGTCAGCGTACAGCGGTCGCCGGTGTTGTTCCAAACCGGGTTTCCAAGGCCCAGATACAGGCGCTGGCGATAGTCGGGCACTGTCGCCGGAAGTTCGGTGCTGTAGGGGCGGCGGGTCAGAACGCGCAGGGTTGCCCGCGGTGGCAACAGACAGTCGTTCATGAAATCCTGTCGGGACTGGTCGGGATTGAACTCGACCAGACGTGAAGACTGCGGCGGCCGGACGGGCTGGCCAGGCACGCTGCCCGGGAAGGTGAGCTGGAACAGCGAACTGCCCGAAAGATCGAGCGTGCGATTTGTCAGGTTCGTAAGGTCCACGAACTCGCCCTCGACGTCTCCGGTAAGGTCCGGGCCTGTCGGGTTGAAGGTGAACATCGTGACGGCCATGTCGCCGTTCGTGATCCTGGGGACGGCATCGTTGCGCAGCAGGAACGGGCGTTCTTCCAGAACGTTCCCGGACGCGTCCCTGACGCGGAACAGGATCGTCGCGGTTCGGAGTCCAAGGCCGGTGCGGGGGGTCGGCGGGGCTACGGTTCGGGTGAAATGCGACTTCGCGCCGTTCGACCCGATCCCCTTCACCACAAGCCAGGACTGGGCGGGCCAGGTGAAATCATCCGCTGTTGCGGCCAGGGGGGCCGGCACCTCGATCACCAGGTCCTCGGTGCCCTTGTTCGTGAATGTGATGGTGCCGACCTGCGTCGATGTTGCCCGCCAGCGGAGGTCCCTGGTTTCAAAGCCGTAGTCGATTGCCATGGAGCCCCCCGCCCGGTTTGGTTGCCCATGACCTTACCTTGTGTTGACTTGACGTCAAGGACGGTGCGAAAGTTGTGGCTGGTGGTGGCAGGCGCGGGTGACCGCGCTGTGGGCAGTCCGGCCCTGCCGGTCTGGTCCCCGCCCGAGCAGTGTTCTCTGACGACCGTCGACGGAAGGGCCGGAAGACGGCGGCGGAAGGCGATGAAAGGCACGGGCGGCCTCGGCGTGTCGCGTGCCGGACGGCTCTGACTGCGGGCGGGAGGTTCTGATGGCCGGACACCGACGGACGATCCTTGTGACCGGGGCTACCGGGGGGATGGGGCGGCCCCTGTGCGGCGCGCTGGCCGCAGCAGGCGACGATCTGGTGCTGTGCGCCCGGTCCGAGGTGCCGCTGCAGGTGCTGGCGCGCGATCTGGCGCGGGATCACGGCGGCAGTTATCGGGCCGTGCCGCTGGACATGGCCGATCCGGAGTCAATTGCCGGGTTTCGCGGCTGGCTGCAGGATCACGCGATCCGGCTGGACGGTGCTGTCCTGATGCCGCCGCAGCCGGCGCGCACCAATGATCCCCTGCCTGAACCGGAGGCGTGGAGCCGCCTGTTCCAGGACAGCTTCATCGGCCCGCTGGAGGTGCTGAAACATGCGGTCGCAGCGATGGACCCCGATCCGCAGGCGGGGCGTCGCGCCAAGATCGTCATCGTCTCGGGCCTGACCTCGGCGCAGGTGCTGGGCCACTATGCTACCGGGAACGTGCTGCGCACGGCCTGGCTTGGTCAGGCAAAGACCCTGGCCTTTGCGCTTGGGCCGCGCGGCATCCATGTGAATACCGTGTCTTTCGGCGGCACCCTGACGCCCCATTACGTCGGCCTGATCGAGGCGCGTGCCGCGGCGAACGGGGTGACACTGGCCGAACAGATCGCTGCGGAAACCGACAATGTGCCGCTGCGCAAGTACGGCACGTCCGAAGAGGCGGCGCGCACGATCCAGATGCTGCTGTCGCCGGTATCGGACCACATGACCGGGATCAACCTGCTGCAGGAAGGCGGTTTCACCCGCGCCTATTAGGCGGTCATGCCTCGACCGGTGGCGGCGGGGCGTGCTGCGGCCCGGCCTTCGGGGCGGGCAGCCGCCAGACCAGCGCGGCAAGGACGGCAAAGACGATCAGGTTGTAAATCACCGCATTGCGCAGCGCCCCGGCATAGGCCGGATGCGGGGCAAGACCCGCGCCAAGGTTTCCGGCCAGTGTGGCAAAGAAGATCTCGCCCATGATGGCCACGCCCACCGCCCCTCCCATCTGCTGGAAGGCCTGCAACCCGCCCGAGGCCGCCCCCGTATCCCGCCCCTCGACATTGCCGAGGATCGTCTGGAACAGCGGCGAGATCGCCGTGCCAAGGCCGATGCCCCCAAGCAGCAGCGCAGGCGCAAAGGCCAGCCGCAACAGCTCGTCCCCCGTGCCGCCCACGATCAGGCGCAGCAGGATCATGCACCCCGCCAGCATCAGCGCCCCCGCCGTGATGCGCGGGCGCAACCAGCGCGCGCCAAGCCGCCCCGACAGGATCGAGGCAAGCAGGACACCCAGAGAGAAGGGCACCGTCGTGGTGCCCGACTGCAGTGGTGTCAGGCCGTAGCCGACCTGCAGATACAGGGCCAGCACCAGAAAGAACCCGGGCACGCCCGAGAACAGAGCGGCCGACAGCACCGTGCCCAGCACGAAGCTGCGGTTGCGAAACAGGCTCGCGGGGATCACCTGCGCGCCGTTCCGCGCCGCCTGCCGCCGCAGCCAGCCAAGGAACAGCAGCGCCACCGGCAGGGCGGCCGCGATCATGGCAAAGCACCACCAGGGCCAGCCGATCTGCCGCCCCTCGATCAACGGAAAGATCACCAGAAGCAGGGCGACCCCGGCCAGCGCCGTGCCGACAAGGTCCAGCCCCATGCTGCGCGTGCCGGTCACCTTCGGCAGATAGCGCAGCGCCAGCACGATGGCGAGCACGCCGACCGGCACGTTGACCAGAAAGATCGGACGCCAGCCAAGGCCCCAGATGTCGGCCCCGATCAGCCAGCCGCCCAGCACCGGCCCGGCCACCGCCGCCAGTCCGGCCGTCAGCCCGGTCAGCGCAAAGGCCGCACCGCGTTCCTTCGGCGAAAAGATCGCGGGAATGATCGCCAGCGTCTGCGGCGTCATCATCGCCGCCCCGACCGCCTGAAAGACCCGCGAAGCCACCAGCGCCTCGATGGAGGGGGCCAAACCGCACAGCGCCGAGCCAAGGGTGAAGACCGCCACCCCCAGCACGAACATCAGCCGCCGCCCGACAATGTCGCCCATCCGCCCCGAAGGCAGCAGCAGCAGCGCGAAGAACAGGATATAGGCCGCCACCACCCATTCGATCTGGCTTGAGGTGGCGTTGAACGCGGTCTGAAGGCTGGGCAGGGCGACGTTGACGATGGTCACGTCGATCAGGTTCATGAACTGCGCCACCAGGAGGATCGTCATCGCGATCCAGCGGCCCGCAACGGGGGGCGGGTCTGCGGCGGCGGAGGTCTGGCTGGGCGGGGTCATGGCAAGGGTCCGTTGATCCGGGAATGGGGATGCCTGCCCGGTTTGCGCCTGTGCCTAGCATGGCCGAAGGCCGGTCGGCCAGACGGCTGCGACCGTCGGCGGTTGAATCCCGCGCAGGACGGGCGGATACTGCGGGTCCCCGATGACTGGATACCCTGCCCGATGCGCCTTTGCCTGTTTTCTGCCCTGGCCACGCTTGCATTCTGGGCCACCGTTCCCGCGATGGCCGGGGAAGTGGCCTGCCTGACCTCGATCAACGGCGAAAAGCGCCCGCTGGTCTATGACCCCGACGAGCCGAACGTGCGCGCCAACATCTCGTGGCGCGAGCGCAATTTTGGCGGGCCGAAAGGCATCGAATGCCCGGGCTTTGTCACGCTGAACGCGATCCTGAAGGATATGGACCCGCAGATCACCTATGCCGAACAGGCCCCGTTCTGCCTGCAGTTCGACGACCTGCGCCAGACCTATACCGGCGTCGCGGTGGGTGCGCGGAATGCGGCGGTAATCTGCCGCAAGCCGTCGAAAACCCTGTGCCAGCGGGTGAATGCCACGCGTGACACGGTGCTGGCCGTGGCGGGCTTTGCCGGGTCGGTGGCAACGGGCAGCAATGCGGCGGCCACGGCGGCGGGGATCAGTGCGGTGGCCGAGGCGTCGGGCGTGACGGTGCTGTCGGGCACGGCAGGCGCGCTTGGCACGGCGGCAACCTCGCTTGGCAGCGGTGCGGCCGCCGCGCTGGCCGCCCCTGCCGCGCTGGCCGCGACGGCGGTGACCGTGGTGGTGGCAGGCGGCGCGCTTTACGCCTGCGCCGAGTGATCCGGGGTCACGTCCACTTGGCGACGGGTGGCAGGCTCATCAGCACGGCGGTGGCGTCATGGCCGGTTTCCAGCCCGAATTTCGTGCCCCGGTCATAGACCAGATTGTATTCGGCATAGAGACCGCGATGCACAAGCTGCGCCTCGCGGTCGGCCTCGGTCCAGGGCAGGTTGCGGCGGCGTTCCACGCAAGGAACGAAGGCGGGCAGGAAGGCGCTGCCGACATCGCGGGTAAAGGCAAAATCCGCCTCCCAGTCGCCGGTGTTCAGGTCATCGTAAAAGATGCCGCCGACCCCGCGCGCCCGGCCCCTGTGCGGAATGAAGAAATACTCGTCGGCCCAGGCCTTGAAGCGGTCATAGTATCCGGGCGCATGGGCGTCGCAGGCCGACCGCAGGGCGGCATGGAAATGCGCGGTATCCCCGGGGTATTCGAGGCAGGGGTTCAGGTCTGACCCGCCGCCGAACCACCAGGCATGCGGCGTCCAGAACATGCGGGTGTTCATGTGCACCGCCGGCGCATGCGGGTTCTGCATGTGGGCGACCAGGCTGATGCCGCTGGCCCAGAAGCGCGGGTCTTCGGCCATGCCGGGCACGCCGCGCGCGGCCATCGCCTTCTGCGCCCGTTCGCCCAGGGTCCCGTGCACTTCCGAGACGTTGACGCCCACCTTCTCGAACACGCGCCCGCCGCGCATCACGCTCATCAGCCCGCCGCCGCCGTCGGCGCGGGCGGTCGGCGTCACCTCGAACCGGCCGGGAGCAAGGGCGGCTGTCGGGCCATGACGCTGCGTCTCCTCGAGCCCTTCAAAGGCCGCAACGATGCTGTCGCGCAGGGTTCGGAACCAGGCCGATGCACGGGCCTTCCTGTCGTCGAAATCGTCGCTCACCCGGTGGACTCCGTGATTGTCGCCCCCGTGCTAGCATTTCCCCCGCCGGGACGTCCAGCCGCGCCGGGGTCTGAAGGCGGGGTATTGGCAGCGGTCCTGCCGGGGTCTACCCTGTGTGCGTGATGATGCGTTCCCCTTCCCGCCCGCCTTCCCGCCCGCCTGCCCGCCTGACCGCCCCGGCGCTGTGCCTGCTGCTGTGTGCGGCCCTGGCAGCCTGCGGCACGCCGCAGCAACGCTGCATCGCCAGCGTCACGCGCGACCTGCGGGTGGTGGACCGTCTGATCGGCGAAAGCGAGGCGAACCTGGCGCGCGGCTATGCCTATGTCAGCGAGGTCATCGTGGTCCCGGTCTGGGACTATTGCGGCGGTCCGGTTCTGGTGCAGCCAAGCGACGGGTCGGCCCCGGTGGTCGTGCCCGGGCGGATGTGCTGGGACGACCAGCCACAGACCGTCCGTCGCCCCGTTGCCATCGACCCGGCGGCCGAGCAGCGCAAGCTGGCCGGGCTGAAGCAGCAACGGGCGAAACTGTCGGCCCGCGCCGCGCCGGTCGTCGCGCAGTGTCAGGCGACCTATCCTTCCTGAGCCTGCGCGCCGTCAATGGACCGGCACATGCACCGCGTCGATCAGGCTGCGCCCGCCGTCCAGCGTGACGATCTGGCCGGTCATGAAGCTGGACGCCTCGGATGCCAGAAAGCTGACCGTCTGCACCAGTTCCGACGCCGGGGCGATCCGGCCAAGCGGCGTGCCGCCGGTGATTGCCGCGCGATGGTCGGGGTGTTCCTTCAGCGCGCCCTTCAGGCTGGCGCTCATCACGCTGCCAAAGGCCACGGCATTCACCCGGATGCCGCGCGGTGCCAGCGCCACCGCCAGCGACCGGGTCATCTGGTCCAGCGCGGCGCAGGCGATGGAATAGCCCAGCAGTTCAGGCTGGGTGCGCGTGGCGGCAATCGACGACAGGTTGACGATTGCCCCGATCTGTCCTGCCGTTCCGTCGTCATCCGCGCGCAGGGGTTGCGCGATCATCCGTTTCGCCGTCATCTGCGATACGCGCAGGCTGGTCATCAGGTTCTGCTGCAACAGTTTTTCGACCGCGTCATGTTCCAGGCTCAGCGGGTCGGATACGATCATCTGGCGGCTGGCGTTCACCAGGATATCCACCCGGTCGAAGGCATCCATCGTGGCCGACAGAAGGTTCGCGATGGTCAGCTTTTCGCGCAGGTCACCCGCGAACATCCGCACCGGGCCGTCGCCCTGCGCCTCGGCACCAACCTCGGCGTCCAGCCGGTCTTCGTCCATGTCGGCGAACATCACATTGGCCCCGCGGTCCAGGAAATGCCGGGCAATCGCCAGTCCGATGCCGTTTGCCGCCCCGGTCACGATGGCAGATTTGCCGGACAGCGAGATCGGCATGGGACATATCCTTCTGCAGGGCAGGGGTCAGGGCCGCGCGCGGGTCGGGCGTGCGGCGCGGGTCAGGCGAAATCCGGGGTCGGTGCCGATCTCTTCCACCTCGCGGAAAGCTTCGGCCAGCGTTGCCGCATAGGGCAGATGGCGGTTGGCCACCAGCCACAGCGTGCCGCCCGGGTGCAGCATCCGGGCGGCCGCCCGGATGAACCCCGCGCCAAGGCCGGGGTCGGCCGCGCGCGCAGTGTGGAAAGGCGGATTGCAGACCACGGCATCCACAGCCTTTTCCGGGCGAAAGGTCAGCGCGTCGGCCCAGTGGAAGGCCACGCGCGGATCGACGATGTTCAGGCGCGCGCAGTCCAGCGCGGCGGCATCCGCTTCGACCAGGTCCAGATGCTTCACGCCGTCGCGTTCCAGGATCGCGCGCGCCAGAAAGCCCCAGCCTGCCCCCAGATCGACCACCCGGGCCGGAAGCTTCGCCGGCAGTGCCGCCGCCAGCAAGGCCGAGCCTCGGTCGGGACCATCGGCGGAAAAGACGCCGGGCCGGGTGATGAAACCGCCGTCAACCCTGTGGTCCTGCGCGCGCCAGTCGGTGAATTCGGGACCTGCGGCAAAGGCAAAGACCTTGCCATGCGCCTTGGACAGCGGGGCCGAGGTGGGCACCCGCGCCCGGATATCGCGGTGCATCGCGTCGATGCCGTCGGTCTTCTGCCCGTCGACGATCACCAACCCTCCCGGCACCGTCTGGCGTGCGGCGAGTTCGATCAGCGCCCGCGCCTCGTCCCGCTGGCGCGGCAGGCAGACCAGCGCCGCCGCAACTCCGCCGGGTGCCGCGAGACCGACAGTATAGCCAAGCGACCGGAAATGGTCATGGTCGGGGCGGAAGCCCTGCACCAGATGAAGCCTGCCCTGGTCGAGCGCCGCGAGATCATCGCCGATGCGCGGGTTGAACACGGTGATCTGCCCGTCCGGCGGCAGCGTGATCGCGCCGCTGTCCAGCGCCAGGGTCAGTCGAGCCGATCTCATGGGCGACCGCGTGCGGCCCTATTCCTTTTCCATGGTGCATTGCAGCGGGTGCTGATGGCGGCGGGCGAAATCCATCACCTGCGCCACCTTGGTCTCGGCCACTTCAAAGGAAAAGACACCGACCACCGCAAGGCCCTTCTTGTGCACCGTCAGCATGATTTCGAACGCCTGCTGGTGGGTCAGGCCGAAGAATCGTTCCAGCACATGCACCACGAATTCCATCGGCGTGTAATCGTCGTTCAGCAGCAGCACCTTGTACAGCGGCGGGCGCTGCGTCTTGGCACGCGTCTTGGTGATGACCGATGTTTCGTCATCATTGCCGACGCGCTTGTCGGACATGAGGATCGGGCGAAGGGTCACGGGCGATACTCCGCGCTGCGGCAAGGATTCGGGTAATTGCGCTGTCATCCGCAGTATATAGCAAGAAACCCCCTTGCGGAAAGGGGGCGGGGGCGTGACCTTGCAGGCCGCCGCGCGAAGTTTTCACGGTGGAGCCGCCCCGATGACCCTGGCCCTGATCGGTTTCGATGCAGATGACACGCTGTGGCATCACGAGGCCTGGTACCGGCTGACGCAGGAACGGTTTTCCGAACTTCTGGCCGACCATGCCGAACCGCAGGACCTGCACGCGCGGCTGCTTGCGGCGGAACGGCGCAACCTTGGTCACTACGGCTATGGCGTGAAGGGGTTCATGCTGTCGATGATCGAGACGGCCGTCGAGGTGACCGAGGGCCGCGTGCCGGGTCGGGTCATCGGCGAGATCATCGCCACTGGCCGCGCGATGCTGGACCATCCGATCGACCTTCTGCCCCATGCGCGCGAGGCGGTGACCACGCTGGCCACCCGGCATCGCGTGGTGCTGATCACCAAGGGCGAGTTGCTGGATCAGGAACGCAAGCTGGCGCAATCGGGGTTGGGCGATCTGTTCCACGGGGTCGAGATCGTATCGGAAAAGACCCCGGCCACCTATGCCGCGATCTTCGCCCGGCACGGGGCAGACCCGGCGTCGGCGCTGATGGCCGGAAACTCGGTCAAATCCGATGTGCTGCCGGTGCTGGAAACCGGCGGTTGGGGGGTGCATGTGCCGCATGGCCTGACATGGGATCTTGACCGCGCCGATGCCCCGGTGGGCCATCCGCGGTATCGGGTGATCCCAAGTCTGGGGGCGCTGCCCGGCCTTGTCGGCGCGCTGGAAGGGCACCAACCGCATCTAGCATCCGCCCCGGGCCCGACCACAATTTCTGGACCGTCGGACAAAGTTGAGGTATCGTCGAAAAGCCCTTGAATCGAAGGGGCTTTCCGCAAGCGCCGGGCTGTGCTAACCTGTCTGTGAGTAGTTGTGAAGTGCCTGAATAACAGGGCACGCACCGAGGCAGGTATATGAAGATGCTTGATGTTTCGCGGGTGCGGAAACTTCTGCGCATGGCCGTCGCCGTGATGGTGCTGGCACTGCCGGTTCTGTCGGGCACGGGCCACGCCGCGCCTTTTGCGGCCTATGTGATGGATGCCCGCACCGGCAAGATGCTGTATTCCGACAATGCCGATACCCGGCTGTATCCGGCCTCGCTGACCAAGATGCTGACCCTGTACATCGCGTTCCAGGCGATCGAGCGGGGCGAGATTTCGCTCGACAGCATGGTGACCGTGTCGAAGAACGCCGCAGACGAGGCTCCGTCGCGACTGGGGCTGAAAGCCGGGCAGAAGATCAAGCTGCGCTATCTGATCCGGGCGGCGGCGGTCAAATCCGCCAACGATTGCGCGACCGCCATCGGCGAGGCGATCGGCGGCAGCGAACCTGCCTTTGCCAAGCGGATGAACCAGACCGCGAGGCAACTGGGCATGAAGAATTCCACCTTCAAGAACGCAAACGGGCTGACGCGCGAAGGCCATATGTCGACAGCGCACGACCTGACCATTCTTGGTCGCCACCTGTTCTACGATTTTCCGCAGTATTACAACATCTTCTCGCGCCGGACGGCCGATGCGGGGATCGCCGAGGTGGCCAACACGAACCGCAAGTTCCTGGATGCCTACAAGGGTGCCGACGGGATCAAGACGGGCTATACCGTTCCCGCGGGGTTCAGCCTGACGGCCTCGGCGGAACGCAACGGGGTGCGGATCATCGCGACCGTGCTGGGCGGCACCTCGACCGCGCAGCGCAATGCCAAGATGGCCGAACTGCTGGACCTCGGCTTTCGCAAGGCACCCCGGAATGCCCGGGTCGATCCGCCCGAAACCCCCGAATACGTCGTCCCCGCAGACCCGGTCCCTGCCGCCGCCGAAGCGCCGCTGATCGCCGAGGCTCCGGCAGAGCCGCAGCCGGTCGCGGTGGTGCAGGCCCAGCCGGACGGCAGCCTCAAGACCTCGCTGCGGCCGCGCGCGAAACCGCAGGGCGGGGTCACGCCGGACCTTGTGGCCTCGATCCAGCAGGGGGTGGCGGGCGCACTGGCCGAAGCCGCCGTTGCCGAGGCGGTCGAGGCTGCGCCGGACGGGACCGAGGCGGTGGCCGTGGTGGCCGATGAACCGGCTGCCGGGTCATCCCCCCGGGCCGAGGCGGTCGTGGTGGCCGTGGCTGCGCCGAGAAAGCGCCCCGTCGTCTTTGCCGATGTGGCCCCCGAGGCCGAGACCGCGCCCGTCGCACCCGAGGTGGTCACGCGCATCTCGACCTCGGGCGGGCGGCACTGGGGGATCAATGTCGGCCGCTTTACCACGCGGGGTGCCGCCGAGCGGGCGCTGCTGAAGACACAACTGACCGAAAGCGCCACGCTGAACGACGGGTTGCGCAAGGTGGTCGGCAGCGGCGGCGGCTATGATGCGAATTTCCTGGGGCTGACGCAGGATCAGGCCGACCTTGCCTGCCGCCGGTTGCAGGCGCGCGCGGTGCAATGCTTCACGATGGGGCCATGAGCGGCTTCGTGATCCCTGCCCCGCCGCAGGCATCGGTGGCGGTGGACGGCACGGCCGACCGTTTCCCGGTGCGCCGCATCTTCTGCGTGGGCCGCAACTATGCCGAGCATGCGCGCGAGATGGGCCATGACCCGCAGGCCGAACCGCCGTTCTTCTTCACCAAGCCCGCCGATGCGCTGGTGCCTTCGGGCGCGGTGATCGCCTATCCGCCGATGACGGCCGACCTGCACCACGAGGCGGAACTGGTCGCAGCCATCGGCACCGGCGGGCAGGACATCGCCGTGGGCGCGGCTCTGGCGCATGTCTGGGGCTATGCTGCGGGCAACGATCTGACCCGGCGCGACCTGCAGGCCGAGGCCAAGGCGGCGCGGCGGCCCTGGGACATGGCCAAGGGCTTTGACAAATCTGCCGTCGTCGGCGCGCTGCGTCCGGCCGCGCGGGGGCCGATGGACCGGGGCGCGATCCGCTGCTCGGTTGACGGTGCGCTGCGGCAAGAGGCCGACCTGTCGGACATGATCTGGCCGCTGCCCGCGATCATCGCCCATCTGTCGCGGCTGGTGGCGCTGGCCCCGGGCGACCTGATCTTTACCGGCACCCCTGCCGGTGTCGGCCCGCTGCGGCGCGGCCAGACCTGCAGGGTGGAGATCGACGGGCTTTCGCCTGCGGTCGTGACACTGGCATGACGCGCGCACGCGGGGCGCTGCCCCGCACCCCGGGATATTTGGGAACAGAAGACGGGTGGGGCGTCAGGGCTTGGGATGGTCGTCCCAGTCCTTGTTCAGGATGCGGTTCGCGTCGCCCTGCGGGTCGTCATATTGTTTCGATTTGAGTGACCAGACAAAGGCCGCAAGCCCGATCCCGCCGAGAAACAGCGAAACTGGAATGAGAGTTCCCAGAATGTCCATCGCTATTTCAACCGCAAGGCGTTCAGCGAAACGGTGATCGACGACAGCGACATTGCCAGCGCCGCGGCAAGGGGCGTTGCCAGCCCGACGAGTGCAAGCGGCACGGCGATGATGTTGTAGGCAAAGGAAATGCCGAAGTTCTCTTTCATCCGCCGCCGGGCCTGGCGGGCGATGCGCAGGGCGTCGGCGACAGGGGCGATATCGCTGCCCAGAAGCACGATGTCGGATGCCGTGCGCGCGGCATCCAGCGCCGAGGCCGGGCTGATCGAGACATGCGCCGCCGCCAGCGCCGCCGTGTCGTTCAGACCGTCACCCACCATCAGGACGCGACGGCCCTGTCCGGCCAGTTCCGCCACACGGGCCGCCTTTTCGGCGGGAAGCGCGCCCGCCGTCCAGTCGGCGATGCCCAGCCGTGCGGCGAGCCCCGCCACGGCACCTTCGGTATCGCCCGACAGCAGCAGCACGGCCTTGCCCTGCGCCTGCAGTCCGGCCACCGCCTTGGCCGCGCCGGGGCGCAGGCGGTCGGCGAAAGTGAAGGCAGCGGGTGTGCCCGTGCCGTTGTCAAGCCAGGTCGCGGTTTCCGAAAGATCGCCCTGTCCGGCCCAGCCTGCCCTGCCCAGACGGACAGCCCGGCCATCGAGTCGCCCCTCGACGCCATAGCCCGGCACCTCGCGCAGGTCGGTCACGGGGGCCGGGCGAACGCCCCGCACCCGCAGGGCCGCCGCCAGCGCCAGCGACAGCGGGTGGGCCGATGCCCCGGCCAGCGCCGCCGCCACCGTCAGGTCGGCCGGCGAATGTGCGTCGATGTTCATCGGTTCGGGCGCACCGAGCGTCAGCGTGCCGGTCTTGTCGAAGACCACCGTGTCCACCTCGGCCAGCCGTTCCAGCGCGGTGCCGTGCTTGATGAGAAGGCCCTTGCGGAACAGCTTGCCGCTGGCTGCCGTCACCACCGCGGGCACCGCAAGGCCAAGGGCGCAGGGGCAGGTGATGATGAGAACCGCCGCCGAGATGTTGATTGCAAAGCGCAGATCGCCCCCGGTCGCCCACATCCAGTAGCCGAAGGCGCTGAAGGACAGCAGGTGCACGCCCGGCGAGTAGAGCCGCGCCGCACGGTCGGCGAGCGAGGTGTAGCGGGTCTTGGCGCTTTCGGCCATGGCGACCAGATCGGCCATGCGGTGCAGCGAGCTGTCGCGCCCTGCCGCCGTGACCCGCAGGGTCAGCGGGCCGGTCAGGTTCACCTCGCCCGCGCTGACGACCGAGCCTGCGCCCGCATAGACCGGCAGCGTCTCGCCCGTCAGGAGCGACCGGTCGATCTCGCTGGCTCCGAGTGTCACCACGCCATCCACCGGCATCCGCCCGCCGGGGCGCACCAGAACCAGATCGCCGGGGTTCAGGTCGCCCACCGCGACCAGCGTTTCCGCCCCGCCATCCAGCCGCAGCGCGCGCGGCACTTCCAGTGCGGCAAGTTCCCCCGCCGCCGACCGCGCCACCGCGCGGGTGCGATGGTCAAGGTAGCGGCCGGCCAGAAGGAAGAAGGTCAGCATCACCGCCGCGTCGAAATAGGCGTGGTGCCCGCCCTGCGTGGTCTCGTAGAGCGAGATCGACGAGGCGAGGATGATCGCCAGCG
This sequence comes from Rhodobacterales bacterium, assembly GCA_013297695.1. Classification (GTDB taxonomy): domain Bacteria; phylum Pseudomonadota; class Alphaproteobacteria; order Rhodobacterales; family Rhodobacteraceae; genus Aliitabrizicola. The sequence goes on along the minus strand of JAAFHX010000012.1, from coordinate 5,596 downwards.
AGATCGGCACGTCCATCCCAAGCCGCCGGGCCTTTAGACTGGCCCAGGCGCTGCGGAAAAAGGGCTGGCCGCAGAACAGCACCGTCGGAATGGCGATGGCCGCCGAAATCCAGTGGAACATGTCGCGCGTGGCACCTTCGGCCCCCGACCAGACCGCGACCGACAGAAGCATCACGTTCATCATCGCGAATCCCGCCACGCCAAGGCGCATCAGCAATTCGCGCCCCTGCCGGTCGGTCTCGGTGGCCGACAGCAGGCCGGGGTCAAGCTCGTGGGCCTCATAGCCCAGGGCGGCAAGCGGCGCGATCAGCGCCGCGGCATCCACACCCGCATCGGCATCGACGCTGACGCGGCGCAGCGTCAGGTTCACGCGGGCCGACCGCACGCCGGGCAGCCGCTGCAACCCGCCCTCGACGGTCGAGATGCAGGCCGCGCAATGCACGCCGGGCAGCGACAGCACCAGCCGGGCCGGGGCTGCCGCGGCATGCGCGGCCAGCCGTTCGGCGGCGGGCACGGCGGCGCAGGCCGGGCAGGCCGACAGCGGGGTTTCCAGGCGCGGCATCGCGGTCATGGCATCAGCCCTTCACGAACAGGTCCTGACGCTGGCGGAACCGCGTTCCATCGGGGGCGGTCGCCTCGACCATCATCATCCATTTGCCGGGACCCAGGGCGACGGGCGCCCGGAAGGCCGAGCCTTCGTGCACGAAGGCGGGGGTCTGGTCCTGGCGGCTTTCCGTCGGACGGCCCACCAGCACGCTGAGATCGCTGACCTGCGCGGGCTGGCCCGCCCGGTCGGTGAACACCAGCTCCAGCACGCCGCCCTGGTGGTCGTAGTCCGCCGCCAGCGTCCAGCCGAGCGCCCGCTGCGCCGCCATGTCCTTGTCCCAGGTCTGGCTGGCCACATAGCCGTTCTTTACCTCCAGCCCCGGAAAGGTCGAGACCGCCTTGTAGGCCAGCAGCAGGTTCACGGCGATGATGACCCCAAAGAAGGCCACGCAGACCGCCAGCATCTTGCGCCCGGTGAATTCGGCCATGTCAGTCATCCTTTCCGTTGAAGTTTGTGGCATAGCTGACCCTTTCGTTCGCGATCCGGTCCTCGACCCAGAAGGTGACCGGGCTGCGGCTGTCGGTGGCGGCGTCGCTGCCGCGCTCTGCCGTCAGATAGACGCGCTGTGTCTTGGTCTGGTTGGCCGGCACGGTGACGCGCAGTTCCGCCGTGCCCTCGATCGACAGCCGCATCGAGCGTTCGGTTTCGATGTAGATGTAGAAATCGCGGTCCTCGCCGTGCTTGTTGATGATGCGGAAGTCATAGGCATTGCGGATCGACCCGTCCGAGAGGGTCACGAAGGTCGGGTTGCGCACCGGGGTCACGTTCACGTTCATGTCGGTGCGGATGAACAGCGCCACCACCAGGGCAATGCCGACCCCGGCCCAAAGGGCGGTGTAAAGGATCGTGCGCGGGCGGAAGACGTGCTTCCAGACCGATTTCGGCGGTTTTCCGGCGCGCTCGGCGGTCTCGTCGGTCAGCGCCATGTAGTCGATCAGACCGCGCGGCTTGCCGATCTTGTCCATCACGTCATTGCAGGCGTCGATGCACAGCGCGCAGGTGATGCAGGCAAGCTGCTGGCCGTTGCGGATGTCGATCCCCATCGGGCAGACGTTCACGCAGGCCATGCAGTCGATGCAGTCGCCCTGCGCCTCGCCGGGCGTGGTCTCGCCCTTGTGCAGCTTGCCGCGCGGCTCGCCCCGCCAGTCGCGATAGGCGACGGTCAGCGAATCCTCGTCCAGCATGGCGGCCTGGATGCGCGGCCAGGGGCAGGCATAGATGCAGATCTGTTCGCGCATGAAGCCGCCGAAGACGAAGGTCGTCATCGTCAGCAGGAACATGGTGATATAGGCGGCGGGCGGTGCCGAAAAGGTCAGAAGCTGGTGCAGCAGCGTCGGCGCATCGGTGAAATAGAACACCCATGCCCCGCCCGTGGCCAGCCCGATCAGGAACCAGACGGTGAACTTGATCGCGCGCTTGCGAATCTTCTCGGCATTCCAGTCCTGACGGAACAGCCGGATGCGGGCGTTGCGGTCGCCCTCGATCCAGCGCTCCACAAGGATGAACAGGTCTGTCCAGACGGTCTGCGGACAGGCATAGCCGCACCACACCCGCCCAAGCGCCGAGGTGAACAGGAAGAGGCCCAGCCCGGCCATGATGAGAAGCCCGGCCACGAAGTAGAATTCATAGGGCCAGATCTCGATCATGAAGAAGAAGAACCGCCGCCCCGCAAGATCGATCAGAACCGCCTGGTCGGGCAGGTTCGGCCCGCGTTCCCACCTGATCCATGGCGTCAGATAGTAGATTCCAAGCGTGATGCCCATGATCCACCACTTCAGCGTGCGGAAGTTGCCCTTGACGCGGCGGGGAAAGACCGGCTCGCGGGCCGCGTACAGGCTGGGGGGCTCGGGCGTCTGGGTGGACAAGGGGGCTACTCCGGGGCGTCTGGCAGCCGGTCAGTGGAACCGGCCCGGTGGGCATGACGCTGCGCCGACCGGCAGGAAAAGAAAAGCGGCACCCGACACGGGTGGCCTGCGGCATGGGGTCCGCAGGCCGTCATGGTGCCAACGGGCCGGAGCTATTCGCCCCCGCCCAGCCCGTGCACATAGATCGCGACCGACCGGATGTCGGCTTCGGACAGCCGGGCATTCCAGTTCGGCATCACGCCGCCGCGGGCGTTCACGATCTGATAGGTGATCGCGTCCTTGTCGCCGCCGTAAAGCCAGATCGCATCGGTCAGGTTCGGTGCGCCGACGTCACGGTTGCCCTTGCCTTCGTCGCCATGGCAGGAGGCGCAGTTTTCCGCAAAGATCGCGGCACCTTCGGTGGCAAGCGCCGCGTCGTGGTCCTGCCCCGAGATCGCCAGCACATGCTGCGCCACGGCCTCGATCTGCGCCGGTTCCAGCAACTCGTCACGCCCAAAGGCCGGCATCTGCGAAAACCGCGCATCCGGGTCGGTGGTGTTGCGGATGCCGTGGGTGATGGTGGTGTGGATCGCCGACATCTCGCCGCCCCAGATCCAGTCATCGTCCAGCAGGTTGGGATAGCCCTTGGCCGAAACCCCTGCGGCGCCCGACCCGTGACATTGCGAGCAATGGCTGCGGAACACAGCCGCCCCCGCGTTGTTGGCAAAGGACACGAGTTCCGGGTCCTGGGTTACCGTTTCAAGATCGGCCGCGACCAGTCGCGCGCGGATCGGCGCGTTTGCCGCCTCGAACCGTTCGATCTCGGCGGCCACGTTGGCGCGGGTGGAAAAGCCCAGCAGGCCGGGCGTGGCCCCGGTAATCAGCGGCCAGGCGGGATAGAGGATCACATAGATCAGCGCCCAGACGATCGTGGCATAGAACGTCCACAGCCACCAGCGCGGCATCGGATTGTCCCATTCCTCGATCCCGTCCCACTGGTGGCCGGTGGTCCTTGCATTCAGCTCGGACCCGGGGTCGGATTTCCGGGGGTCTGGTTTCCTGCTCATTTCCGGGCCTCGTTCGCGGGTTTGGGATCGGCGGCCGGGCGCGGATCGCGCACAGGCTTGCGTTCGTTGCGGAAGATGCTGTTGGCCGCCTCGTCATGGATCACGCGCCGCGACGGGCGATAGACCCAGACGATGACCCCCAGAAAGAACAGCACCAGCGCCAGCAGCATCCAGCTATCGGCAAAGTGGCGCAGCGCAGTGTAGGTTTCCATGATGCCCCCCTTACCGGCTTGCCACGGGTGTATAGGTCGAGAAATCGACCAAGGTCCCCAGAACCTGCAGATAGGCGATCAGCGCATCCATCTCGGTCACGCCGGGTGCCAGGTCGAAGTTGCGCAGGTTCACTTTTTCGCCATAGCGGTCGGTCACGCCCGAGGTGTCGCCATCCGGGTCGGCCTGCGCCGCAAAGTCGGCCCGGGCATTGGCGATCATGTCGTCGGTATAGGGCACGCCCACCATCCGGTGCGTCGCCATGATGTCGGCGATGTACTTGCCGTCGACGTGGCGCGTGGCGAGGTAGCCATACTTCGGCATCACCGATTCCGGCACCACCGATTGCGGGTTGGTCAGGTGGGCCACATGCCAGTCGTCGGAATAGCGGTTGCCGACGCGGGCAAGGTCCGGCCCGGTGCGCTTGCTGCCCCACTGGAACGGATGGTCATACTGCGATTCCGCCGCCAGCGAGTAGTGGCCGTAGCGTTCGACCTCGTCCCGCATGGGGCGGATCATCTGGCTGTGGCAGACATAGCAGCCCTCGCGGATGTAGATGTCGCGCCCGGCCAGTTCCAGCGGCGTGTAGGGGCGCATGCCCTCCACGCTTTCGATGGTGTTCTGCAGGTAGAACAGCGGCACGATCTGCACCAGCCCGCCGATGGTCACCACCAGGAAACTCAGCACCAGAAGCAGCGTGGCGTGGGTTTCGATCACCTTGTGTCGGTCAAGAAAAGCCATGGTCCCCTCCGGTCATTCAGCGGGAACAGCCGCGGGCACGGTGGACTTTTCGTCCACCGACGTCACGGTTTTCCACAGGTTGTAGCACATGATCAGCGCGCCGGTCAGGAACATCGCGCCGCCAAGCGCCCGCACGATGTACATCGGATGCATCGCGGCCACCGTGTCGGCGAAAGAGTTCACCAGGAACCCGTTCGCATCCACTTCGCGCCACATCAGCCCCTGCATGATGCCCGCCACCCACATCGACGAGGCGTAAAGCACGATGCCGATGGTCGCGAGCCAGAAGTGCCACGAGACCAGTTGCAGCGAATACAGCCGCTCGCGGTTCCATAGCCGCGGGGTCAGGAAGTACAGCGCCGCAAAGGTGATCATGCCGTTCCAGCCAAGCGCGCCGGAATGGACATGGCCGATGGTCCAGTCGGTATAGTGGCTGAGGCTGTTCACCGACCGGATCGACATCATCGGGCCTTCGAAGGTGGACATTCCGTAAAAGCCGATGGAGACGACCATCATCCGGATCACCGGATCGGTGCGCAGCTTGTCCCAGGCCCCCGACAGCGTCATCAGGCCGTTGATCATGCCGCCCCAGGACGGCATCCACAGCATGATCGAGAACGCCATGCCCAGGGTCGAGGCCCAGTCGGGCAGCGCGGTATAGTGCAGGTGGTGCGGACCGGCCCAGATGTACAGGAAGATCAGCGCCCAGAAGTGGATGATCGACAGCTTGTAGCTGTAGACCGGCCGTTCGGCCTGTTTCGGCACGAAGTAGTACATCATGCCCAGAAAGCCCGCCGTCAGAAAGAAGCCCACGGCGTTGTGGCCATACCACCACTGCACCATCGCATCCTGCACGCCGGAATAGATCGGCACCGACTGCGACGAGAAGATCGAGACCGGGATCGCCGCGTTGTTCACGACATGCAGCATCGCCACGGTGACGATCATCGACAGCAGGAACCAGTTGGCCACATAGATGTGGGGTTCCTTGCGTTTGATCAGCGTGCCAAGGAACACCGCGAGGAACGACAGCCACACGACCGCGATCCAGATATCGATGTACCAGACGGTCTCGGCGTATTCCTTGCCCTGCGTGCCGCCCAGAATGTAGGATGTTGCGGCCAGCA
>JAAFHX010000119.1 GCA_013297695.1 Rhodobacterales bacterium | reverse complement strand
GGCCGGCCCAAGGCGCTGTATGAACCCGTCCACGGCTCGGCCCCCGACATTGCGGGCACGGGCAAGGCGAACCCGATCGCCTGCATCCTCAGCTTTGCGATGGCGCTGCGCTATTCCTTCGACCTGGGGGACGAGGCCGCACGGATCGAACGCGCGGTGGAGAAGGTGCTGGCCGACGGCATGCGCACCGCCGACCTGATGGGCCCCGACGGCGGCACGCCGGTCTCGACCGTCGAGATGGGGGCCGCGATCCGCGCGGCGCTGGACGCCAGCCTCTGACCGGCGCGTCCCGCCCTTGACAGCGGGGGGGCACCTGCTAGCTTCCGTGATGTTAGAGGCTCTAACTTCACGGGAGAGACCATGCCGGACACCGTTCTGCTCACCGGAGCGTCGGGCTTCATCGCCAAGCATATCCTGCTGCACCTGCTGGGCGCGGGGTACCGGGTGCGGGCAACGATCCGCAATCCCGCCCGTGCCGACGAGGTGCGCGCCGCCGTCCTGCCGCATCTTGCGCCCGAAGCTGCCGACCGTCTGGCATTCGCCACCCTTGACCTTGAGCGGGACAACGGCTGGGACACCGCGCTGCAGGGTGTGACGGCGCTGGTCCATACCGCCTCGCCCTTTCCCATTGCACAGCCCAGGGACCCCGACGACCTGATCCGCCCCGCCGTGCAGGGCACGCTGCGCGCGCTGACGGCGGCACGGGCGGCCGGGGTGGGCCGTGTGGTGCTGACCTCGTCCATCGTGGCCGTGGTGAACGAGGCAAAGGGCTTTCCGCAAGACGAAACCGACTGGTGCAATCCGGACCTGCCGACGACCACGGCCTATGCGAAATCCAAGACGCTGGCCGAACGTGCCGCATGGGAATTCGTGGCCGGGACGCCCGGCATGCAGTTGACGACGATCAATCCGGGGCTGGTCCTTGGCCCGCTGCTGGACGATGCTTTCGGCAGCTCGGTCGGGTTGGTCCGGCGCATCCTTGCGGGCAAGGACCCGATGCTGCCCGATTTCGCCTTTCCGCCGGTGGATGTGCGCGACGTGGCCCTGATGCACCTGCGTGCGCTGGAACGGCCCGAAACGGCAGGGCGGCGCTTTATCGCGGCCGACGAACCCCTGTCCATGCCGCAGATGGGGCAGATTCTGCGGGCAGAGTATCCCGCACGCCGCATCCCGACGATGGTCGCCCCGAAACCCGTCCTGCGGCTTCTGGCGCTGTTCGACCCGCAGGTCCGGTCGATCCTGCCCAAGATCGGCAAGGTGGAACGGCTGTCGAACGCCCGCGCCCGGTCCGAGATGGGCATGAGCTTCGTCCCGGCGGCCGAGGCGCTGAAGGCCACGGCGGCGTCGCTGATCGGGCGGCGTCTGGTCTGATCACGCGCCCGGCAGGGGCGCGCCATGCGACGGGCGCGGCGCGCCAAGGCGCGGGTGCAACCGCGAGGCGATCCCGGCCGCCGCCGCCATCGCCAGACCCGAGGCGACGAAGACCCCCGCCACCGGGGCCGCCAGCAGCACCAGCCACGCCACCCCCGGCGTCAGGATGCCCGACACGTCGCGAAAGCTGGAGTAGATGGCAGCCATCTCGGTCCGTTCCGAAGGGCGCACCGCCATCAGGAATGGCAGGCCACCGGCAACGTCCAGCACCACCAGGCTGACCGACCCCGCCACCAGCAGCAAAACCGCCAGCATCGGCAGCGGCGACGCGACCCCCGCCAGCACGAAGAGGGTGGCGCCAAAGCCGAACCACACCACAACGGCACGGCGCACCGTCATGCGGTTCACCAGCCGCAGGATGACCGGCGCGGCAAACAACAGGCAGTTGGTCAGCGACAGGCACATCCCGCCAAGGGTATCGCCCAACCCCGCCTGCGCACAGAAGATCGGCAGATAGACCACATAGACCCACCAGCCGCAGGACCGGATCGTGGCGAACAGCCAGCCCGCAATCAGCCGGGGCTGGGCAAAGAACCGCCCGAGGAACCCCAACGGATTGCCCGATGCCCCGCCCCGGGTGATCTGCTTGCCGTTGCCCAGACGCAGCATCCGGAACACCCACAGTTGCGCGGCAGCGAACATCCCCGCCAGGGCGAAGGGCAAGGGCGCCCAATGCGACCACAGCCAGACGCCCAGCATCGGCCCCACCACCCAGAACACCGCCGCATAAAGCATCTGCAGCGAGGCAGACCGCCCCAGATCGGCCCGCTCCACATGGTCCAGCACATAGGCGTTGAGGCAGACAAAGACCGTGACCGTCGCCAGGGCATTCAGAAGAATCGCCAGAGACAGGGCGATGGCCCCACCCGCCAGCCCCAGCCCCGCACCCGTCAGGTAAAGCGCGCTGCCGAACACATAGACCCACCGGCGCGGCACCCTCTGCGTCGCCCAGGGCACCATCAGCCCCCACAGCAGCGACGCGATGCCGATGGCAAAGTAGATGCGCGACACCAGCGCGGCATCCTTGCCCACCGCCGTGAACAGGGCCAGCGGCATCACCGAGATCAGGATGCCGCGCACGGCGGCATCCAGCCCTGCCAGCAGGGCAAAGGCCTCGACCCTCGACCTTGGGCCGGGACGATGAAAGGTGGAAAACCGGCGTACGATCATTTTCGGGTGCTTTTCGCGCAACAGGGCCCTGATTGCATGTCACCGTCTGCGCCAGCCGCGACATGCCTCGGCGTTTTCGCACCGTGCCTGAAAATTCGGCAGTCCTGCCCCTCAGGGCAACCCTGCCGAAAGCACGGCCACCAGCCGCGCCCGCGCCTCGGGCAGCGGTCGCCCGGCACCCAGTTCGCGCGTCAGGAAATGCCCGGTAAGGGCAAGTCCTTGCGCCAGCCCCGCGGCATCGGCGGGCCCTCCTCTCAGGCAGGGCGGCAGCGGCAGCAGCCGGTCGGCCAGACCGCCCGCCCCCGCCGCCGTGACGGCGCGCCCGGTCCGGGGCGACACATGGGCCAGGCCCTCGGTCGCCCCGGTCACCGCACAGCGCGACAGGTCAAGACCAAAGCCCAGTTCCTCCAGCAGCAGCAGCTCCCACTGCAGATAGTCCAGCCCCCAGCCCGGCCCCGCCATCGCCTCCAGCAGCGCCTGCGTGGCGGGATACAGCACCGGATGCGCCTCGCGTTCCGGCAGGGCATGGATCAGCAGCGCGCAGACCGCATTCAGCCCTGCCAGCGCCGCCCGGTCGGCCATCAGATGCGCACGCGAGGCCAGCGGCTCCACCGTGAAGGCCCCCAGATGCTCGTCCAGCCGGGCGCGCCAGGTCAGGTCAAGCTGCGCCCCGGGTTGCAGCAGGGGCATCACCCGGCGCGACCCGCCGCCGCGCACCACCCCCCCATGGCGGCCGTGCCGGGCGGTAAGCACCTCGATGATCGCGGCGCTTTCGCCGTGCCGCCGAGCCGACAGAACCACCCCCTCATCCCGCCAGTCCACGCCCCGCCCCCTGCGCTACCGCAACCCGTCCTCGTCCAGCAGCGAGCGGCCCTGCCGGTCCTCGATCTCGATCACCCAGAGGTCGGGATCGAACCGCCGCTGCCGCACGACCGTGGCCGCCACCTCGGCCTCGGTCCCCTCGGCCAGCACCACCCAGGCCCGCGCGCCCGAGGCCAGATCAAAGGATCGCTGCCAGGCCACGGCCCGCCCGTCCAGCCTGGCCAGCACCACCAGCACCGCCCCCGCCGTCGCATCGCCCCGCGCCATCATATAGGCCGGTATCCCCGCCAGCCGCAGCCGCGCCAGATAGGCCCGCACCCAGAAATCGCTGGTCAGCCGGGCCTCCCTTACCATGGCCCCGCATTCATCTTGGCAAAAATATCCCCGCCAGAGGCTCCCGCACCCGCCGCCTGCGCAGACGGCGGAACCCTAGTCGCCATCCCGGAAGTCCAGCCCCATCTCGTCAAAACGCTCTTTCTCGTCCAGCCAGCCGGGACGGACCTTGACCTGCAGGAACAGATGCACCGGGCGTTCCAGAAAGGTCATCATCTCGGCCCGGGCCGCCTGACCCACGGCCTTGATCGTCTCGCCCTTGTTGCCCAGCACGATGCCCTTGTGCCCGTCGCGCAGCACATAGACCAGTTGCGCGATCCGCACCGACCCGTCGGGCTTTTCCTCCCACGCCTCGGTCTCGACGGTCAACTGATAGGGCAGTTCCTCGTGCAGGCGCAGGGTCAGCTTTTCGCGTGTGATCTCGGCGGCGATGACCCGCAGCGGCACGTCGGCAATCTGGTCCTCGGGGTAGAACCATTCGCCGGCCGGCACCTGCCCGGCCAGCCAGGCGCGCAGGTCGGCCACGCCATAGCCCTTGTCGGCCGAGATCATGAAGGTCCGCGCAAAGGGGAAGGCCCCGTTCAGCGCCTCGGCCAGACCCAGCAGCACCTCGGCCTTCACCCGGTCGATCTTGTTGATGGCCAGCGCCACCGGTTGACCCTGCGGGATGCGGTCACGCAGGCTGTCGATGATCTTTTCCACGCCCTCGGTCATGCCGCGATGCGCCTCGACCATCAGCACCACGATGTCGGCATCCGCCGCCCCGCCCCAGGCAGCGGCCACCATCGCCCGGTCCAGCCTGCGGCGCGGCACGAACAGGCCGGGCGTGTCCACGAATACGATCTGGCTCTGCCCCTCCATGCAGACGCCGCGGATGCGGGTCCGCGTGGTCTGCACCTTGTGCGTGACGGCGGCGATCTTGGCCCCCACCATGCGGTTCAGCAGCGTGGATTTCCCCGCATTCGGCTCGCCGATCAGGGCCACGAACCCCGCCCGCTTTCCCGGTTCCCCTAGGGTGTCATCCCCTGCCATCGGTCGCCTCCATCCGGGCGAGCAAGGCCTTGGCCGCCGCCTGTTCCGCTTGCCGTTTCGTGCCCGCCTGCGCCACCTCGGCGGCCCCGGTTTCCAGCGCCACCTCGACCGTGAACAGGGGCTGGTGATCCGGTCCGTCGCGGCCAAGCTCGCCATAGGTCGGCGGGGCCAGACCGCGCGCCTGCGCCCATTCCTGCAGGGCGGTCTTGGCATCGCGGCTGTCGGCCTCAACCGCCGCGATCCGCCCGGCCCAAAGCCGCAACACCGCCCGCTGCGCCGCACCAAAGCCGCCATCCAGATAGACGGCGGCAATCACCGCCTCCAGCGCATCGCCCAGAAGCGCCTCTTTCCGCCGCCCGCCCGACATCATCTCGGACCGGCCCAGCTTCAGCACCTCGCCAAGGCCGATCTCTCGTGCCACATCGGCGCAGCTTTCCTTGCGCACCAGCGCGTTATAGCGCGGTGCCAACTGCCCCTCGGCCGCCGCCGGGTCGGCCTGCAGCAGCGCCTCGGCCATCACCAGACCCAGAACCCGGTCGCCCAGAAACTCCAGCCGCTGGTTGTCGGGCCGGGTGGGCGACGAGATCGAGGCATGGGTCACGGCCTGCACCAGAAGGTCCGGGCTGCGGAACTCATGCCCCAGCCGGGCGGAAAAGGCACGAAGATCAGCCGACAGCTTCACTCGATTCCCTTGAAGAAGCGGTCTGCCCGCCAGGTCCAGAAGAACAGCATCGACCTTCCCGCCGACGAGAACATGATCCGGTCGGCGCGGCCGATCAGGTTTTCGGCCGGCACAAACCCCACCCCGCCAACGCTTTGCGAAAAGCGGCTGTCCATGCTGTTGTCGCGGTTGTCGCCCATGAAGAAGTAGTGGCCCGGCGGCACGATGAACACATCGGTGTTGTCGGCCCCGCCATTGGTGTCGATGTTCAGCACATCATGCATGCGCCCCTGCGGAAAGGCTTCGGTCGGTGGCAACGTCTCGCGGAACCGGCTGGAGGTGCAGGTGCCGCCCTCGCCCACCGGGCCGTTCTCGCAGCGCGGGAACTGGCCCATCGGACCCTGGCGTTCAAATACCTCCTCGAAGGTTCCGGCGGGCACCTGCGGCACTTCCTTGCCGTTCAGATAGATCACGCCACCCTTGACCTGCACCGCATCGCCCGGCAGGCCGATCAGCCGCTTGATGAAATCGGAACCGTTCACCGGATGCCGGAACACCACCACGTCGCCGCGTTCGGGCGCCGACCCCAGGATGCGCCCCGAGATCGGGCACAGACCGAAGGGGCAGGAATAGCGCGAATAGCCATAGGCCATCTTGTTGACGAACAGGAAATCGCCGATCAGCAGCGTGTCTTTCATGCTGCCCGACGGAATCCAGAACGGCTGGAAGAACAGGGTCCGGAAAATGCCGGCAATCACCAGCGCCCAGACCACCGTCCTGACGGTTTCCAGAATGCCGCCGTCGCTTTTCTTTGCCTTGGTCGCCATGCCGCCCTGCCCTGCCTGAAGCGTTCGCGGCTACATGCGCGCCGACCGACCCGGAGTCAAGCAAGCGGCGCGACCGGGGCACCCTGACCCAGGGGGCGTGCCTCGATCACGACAAAGGCCTGCGCCCAGGGATGATCGTCGGTCAGCGTGACATGGATCACCGCCCGATGCCCCGGCGGGGTCATCGCGGCCAGCCGCTCGGCCGCCCAACCGGTGACCTGCATCACCGGCTGCCCCGAGGCCAGGTTCGTCACCGCCATGTCCTTCCAGGCGATGCCCATGGCCAGCCCCGTGCCAAGCGCCTTGGAACAGGCCTCCTTGGCGGCCCACCGCTTGGCATAGGTCCCGGCCACATCCTTGCGGCGCTCGGCGCGGCGCTGTTCTTCGGGCGTGAAGACGCGATTGCGGAACCTGTCGCCGAACCGGTCCAGCGTGCGCGCGATCCGCTCGATGTTGCACAGGTCGGTGCCGACACCAAGGATCATGCGGACGACCCGGCCCGAGCGCCCAAATTCCTTTCAAGGAATTTGCCAAGGCTTTTCAAAAAGCCTTGGGTCACGCCGCCCCCGGGCGCGCAAGGTCCATCATGCGCCGCATTTCTTCGATCGCGGGACCAAGGCCCCGGAAGATCGCTTCCCCCATCAGGAAATGGCCGATGTTCAGCTCCATCACCTGCGGAAAGGCGGCCACCGGCATGACGTTGTCATAGGTCAGGCCATGGCCGGCATGCACCTCCAGCCCAAGGTCATGGGCCAGGGCAGCCGCCTGTTGCAGGGCGGCAAGCTCGGCATGGCTTTCGGCCAGTTTCCCTTCGGCATGCAGGTCGCTGTAGTGGCCCGTATGCAATTCCACCACCGCCGCCCCGATCCGGGCCGAGGCTTCGATCTGGCGCGGGTCATGGCCCACGAACATCGACACGCGGATGCCAGCCTCGCGCAGGGGGGTGATATAGTCGGTCAGCCGGTTCCGGTCCGATGCAACATCAAGGCCGCCCTCGGTGGTGCGTTCCTCGCGCCGTTCCGGAACAAGGCAGATCGCATGAGGCCGGTGGCGCAGGGCGATGGCCTGCATCTCGGCCGTCGCCGCGCATTCGAAGTTGAGCGGGATCGTCAGCCCTGCCGCCAGCGCCTCGATATCGGCGTCGCGGATGTGGCGGCGATCCTCGCGCAGATGCGCGGTGATGCCGTCGGCCCCTGCCGCCTCGGCCAGCAGCGCCGCCCGCAGCGGGTCTGGCCAGACCGTTCCGCGCGCATTGCGGACGGTGGCCACATGGTCGATGTTCACGCCCAGCCTGAGCCGCCCGAGAGGCAATTTCGTCATGGTGCCCGTCCTGTTGTTCTTGCCGCCTGCACTGCGCCGGTCAGCCTAGCCGACCTGCGGGGGACCGTCATCCCCTGCCGCCCCTTGCGCTTCGGCTGCCTGCAGCCGCCGGGCCTCGCGTTCGGCGTGCCGTCTCTCGATCCGCTCGTGCAGCTTGGTTGCGCGGATTTTCTGATAGGCGCGCACCAGCGGGATCGTGCCCCAGTAGAACAGCAGGCTGACCACCAGCCCCGGCAGGATGCCGCCCACGAGGTAGGGCAGAAAGATCGTGTCGAAGAACCGTTTCAACGACCCCCAATGGGTATGCGCATCCGAGAAGATCGCAAGGAAGTTGCGCCAGAGCTCGGTACCCGCATTGCTGAAGGCCTCGACGATCGACAGGAAGGTAAGCGGCGATTCGATGCCGAGGAGCCAGTGCCCGAACCCGACCGACGTGATCGCGACAAAGGGGGTTGTCAGCGGGTTGCCCACGAAGGTCGCCAGCAGGGCCGCCAGGATGTTGCCCCGAATCAGCCAGGCCATCACTCCGGCACCCAGGAAATGCAACCCGAAGAACGGGGTGAACGACATGAAGACGCCGCAGAAAACCCCGCGCGCAATGCGGTGCGGCTTGTCGGGCAGGCGGGTCAGCCGCAGGCTGACATATTGGATCGCGCGCCGGAACCCGCCGGTCGGATAGACCATCTGGCGGGTCCAGTCCCAGACCGACCTTGGATTGCGCCGTTTGAAGACCACCTGCCCGCCCCCTGCCCGTCAGGGCTTTCTGCTCAGGTCACGATGCCGGCTGATCTGGGCCACATCGGTTTCCGCCTCGAGCGCGGTCATGACCATGTGCAGATGCTCGACATCGCGCAGGTCCACATCCACCAGCAGCCGGTAGAAATCCGGCTTTCGGTCGGTGAACCGCAGGTCCGAGATATTGGCCTTCTGCTCTCCGATCAAGGTGCAGATCCGCCCCAGGATGCCCGCGTCGTTGCGGATCGTCAGGTCCAGCGTGACCGTGTGCACGGCGGCGTGGCGCCCGCCCTGCCAGTGCAGATCGACCCAGCGGGCCGGCTGCTCTTCGAATTCCTCCAGCGCGGGGCAGTCGATGGCATGCACCACCACGCCCTGCCCGCGATAGGTGATGCCCACGATCCGCTCGCCCGGCACCGGCTGGCAGCAGCCCGCGCGGCGAAAGCTCTGGTCGGCGGCCAGACCCACCACGGGACGTTGCGCATCGACCTCGTCGGTACGCGCCAGCGACAGTTCGGGGTACAGCGTTTCCACCACCTTGCGCGCCGTCAATTCGGCGCTGCCCAGCCGCGCCAGCAGGTCCTGGTCATCGGCAAGGCCAAGGTTCTTCGCCGCCGTCCGCAGCGCCTTGTCGGTCGCCTTCTTTCCCACATGGTCAAAGGCCGCCCGCGCCAGTTCCCAGCCCAGCTTGACAAAGCGGCCGCGGTCTTCCTCGCGCAGGCTCTTGCGGATCGCGGCCTTGGCACGGCCCGTGGTCACGATGTCGATCCAGCTTGCCTGCGGGCGCTGGCCTTCGGCGGTGATGATCTCGACCGACTGGCCGTTTTTCAGCCGCGTCCACAGCGGCACGCGGATACCATCGACCTTGGCCGAGACGCAGGAATTCCCGATCCGCGTGTGGATGGCATAGGCATAGTCCAGCGGCGTCGCCCCCCGGGGAAGCTGCACCACGTCGCCCTTCGGCGTGAAGCAGAACACCTGATCCTGATACATCTCGAGTTTGACGTTTTCGAGAAACTCGTCGTGGTCGTCCTCGTCCAGCCGCTCGGTCATGCTGGCGATCCACTTGGCCGGATCGACGGCAAAGGGGTTCCGCGCCCGCACCCCGTCGCGGTAGGACCAGTGCGCGGCCACGCCCGCCTCGGCCACCTCATGCATCTGGCGGGTGCGGATCTGCACCTCGACCCGCTTGCCGTCGCGACCCGACACGGTGGTGTGGATGCTGCGGTAGCCGTTCGACTTGGGCTGGCTGATGTAATCCTTGAACCGCCCCGGCACCGCGCGCCAGCGCTGGTGGATCACGCCCAGGATGCGATAGCAGTCCTGTTCCGACCCGCAGATCACCCGAAAGCCGTAGATGTCGGACAGGCGCGAAAAGGCCAGGTCCTTTTCCTGCATCTTGCGCCAGATCGAATAGGGCTTTTTCGCGCGGCCATAGACATCGGCCTCGATCCCGGCCTTGTCCAGTTCCAGACGGATGTCGGCGGTGATCTTGTGCACCACGTCGCCGGTCTCGCGCTGCAGCGTGATGAAGCGGCGGATGATCGAATTGCGCGCCTCGGGGTTCAGCACGCGGAAGGCCAGATCCTCCAGCTCCTCGCGCATCCACTGCATGCCCATGCGCCCGGCCAGCGGCGCGAAGATCTCCATCGTCTCGCGCGCCTTCTGGGCCTGCTTTTCCGGCTTCATGCTCTTGATCGTGCGCATGTTGTGCAGCCGGTCGGCCAGCTTGACCAGGATCACCCGCAGGTCCTTGGACATGGCCATGAACAGCTTGCGGAAGTTCTCGGCCTGTTTCGACTGGGTTGAAGACAGTTGCAGGTTGGTCAGCTTGGTCACGCCGTCGACCAGTTCGGCCACCTCTTCGCCGAACATCCGCACCACCTCGGCATAGGTGGATTTGGTATCCTCGATCGTGTCGTGCAGCAGCGCGGTGACGATGGTCGCATCATCCAGCCGCTGTTCGGTCAGGATCGCCGCCACAGCAACCGGATGGGTGAAATAGGGCTCGCCCGACTGGCGCATCTGTCCGGCATGCATCTTCAGGCCATAGGCATAGGCCCGGCGCAGAAGGTCGTCGTTGGTGCGAGGGTTGTAGTTTCGGACGAGGGCGATCAGGTCTTCGACGTCGATCATCCCCGTCCCTTCCCGTCCCGGGGCATGCCCGGGACCAGCCTTGCGTCAGTTCTGGCCCTGCGCTTCCATCAGGGCGCGCAGCAGTTTTTCTTCGGACATGTCGTCGGACATCGGCCGGTCGATCTCGCCGCCCATCAACAGCGCCATGGAATCTTCTTCCGGCTCGTCGATCTCGATCTGGGTCTGGTGGCTTTCGATCATCCGCTCGCGCAGGCTGTCGGCGGCCTGCGTCTCTTCGGCGATCTCGCGCAGGCTGACGACGGGGTTCTTGTCATTGTCACGATCCACCGTGATGGCAGACCCCGCCTGAATCTCGCGTGCCCGATGGGCAGCCAGCATCACCAGTTCGAACCGGTTCGGAACCTTGTCAACGCAATCTTCTACCGTCACGCGGGCCATGGGCAACTCCAGTTCGGATCGGGACACGAGCGCGCTTATGTAAGCCAGCGCATTCCCCTTGACAAGCACCGAATCCGACCGCAGCCGACGGCCCTACAGCGGCTGCACCGCATCGCGGTCGGCCTGCGGCAGATCGGCCAGCAACTGCGCCACCGTGCGCCCCAGCAGCGGATGCCGCCAGTCCGGTGCCACGTCGGCCAGCGGAACCAGAACAAAGGCACGGTCCTGCAGCCGGGGATGGGGCAGGATCAGCCGGTCAGGTGCCTGACCGATCTGCCGGTCCAGCGGCAGGTTGCGCCAACGGTCCTGCGTTGCCGCATCGGGCACCACGGCATCGCCAAGGGCCAAAAGATCGATGTCAAGCGTGCGCATGCCCCACCGCTGCAGCCGCTGGCGACCATGCAACGCCTCGATCTCATGCAGGATCGACAATAGGGCCTCGGCCCCCCGCTCGGTCGGCATGCCCAGTTCGGCGGCGGCATTCACATAGTCGGGCCCCGAACCTGCCGGAAAGCAGGGCGTGCGGAACAGGCGGCTGACCCGGACAGGCCCCAGCCCGCGCGCCGAAAGCTCGGCCACAGCCGCCGTCAGTGTTTCTGCCGGGGAAACGGCACCCAGGGGCAAATTCGCCCCCAGTGCGATCAGAGTCTTCTGTTCCCTTGCGTAAACCAATGGTAATCTTTCGTATAGGCGACCTTGCCGAAAGGACAGGTGTGCCCGATATCTGGTCAGGTCCGCCATCGCATTTTTCTACAAATCGTAGACAAATCATGGAAACCCCGATAGGCGAAGCGAAAATTTGAGAGGAACCGATATGTTCTACAAGGACGAACGGCTTGCGCTGTTCATTGACGGATCAAACCTTTACGCTGCCGCCAAAGCGCTTGGTTTTGACATTGACTACAAGCTTCTGCGTCAGGAATTCATGCGCCGCGGCAAGCTGCTGCGGGCCTTCTACTACACGGCCTTGCTGGAAAACGACGACTATTCGCCGATTCGTCCGCTGGTCGACTGGCTGCACTACAACGGCTTCACCATGGTGACCAAGCCCGCCAAGGAATACACCGACAGCCAGGGCCGCCGGAAGGTCAAG
>JAAFHX010000118.1 GCA_013297695.1 Rhodobacterales bacterium | reverse complement strand
GACAGCCCCCCTTTCCGCCGCCGGGTCAGTCGATCGGGCGGATCAGCTTGCGCTCCAGCACCTTCAGAACCACGGCCAGATCAGACCCGCGCCGCAGCACCTGCCCATCCATCGCGACCACGGCATAAAGTCCCTGCCGCGCGCGCATCCGGGGCCGTTTTTCGATCCGGTACAGCGGGTGTTCGGCGGTGCGGCGAAAGACCGAAAACACGGCAACATCGCGCAGGCACGAGATGCCATAGTCGCGCCATTCGCCCGCAGCGACCATCCGACCGTAAAGCCCAAGGATCAGCCCGAGTTCGCGCCGGTCGAAACTGACCTCTTCGGCCATCCGCGCGGCAAGGGGAAAGGGGGTCGGCGTCTGCACCGTCATGGCCGCAGCTTACGCGCTGTCCGTGCCAAATCAAGCCCGCGAAACCCCCTGCCCATATCCCGCCGCACAATCGTCCGCCAAAAGCCATCCGGCCATCGTCCTGATGCCACGAACGCAGCCGATACATGGTGCCACGGCAGCAGACGGCCTGTCCGTTCCGGGGCGACCCTGCCCCCGCTCGTCTCTGGAGGGGAATGTCCTGCCCAGGGTTCCGGGCACCCATTGCAAGGCCGCGATGGGTGCCCGGACCTTCCTGCGCCCCGGCTCGGGGTTCCGGCGCAAAGGCGGAAGCGACAGAGGCTCAGGCCAGATGCGTCCGGAAAGCCGCCACCACCTGTTCATAGACGGCACGCTTGAACGGCACGATCGCATCGATCATGTCCTGTGCCCCGATCCACCGCCAGGACGCGAATTCCGGGTGTACGGTCGCGATGTCGATCTGATCGTCGCTGCCAAGATAGCGGTACAGGAACCACTTCTGCCGCTGCCCGCGATACTTGCCGCCCCAGGCCTTGCCCAGCAACTCGGGCGGCAGGTCATAGGTGATCCAGCCATCCGTCTTGGCCACGAACTCCACCAGATCGGCGGTGACCCCTGTTTCCTCCCACAACTCGCGCAAGGCGGCGGCGCGGGGGGCCTCGCCGTCGTCGATCCCGCCCTGCGGCATCTGCCAGGCCGGGCTGGTCGTATCCAGCCGCTGCCCGGCAAAGATCAGGCCGCCCTGGTTGACCAGAACGACGCCGACGCAGGGGCGGTAGGGCAGGCTCGCGGGATCGGGCATGACGGTGCCTTTCAGGCGGGGGGCCGATGGTCCGGCCCCCCGCACAGATGTCAGGGCTGCTTGGCCGGTTCTTCCGCCGGGGCGACGGCGGCGGCGTCCTGCCCGCCGTTCACCTGCGGCGCGATGGCGGCAAGGCCCTTCAGGATATCGACGGCATAGGCAAGCTGGTAATCCTCGTCGCGCAGCTTGGCGGCCTCTTCGGCCTTGGCCTGCTCTTCTTCCAGCACCTTGCGTTCATCCTCGGTCATCGAGTCGTTCGAGATGATGCCGCGCAGATCGGCCTCGGACCGGATCGCGGGTTCTTCCTTGGCCGCATCGGTGCCTTCGGCGGCGGGCTCGGGCGGAACCGGCTGCTTGACGACGATATCGGGCGAAATGCCCAGGGCCTGGATCGACCGGCCCGACGGCGTGTAATACCGCGCCGTGGTCAGCCGCATCGCCCCGTCATCGCGCAGCGGCACCAGCGTCTGCACCGATCCCTTGCCGAAGCTCTTGGTGCCGACAACGATGGCGCGGCGGTGGTCCTGCAGCGCCCCCACCACGATTTCCGAGGCCGAGGCCGACCCGCCGTTGATCAGCGCCACGATGGGCTTGCCCTGCGCCAGATCGCCAAGCGTCGCATTGAACCGCTCGCCATCGCTCGGGTTGCGGCCCCGGGTCGAGACGATCTCGCCCTTGTCGAGGAAGGCGTCCGAGACCTTGATCGCCTGGGTCAGAAGGCCGCCGGGGTTGTTGCGCAGGTCAAGCACGAAGCCATCGACCTTGTCGATGCCGCCCGCCTCTTCGACGCCCTTCTTCAGCTCGGCTTCCAGATTCGGATAGGTCTGGTCGTTGAAGGTCGTGATCCGCAGCACCACCGCATTGCCCACGTCGCGGCCCTTGACCGCCGTCAGCTTGATCGTGTCGCGGATGATCGACACGTCGAAGGGGTCCTGCACGCCCTCGCGCACCACGGTGATGACGATTTCCGACCCGACCGGGCCGCGCATCATGTCCACCGCCTTGTCCAGCGTCAGGCCCAGCACCGACTCGCCGTTCACATGGGTGATGAAATCGCCCGACTGGATGCCTGCGGCTGCCGCAGGCGTGTCATCCATCGGCGAGACCACCTTGACGAAGCCGTTTTCCTGCGTGACCTCGATGCCCAGACCGCCGAATTCGCCCCGGGTCTGCACCTGCATGTCGTCGAAATCCTTGGCAGGCAGGTAGCTGGAATGCGGGTCCAGCGACGTGAGCATGCCGTTGATCGCGGCCTCGATCAGCTTCTGCGAATCCACTTCCTCGACATACTGGGCGCGGATGCGTTCAAAGATGTCGCCGAACAGGTCAAGCTGTTCATAGACATTCTCGCCCTTGTCGGCCTCTTGCGCGATCAGGGGGCCGGCCACCTGGGTCGTCAGCAACACCCCTGCAACGGTTCCGCCCAGGGCGGCCATCACGAATTTCCTCATCTGTTCCCGTCCTGCTCCTGCATCCCGGCACATCCGGCCCCATCGGCCGTCCCGGCACCCTGTCTTGTTTCCTGCCCGACCGCCCGCAGGCCGTCCGACGCCGCATCTGCCGGCGCACCGCATGGCCCGCAGGGGCACACCGACGCCGCTCATCCTTCTTCATAGTGCGAAGCTTTCGTGCCGAGTATCGGCAGTTTGCCTGCACCGGGGTCACTCCTCATCACGATTGCGTCGTCAGACCCGCATGGCATGGCGCTCAGCGCTGGATAAGCGAAGTTCCCGTCATCTCGGGCGGCAGGTCAAGCCCCATCAGGTCCAGCAGCGTCGGGGCCAGGTCGGCCAGCCGCCCGTTGCGCAATGTAACGCCCGGGGGGCCGCCGACCAGGATGACCGGCACCGGGTTGGTGGTATGTGCGGTATGCGGTGCCCCCGTGACCGGATCGACCATGGTTTCGCAATTCCCGTGGTCGGCCGTGATGATCATGGCGCCCCCGGCCTTTTCCAGCGCCGCAACCGCCAGACCCAGACCCCGGTCCACCGCCTCGCAGGCGGCGATGGCGGCAGACAGGATGCCGGTATGGCCCACCATGTCGGGGTTGGCAAAGTTCACCACGATCAGGTCGTAGCCATGTCCGATCGCCTGCACCAGATGCTCGGCCACCTCGGGCTCCGACATTTCGGGCTGCAGGTCATAGGTCGCCACTTTCGGCGATCTTGCCATGTAGCGGTCTTCGCCCGGCAGCACGACCTCGCTGCCGCCGTTCAGAAAGAAGGTGACATGGGGGTATTTCTCGGTCTCGGCCAGCCGGAACTGGGTGCGGCCCTGCGCCGAGACCCACGCGCCCAGAGTATTGCGAATCTCCTGCTTGGGGTAGGCGGCGGTCATGTAGGCGGCATGGGCCGTCGAATAATCCACCATCCCCAACATCGCTGCCCAGACCGGGCGGCGACCGGCATCAAAGGCGGCGAAGGCAGGATCGCCAAGCGCCGACAGGATTTCGCGGGCCCGGTCGGCGCGGAAATTCAGAAAGAAGACCCCGTCGCCATCCTGTGCCCCGGCATAGTCGCCGATCACGGTCGGGGCGATGAATTCGTCCGTCTCGCCGCGCGTATAGGCGGCCGCGACGGCGCTGGCGGCATCAGGGGCGGTTTCCCCCGCGCCATGGGTCATCGCCGCATGGGCGCGCGCCACCCGGTCCCACCGCGTGTCGCGGTCCATCGCCCAGTAGCGCCCCGTCACCGTGCCGACGCGCGCGCCTTCGGGCAGGCCGTCCACAAGCTGGTCCATGAACCCCGCACCCGACGACGGCGGCACGTCGCGCCCGTCGGTGATCGCATGCACGACGACCGGCAGACCGGCCCCGCGCAGCGCCCGCAGCGCGGCCAGCAGGTGCAGGATATGCCCGTGCACGCCGCCGTCCGAAACCACGCCCATCACATGCGCCGTGCCGCCGCTGGCCTTCAGCCGGTCGATGAAGTCCAGAAGCGCGGGGTTGCCGAAGAAAGTGCCGTCCTCGATCGCCAGATCGATGGCCCCCAGGTCCATCGCCACCACCCGGCCCGCGCCGATATTGGTATGCCCGACCTCGGAATTGCCCATCTGCCCGGTCGGCAGGCCCACGTCGCGCCCGTGGGTCACAAGCTGCGCATGCGGGCAACTGGCCCACAGCCGGTTGAAATTCGGCACGTCTGCCAGGGCAGGCGCATTGGCCGTGGGGTCTTCGCGCAGGCCCCAGCCATCAAGAATGCACAGGACCACAGGTTTCGGGATCATCCGGGACACGCTCGCTGCAAGGGCTTACGCCTGTTGTCTACGCGCGTCGCGCGGCGCGGGCAATCATGCTGCGCGCCGCGCGGTCCTGCGGAAGGCCGGTTCAGTACACGCCCGGCCCGCGCACACCCACGCCGACCCCGTGAAACCCCACGCCCACGCCGCCGCCGACCCCGATCATGTCGATGAACAGCGCCGTCTCGCCGCCGGAAACCGGGCCGGCATCATGGATCACCTTGTAGTCATAGAGGATGTCGGCCCCTTCGACGCGCGGGTTCGATATCTCGATGATCGATACCGAACTGTCATCCTTGCCGGGTTCATAGACCGACAGCGCCGCGTTCGGCGGATCTGCGGAAAAGTTGTCCGCCCCGGCGGCGGCAGTCCAGTCGGCCAGATACTTGTCCAGCTTCACATGGCCTGCGATGCGGTCGGGGCGGTCGGCGAAGTACAGGGTCTGGGGGCTGAGGTTGACCAGTCGGATGGTTCTGGCAGCCTCATCGACCACGGTCCCCGAGGCGAGCTGCACGAACATCAGCATCGGCTTGTCATCTTCGGCGCGGGCTGCGGTGCCTGCAAGCAGCGGCAGACCTAGGCCTCCACCCGCCGCCATCGCCAGCAGCCTGCGGCGCGCGGGGTTCAGGAGGGCATCGTTCGGTGCGTTCGGGGTCATCTGTTTGTCCTGCCTTGGGGATAGGGGGCGGACCCGACCAGTTGCCGGAGCCGTTCTGCGTCAACGACACCAGCCTGCGAAGGTTTGTCCAGTGCGGGCATGCAGGAAATTTGTCCCGCCGTGCCGTTTCAGCCTGGCCCAAAACTCTTGCAAGAGTTTTGTCAAAATCCTTGTTCAAGGATTTTGCGTCACGCTCGGTGATAGGGGCTGCCCGACAGGATGGTGGCGGCGCGGTATATCTGTTCGGCCAGCAGGACGCGCGCGAGCAGATGCGGCCAGACCATCTGGCCGAAGGACAGCACATGCTGTGCCCGGTCGCGCAGTTCGGGCGCGATGCCGTCAGCCCCGCCGATCACGAAGGCAAGGTCCTGTATCCCGTCGTCGCGCCAGCGCGCCAGCAAGGCTGCAAACTCCGGGCTGGTGGACTGCCGACCGCGTTCATCCAGCGCCACGATCCTCGCGCCCGGCGGAACAGCGCGGACCAGAAGGTCGGCCTCGGCCGTGCGACCCAGGTTCCTGCGGTCTTCGACCTCGATCTCGGTCAGGGGGCCCAGGGCGAGCGGTCGCCCGATCTGGTTGACGCGCGCCCGATAGTCGTCGAACAGCGCCCGTTCCGGGCGGTCGGCGCGAAGGCGGCCGACCGCAACGACCTGCAGGTGCATCACGCGCCGTGCGGAACCCGCGCGCCTGTCGGCATCCACATCTTTTCAAGCTGGTAGAAATCGCGCACTTCGGGACGGAAGACATGGACGATCACGTCGCCCGTGTCGATCAGCACCCAGTCGCCGGTTTCCTTGCCCTCGATCTTGGCGCTGCGGCGCGCTTCCTGCTTCAGCCGGTCCACCAGCTTTTCCGAGATGGCGGCGACCTGGCGCGACGACCGGCCCGAACAGACCACCATGTAGTCGGCCATGTCCGACCGTCCGCGCAGGTCGATGGTCACGACGTCTTCGGCCTTGTCGTCGTCCAGCGACGCAAGGATGCGCGCAAGCAAATCGCGGCTGGATGCATCATCCGCCAGCGCGGTTGCATCCACCACAGGGGAAGGGAACGTGGCCATCAGCGCCGCCCCCGAAAGGACCGCGCCACCGGCCCCCAATTCAGCATGAGACAGGACATCGTCCTCCTGGGTTGCGCACCGATGCTGCCCCGGTGCCGGGCATGGTGCCACCATATCATCGGCGGCGGCGAATCTCAACGATCGAGGCCCGCGAAACCAAAGCGCAAGCGTGTACAGGCCTGTCGCCGTCGGGTCCAGCCCTTTCGCGCGCGGCTATCGCAAGGCAAGCGCCACTTCGTTTCGGCGGTTCCATGGCAGCGTGAAGGGAGCGTCATAGAACATGTACTCGGGAACGCCCGTCGTCTGCAGCCCTGCGGCCCGGGCGGCGGCGTGCAGCCGGTCCGACGCCTCGGCCAGGGCGGCATCGGTCGGGCGGCCGGAAAACGTCACGACCAGCATGCGCCGCGGCGGGGTTTCGATCATGCGGATGCGGCTGTCCCTTGCAGCAGGCAGCCTGTCGAGGGACCATTGCGCGGGCATGGTGAAGCGGATCGTCCACTCTTTCCCGCCGGATGTCGCGGCCGTGTCGGGCACCTGCGCGACCGGAGTCGTCATGGCGATCTTGGCGCTGTCATCATTGCCGCCAAAGATATAGCCCGCCAGCACGCGGAACCCGGCGTTCGCGGCACCCGACCGGCTGCCGGCCACCGTGACTTCGGCCACCACCGAGGGGCCATAGGCGCGCACCTCGGCCCCGTTCACGACCTGCTCTACCCGATAGGCGGGCGTTTCGGTCCCCTTGTACATCTCTGCCCTTGCCCCCGTTGCCAGACCAAGCGCCAGAATCAGCGCCGCCATTCCTGTCCTGCCCGTCATCCCGGATCCGTCCTTCGCGCCGCGCGCTTTTGCTTCCGGCTGTTATGTCGTGCGCCGCACCTTGTCTTGACAGGGCTGCGCGCGTAAATCTTGCGTCATGATGCGGTTTTTCGACATGGACGATCACGCACGGCTGCCCTGGAGGTTCCACGGTGCCCTTCGGTCGATTCTGGCGCGCCGCTAGCCTGCGCGTGCCGCCTGCCGCCCCTTTCCCCAGCCTTCCGCCCGAGAGAGTGCCATGACCTCTGCCAAGACGCTGTATGACAAGATCTGGGACGCCCATGTCGTCCACCAGGCCGATGACGGCACCTGCCTGCTGTATATCGACCGCCACCTCGTGCACGAGGTGACCAGCCCGCAGGCCTTCGAGGGGCTGCGGATGACCGGCCGCAAGGTCCGCGCGCCCGAGCGCACCATTGCCGTGCCCGACCACAACGTGCCCACGACGGCGGGCCGCGACACCCACATCGACAACGCGGAAAGCCGCATCCAGGTCGAGGCGCTGGACCGCAACGCCCGCGACTTCGGCGTGCATTACTACCCTGTGTCGGACATCCGGCAGGGCATCGTGCATATCGTCGGCCCCGAGCAGGGCTGGACCCTGCCCGGCATGACCGTGGTCTGCGGCGACAGCCATACCGCCACCCACGGGGCCTTCGGTGCGCTGGCGCATGGCATCGGCACGTCCGAGGTGGAGCATGTGCTGGCGACCCAGACTCTGATCCAGCGCAAGGCCAAGAACATGAAGGTGGAAATCACCGGGTCCCTGCGCCCCGGTGTGACGGCCAAGGACATCACCCTTTCGGTGATCGGCGCGACCGGCACCGCCGGAGGAACCGGCCATGTGATCGAATACTGCGGCCAGGCGATTCGCGAGCTGTCGATGGAAGGCCGCATGACGGTCTGCAACATGGCGATCGAGGGCGGCGCGCGGGCGGGGCTGATCGCGCCGGATGAGAAGACCTTTGCCTATGTGATGGGCCGCCCGCATGCGCCGAAAGGTGCTGCCTGGGAGGCGGCACTGGCCTGGTGGAAGACGCTGTACACCGACGAGGGCGCGCAGTTCGACAAGGTCGTCACCCTTCGGGGCGAGGATATCGCCCCCGTCGTCACCTGGGGCACCAGCCCCGAGGACGTTCTGCCGATCACCGGCGTGGTGCCTGACCCGGAAAGCTTCACCGGCGGCAAGGTCGATGCCGTGCGCCGCAGCCTGGATTACATGGGCCTGACGCCCGGCCAGAAGCTGTCCGAGATCGCCATCGACACGGTCTTCATCGGGTCCTGCACCAATGGCCGGATCGAGGACCTGCGCGCGGCGGCGGCAATCCTGAAGGGCAAGAAGAAGAAGGACGGGCTGCGCGCCATGGTCGTTCCGGGGTCCGGCCTTGTCCGCGCGCAGGCCGAGGAAGAGGGGCTGGCGCAGATATTCATCGACGCGGGTTTCGAATGGCGGCTGGCGGGCTGTTCCATGTGCCTTGCGATGAACCCCGACCAGTTGTCGCCCGGCGAGCGCTGCGCCGCCACGTCGAACCGCAACTTCGAGGGGCGTCAGGGCCGGGGCGGGCGCACGCACCTGCTGTCGCCTGCCATGGCTGCGGCCGCCGCCGTTACCGGTCGGCTGACGGATGTGCGCGAGATGATGTGATGGCACGGCGACCGGAGCGCCGCCCAAGGATCAGGGCGTTGACGGAAATCAGCACAAGTCCGGTCCATTCCAGGACCCAGTTCAGCCGCACATTCTTCACGCTGCTGCTCAGGAAGGCGTCGATGTGATGGAACCCCACCGCCCGCACCATCACGAAGCCCGCCACGAAGACCAGGCCGACCAGCGCAAGCAGGTTGGCCGGAAGATCGCGGCGCAAAAGGACAAGGCCGGACAGCAGCGCCAGCAGGGCGAAACCCAGAAGCACCTCGATGAATTGCACCTGCACCGCACGGCGGTGGTCGTACCACCCCTGGGCCTGCGCGATGCAGCGGCCAGCCGCCGTCAGCGCGCTTTGCAGGTCAAGCTGCTTGTTCACCGCAAGGCACAGCATCAGCCCGACCACGGTCGCCCAGAAGACGCGGGTGCGCCCCCTGTCGATCTGCCGGACAACCCGGAAAGCCAGCGCGGCGGTGACAAGATAGGCCGCCACTGTCATCCACCCCATCACGGTAGGATCGCCGATGCCAGGCGACCAGCGCCGGTCTATGCAGGCAACGAGAGCTTCGAAGGTCACGCATCCTCTCCATGCTTCGTCCGGGCGGCAACCCGTTCGGCACAGGATCCGGAGTGGCAGGTAATCCCCGATCAGCCCCAAAGTCCAGAGGACGGAACCCCATGACACCCTTCACCACCCTGACCGGCATTGCGGCCCCCATGCCGCTGGTCAACATCGATACGGACATGATCATTCCCAAGCAGTTCCTGAAGACCATCGCCCGCACGGGCCTTGGCCGGAACCTGTTCGACGAGATGCGCTATACCTCTGACGGCGCGGAGATTCCCGGTTTCGTGCTGAACCAGCCTGCCTACCGGTCGGCGCAGATCATCGTCGCGGGTGACAATTTCGGCTGCGGATCGTCGCGCGAACATGCGCCCTGGGCGCTTCTGGATTTCGGCATCCGCTGCGTGATCTCGACCAGCTTTGCCGACATCTTCTACAACAACTGCTTCAAGAACGGCATCCTGCCCGTCGTGCTGCCCGAGGATCAGGTGGCCGCGCTGATGGAGGATGCCCGGCGCGGCGCGAATGCCCGCATGGCGGTGGACCTTGAGGCGCAGACCGTCACTGCATCGGACGGAACCACGTTCCATTTCCAGATCGACCCGTTCCGCAAGCATTGCCTGATGAACGGGCTGGACGACATCGGGCTGTCGCTGGAAAAGGTGGCCAGCATCGACGCGTTCGAGGCGCGTGCCGCCACGTTGCGCCCCTGGGTCTGACCGGCACGGGGGCGGTGCGGCTGGTTCTGGCGGCGGCGCTGACCCTGGGGGCCGGGGCGGGCGTCGCCGAAACGCTGCGCGTCGCGGTTTATGATGCGGAACTGGAACGCCGGGGGCCGGGCCTGCTGTTGCAGGATATCCGGCGCGGCGAGGATGCGCAGGTTGCCGCCGTGGTGCAGGTGATCGCTGCCGCACGGCCGGATGTGCTGCTGCTGCTGGGCATGGACCATGACCTTGACCTTGTGGCGGCAGGCGCGCTGGCGGACCGGCTGGCGCAGGCGGGCCTGACCCTGCCCTACCGTTTCGGTCCGCGGCCCAATACCGGCATCGCCACCGGCCTTGATCTGGATGGCGACGGGCGGCGGGGCGGGGCGCGCGACGCGCAGGGCTATGGTCCGTTTGCCGGCGCAGGGGGCATGGTGCTCATGTCGCGCCTGCCGCTGCGGGCCGCCGGGGCGCGCGATTTCACCGAAATGCTCTGGGCCGACCTGCCCGGCCAGATCGCCCCGCCCGGCACCCCGCCAGAGCAGCGCCTGTCCACCACCGGCCATTGGGAGGTGCCGCTGGACCTGCCGGGCGGGACCAGCCTGCGCATTCTGGCCTGGCACGCCACGCCCCCGGTCTTCGACGGCCCCGAGGACCGCAACGGCCGCCGCAACCATGACGAGGCCGCCTTCTGGCTGCGGCTGCTGGCGGGGGACCTGCCCGAGCCACCGCCCGAAACCCCCTTCGTGCTGCTGGGCGGGGCAAACCTCGACCCCGCCGATGGCGAGGGGCGGCGCGACGCGCTGGCCGCGCTGCTGGCCCTGCCCGCGCTTCAGGACCCCGCGCCGCGCGGCACCTCCGGCCACAGCGACCCGGGGCAGACCGGCGACCCGGCGCTGGACACCGCGCTGTTCGCGGCCCCGGTAGGGGGATTGCGGACCGAGGTGATCCTGCCTTCGGTCGATCTGCGGGTCAGCGGCGCGGGCGTGCTCTGGCCACCCGAAACCGACCCGCTGGCCGCTGCGGTGGCCGCCGCCTCGCGGCACCGGCTCGTGTGGGTGGACATTGTCGTGCCGTGAAAGAAGGGCGGAAGCGGTGCGTGCAAGCACGCACCCTACGGGCGGCAGAGTTCCGGTCGAACACATGCGCGGAGCAGACAGCGCCGCATGACGCCCGGCGGGTCGGTTCCGTAGGGTGCGTGCTTGCACGCACCGCCCCGCCACCCCGAAAGCCGCCCTCGGCGCGGGCGACCTTCCGGTGCCCGGCACCGGCGGTGCGTGCAAGCATGCACCCTGCGGGGTGCGGGGGGCGGCTTGACCCCCGGCGTCGGTTTGGCTAGGCGGACGCAACCCGTTCCCCCCACAGCCCCGGAGGCGCATCTTGGCCAATCCTTCCCTGCTCATCCTTGCCGGCGACGGCATCGGCCCCGAGGTGATGGACGAGGTCAAGAAGATCATCGCCTGGATGGGCGACAAGCGCGGCATCATCTTCGATGTCTCCGAGGGGCTGGTCGGCGGCGCGGCCTATGACGTGCATGGCGTGCCGCTGTCGGATGCGACGATGGAGGCGGCGCAGGCGGCGGATGCGGTGCTGCTGGGCGCCGTCGGCGGGCCGAAATACGACAGCCTCGATTTCAGCGTGAAGCCGGAACGCGGCCTCTTGCGCCTGCGCAAGGAGATGGACCTGTTTTCCAACCTGCGCCCGGCGCAGTGCTTTGACGCGCTGGCCGATTTTTCCAGCCTGAAGAAAGAGGTCGTCGCGGGCCTTGACATCATGATCGTGCGCGAACTGACGTCCGGTGTCTATTTCGGCGAGCCGCGCGGCATCTTCCCCGATAACGAGGGCGGCCGCGTCGGCATCAACACGCAGCGCTACACCACGAACGAGATCCGCCGCGTGGCGCGGTCGGCGTTCGAGCTGGCCCGGCGGCGCAGCAACCGGGTCTGCTCGATGGAGAAGGCCAATGTCATGGAAAGCGGCATCCTGTGGCGCGAGGAGGTGAGTTGGGTGCATGCCAACGAATACCCCGACGTGACCCTGACCCACATGTATGCCGACAACGGCGCGATGCAGCTTGTCCGCTGGCCCAAGCAGTTCGACGTGATCGTCACCGACAACCTGTTCGGCGACGTGCTGTCGGATTGCGCCGCGATGCTGACCGGCAGCCTGGGCATGCTGCCCTCGGCC
>JAAFHX010000117.1 GCA_013297695.1 Rhodobacterales bacterium | reverse complement strand
TCGCTGTTCGGATTGGGCGGCGCCTTGGTGCGCTATCGGCCCGAGGGCGATCTGCGCGCGATTGCGATGGTCTGCGGCCTGTCGCTGATGCTGCACCCGGCGATCACCTGGGGGCTTGGCCGCTTTGTGCTGGCGCTGACGACCGACCAGTTGCGCTCGGCGGTGATGACGGCGGCGATGGCGCCGGGGGTGAATGCCTATCTGTTCGCCGATCTTTACGGGTCGGCCCGCAGGGTTGCAGCCTCGGCGGTGCTGGTGGCGACGGCGCTGTCGATCTTCACGATCTGGTTCTGGCTGCATGTGCTGCCATAAAGCGATGGCACAGCACCCGCGGGGCGGCAGACGGGGGTTTCGCACCCCCGGACCCCCGTGGGATACTTGTGCCAAGATGAAAGCCGGGGGGGGGTGGCGGCAGGCGGGAGGTCGTCACCCCGGGCTGACGCCCCGCAGCCGTTCCGACCGGCGGCGCAGCAGTTCAACCGTGGTCAGCAGCGCGATGGAGATGATGACAAGGATAGTCGCCACCGCAAGGATGGCCGGGCTGATCGCCTCGCGGATGCCGTTCCACATCTGGCGCGGAATGGTCTGCTGGTCGGGGCCGGCGATGAACAGCACCGCCACCACCTCGTCGAACGAGGTCACAAAGGCGAACAGCGCGCCCGAGACGACGCCGGGCAGAATCAGCGGCAGGATCACCTTGAAGAAGGTCGTGCGCGGGCTGGCGCCGAGCGAGGCCGAGGCGCGGATCAGCGACTGGTCGAACCCCGACAGCGTGGCCGTGACCGTGATGATGACGAAGGGGATGCCAAGCGTCGCATGGGCCATGATGACGCCAAGGTAGGTGCTGGTCAGCCGCCCGCACTGCAGGTCAAGCCCGAACAGCGCCAGCGGTGCGCAGGGGTTCGAATAGAAGAAGAACAGCCCCGTCGCGATGATGATGATCGGCACGATCATCGGCGAGATCAGGATCGCCATGATCAGCCGCCGGTAGGGCATTTCGGGGCGCGACAGGCCAAGCGCCGCGAGCGTGCCCAGCACCGTGGCCAGGATCGTCGCCCAGAAACCGATGATGATCGAGTTCTTCGCCGCCTTGACCCAGGTCGCCTCGGCCCAGACCTGTTCCCACCAGGCCCCGTCCCGCACGCCTTCGGGGGTCGTCATGCCCAGGGTCAGCAGCTCGTCATACCACCGCAGCGAATAACCCGCAGGGTCGAGCGACAGCATTTCCGGTGTGAAGGTGAAATAGGGCTCGGCGTTGAACGACAGCGGGATGACCACAAGGATCGGCACGATCAGGAAGACAAAGATCGCGACGCAGATTACCCGATAGGCATGGTGCCAAAGGCGTTCCAGGGGCGTGGCATAGACGGGAAGGGCCATTCTGCGCCTCTCAGCCGAACTTCAGGTTGTCGATGCCGACCAGGCGGTCGTAAAGCCAGTAGATCACCAGCACCCCGGCCAGCAGCATGGCCGACAGGGCGGCAGCCAGTGACCAGTTCGACTTGTCCATGTGGAAATCGATCAGGTTCGAGATCAGTTGCCCGTCGGCCCCGCCCACCAGCGCGGGCGTGATGTAGTAGCCGACCGCCAGGATGAACACCAGGATCGCCCCCGCGCCGATGCCCGGCAGGGTCTGCGGCAGGTAGATGCGGCGGAAGGTGGTCCAGCTTGTCGCGCCAAGCGACCGCGCGGCGCGGGCATAGGACGGCGGGATCACCTTCATCACCGAGTAGAGCGGCAGGATCATGAAGGGAAGCAGGATATGGGTCATCACGATGATGGTGCCCAACTGGTTGTACATCATCTCCAGCCGGTTCTGGTCGTCGACCACACCGGTCGCCACCAGAAGGTCGTTCACGACCCCCTGCCCCTGCAGCATCACGATCCAGCTTGACGTGCGCACCAAAAGCGATGTCCAGAATGGCAGCAGCACCAGGATCATCAGCAGGTTGGCCCGTGCCATGGGCAGCGTTGCCAGCAGATGCGCCACCGGAAAGGCCAGCAGCAGGCACAACAGCGTGATGACCCCCGACAGCACGAAGGTCTTCACGAACAGATAGACATAGATGCGCTGGTTCTCCTGCACCCGGCGCGGGGTGCCGTCGTCGGCGCGTTCGAAATCCGTCGCGATCAGGTAGAAATCCGACGTGTAGGGCGAGGCGGCACTGCGCATCGCCTGCCAGACGGCGGGACTGGCCCATTTGGCGCTGATGGCAAGGAAGGCGTCGCGATAGGGCGGGGCCAGATCATCGGCCTTGCGGGCGGTGGCCGTGAACAGCGAACGGCTTTCCGGAAGGGTATAGTTCACCCGGGTGCCCGCCAGCCCGGCGGTCTTGTCCGCCTTCATCTGGCGGAAATCCTGCGCCAGCGCGGCAAAGGCAGTCTCGTCCGGGGGGGTGCCGGGCACGGTCGCGGCGAACCAGGCCCGGACGGCGGGCGCATTTGCCGAGAAACCGTCATGGTACACCGACCGCTGCAGCATCTGTGCGATGGGCAGCACGAAGGTAAAGATCACGAAGGCCAAGAGCGGGGCCACCAGCAGAAACGCCCGACGGCGTGCCCGCCCCTGCGCCTGTGCAAGCGCAGCCTTCAGCGGCCGCCCGTCGCTTGTGGTCAGCAGGGCCGGGGGGGCTGTCACGAAAGGATCGGCAGGCATGATGGCGCGGTCCGCATCGGAAAAAAGGCGCGGCGCGGGGAGCCCCCCGCGCCGCGCCGGTCACAGCCTCAGTTCGAGGCGAGCCAGGCGTTGAAGCGTTCGTTCAGTTCCGCGTCCTTGTCGACCCAGAATTCGAACGAGGATTCCAGCGCGTTCGCCATGTTCTCGGGCGCGGTGGGCAGGTTCGGCCCCATCACCGTCTTGCCATCCTTGTAGATGATCTCGGTGGCGTTGGCCGACTTGCGGGCCGGACCATAGCTGATCTGCTGGGCCTGGGCCTGAAGCCCTTCGGTCGAGGTGGCGAACTTGATGAACTCCAGCGCCTTGTCCTTGTTGGGCGCGCCCTTCGGGATCACATACATCTCGTTCTCGTAAATCTGGCCGTCCCAGACGATCTTGAACGGCTTGCCCTCGCCCACGGCGGCGTTGAAGATGCGCCCGTTGTAGGCCGAGGTCATCACCACCTCGCCATCCGCCAGAAGCTGCGGCGGCTGCGCGCCGGCTTCCCACCAGACGACCTGATCCTTGATCGTATCCAGCTTGGCAAAGGCGCGGTCCACGCCTTCGGGTGTGGAAAGGGTCGCATAGACCTCGGCCGGGGGCACGCCATCGGCCATCAGCGCCATTTCCAGCATGGTCTTGGCACCCTTGCGCATGCCGCGCTTGCCCGGGAACTTTTTCAGATCGAAGAAGTCGGCAACCGTCGTCGGTGCCGCGCCTTCGGGGAACTTGGTGGTGTCATAGGCATAGACCTGCGCCCAGATATCGGTCGACACGCCGCATTCGGTGACCGCACCGGGCAGGAAATCTTCCGACGCCGGGGTACCATCGGCGCCGGGCGGCAGGGCGTTGATGTCGATGGGTTCCAGCAACCCTTCGTCGCACAGCCGGACCGCATCGGCATATTCCACCGAGGCGACATCGGTCGTCACGTTGCCCGCCTCGACCGCCGCCTTGATCGGCGTTGCGGGGTTGTCGCTGTCCACCATCACGGTGGCGATGCCGGTCTTGGCAGCGAACGGCTTGACATGCGCCTCGGTCTGGGCCGCGCCATAGGCGCCGCCCCAGGACATCACCGTCAGGTCCGAAGCCTGTGCCGAAACGGCAAGGCCGGTCAGGGCGGTGGACAGGATCAGCAGTCTTTTCATGTGATAGGCTCCCTTGTTGGTCTTGGTTGGGTTTTCCCGCCGCGAATGGCCGGGTTTCAGGCCGGATCGAGCGCGCGGGCATCCTGTGGGGCCCAGCCGATCCGGATCTTCTCGCCGGGGCGCAGCATGCGCTGGCCCGCCGTGTTGCGCGACTTGATGACGAAATCCTCGGACCCGGCAACGCGCAGCCGGGTGCGGAAGATATCGCCCATGTAGATGAACTCCAGCACCTCGGCGTCGAGGGTATGGGCCCCCTCGGGCAGCGCCTCGGGCTTGTATTCCACCCGTTCGGGCCGGATCGACACCAGCGTGGGCTGCCCCTTGCGGCTGACATTCACCGGCGTGGCGTCGATCAGCTCGCCCGTGGCCAGCCGCACCAGCGCCCGACCCCCGGCGATATCCTCGACGGTGCCGGTCAGCCTGTTGTTCTCGCCGATGAAGCCTGCGACAAAGCTGTTGTCGGGGCGTTCATACAGGTCGGACGGCGGGGCAAGCTGCTGGATGCGCCCGTCGTTGAACACCGCGATACGGTCGCTCATCGTCAACGCCTCGCCCTGGTCATGGGTGACATAGACCACCGTGATGCCAAGCGATTCGTGCAGGTGCTTGATCTCGAACTGCATGTGTTCGCGCAACTGCTTGTCCAGCGCGCCAAGCGGTTCGTCCATCAGCACCAGTTCGGGATCGAACACCAGCGCACGCGCCAGCGCCACGCGCTGCTGCTGGCCCCCCGAAAGCTGTGCCGGGCGGCGGGCGGCAAAGGCGCCCATCTGAACCATATCCAGCGCGCGGGCGATGCGGGTCTGGCGTTCCTCCTTGCCCATGCCGCGCACTTCCAGCGGGAAGGACAGGTTTTCCCCCACCGTCATGTGCGGAAAAAGCGCATAGTTCTGGAACACCATGCCGATGCCGCGCTTGTGCGGCGGGACCTGGTTGATCGGGCGGCCATCCAGCCGGATCTCGCCGTTGGTGGCCGTTTCGAACCCCGCCAGCATCATCAGGCAGGTGGTCTTGCCCGAACCCGACGGCCCCAGCATGGTCAGGAATTCGCCCTTGGCGATGTGCAGGTTCAGGTCCTTCACGACCAGCGTTTCGCCGTCATAGCTTTTCTGTACGCCATCGAAGGCCACGAAAGCGTCGTTGCGGGCGGTCAAGGCCAAAGATGTCTCCCCGTCGGGGGCAGGTGTCCTGCGCCCTCGTTTCGCCGACTAAAGCGAATGCTCCGGATCAATGCAACCGGCTTGTCCGGAAAACGGGCAGCGAAACGGCAGTGCCGCAATATTAGGCGGCCCGGAACGCCTGCTGCGCGTCTTGCGGCGACGCGGGTTGACCGGGGTTTCCGCAGGCCCCGGGATGCCCGGCCGTCTTTCACCCGCCCCCACGGTGCGCCCTGCAGGGTCAGATGCGACAATCGGGCTGCCGCTGCGCAGGACCTGCAACCGCACTGCCGCGCGCGGCGGGTGGCCGAGGGGCGATCCGGATCAGAGGCGGGCCGGTTCGCGCCGCCTCGGCCAGCCCGCAGGCCGAAGGGGTAACGCAGGGTTCAAGCCCGGTCATCCGACCCCGCCCTGACCATGGCGCGCCGCCCGTGCCGCCCGGTTCGCACCCGGACCACAGGCAGTCATGGACCGTGCCCTGCCACGACAGGACGGCGGCGGCAGCCCCGTGCAGCCGACGGATCGCGGCCATGGGCTGCGCGAAATCGGAAAGACAGGCCAGCGATGCCAGCGGCCCCCGGCGACGCGACAGATCGACCGGGGCGGTCGTGCCTGCGATCGTGGAAAAGTCAAACGTCAGCCGCAGGCCATCCGGCTGCGGTTCTGCCCGCCACCCGGGAACAGATGCCTTGCCGTGAAAGCCGTGAAAGCCGCCGTCCAGGTCGCAGGCATGCCGTCATCGGGAAACATCGGCGGCCAACCACCGGAACAGCGCGTCATGCTGCAGAAAGTTCACCTCGATCCGCAGGTCGTTGCGGACACAGTGGCCACCGCCTCACCAATCAGGGTGCCTGCGCCACCTGCCGTCCGGTCGGGAACGCCGCCCGTTCAGGGAACTGCCCCGGCCATGAGGCTGGTGATTTTCGGCGACTCCCCCCCAGGCCTGCCCTGTCGCCCCGGACGACCCGGACCCCTCCGCGTTCCTCGGGCCCCGGGTATCGACCGTCGGCAAGCTGGTCATCCTGCCGGGCCCCGTCGGTCCTGACGTGCGCTTCGATGGCGATGGTCGCGCGCAGGACCGGCAGGATGCTTTCCTTCTTGATCTTCGGAACGGCAAAGGACTTCGCTGCGCAGGTGCCGCAATGAACAGGCAACAGGAGGTCCTGAGCGCCGCGCAGGCGGTCTGCAGTTCGTCCCGGGGTCCGGGGGCACGAGTCGCAGCCGCCGCTGGACGCGGCCCCCGGGACCGGGGCGGGCCATGCCAAACCCTCCGAACGCGACGGCAGGCTGTTTCCGGGGCGCAAGCCGTTCCAGCCTGGCATGACCTGCCACAGCCGCGTTGACCTTCCGAAGGACGGCGGCCAGATCGTCGCGGACCTGCGCGACGATCCGCCGGCGGATCGGCGGGATTGGTCCGGTCGACGCCAAGCCTGGTCCGTGGCCAGACGGATGGCCTGCACACCCGCCGGGGTCAGCGCCCCTGTCGTCCAAGGCGAAGACGCAAATCTGCATCCGACAGACCGCTCAACGACCCTTCCAGGCATCCCGGATGTATGAGGCGACCATCAGGTCCAGATGCGCGCCCCCGCCGTTCTTGGCAATGGTGATCTCGTCCCGCGACCGCCGATCATAGATGCCCCTGGCCAGATCGTAGAAGTCGGCGATCACGTCGCCCTCCGAAATCACGCCGCGCGCAATCGGGTCCTTCAACTCGCCGATGTGGTGGATCGTGGTGGCGCGCGCATCGACGAACAGCCGCGCGCGTTGCAGGGCGGTATCGTCCACCTCGCGCATGTCGGGACGGTAGGCGCCGATCAGGTCCAGATGCGTGCCGGGGGCAAGCCAGTCGCCCAGGATCAGCGGCTCATGGCTCATCGTGGCGGTTGCGATGATGTCGGCCTGCCCGACGGCGGTTTCAAGGTCGGACGCCGTACCGCTGCCCGTTGCGGCGGCGGCAGCTTCGGCTCCGGCGGCGCTGCGGTTCCAGAAGGTGACCTCGGCCCCCGGAAAGGCGCTGCGATAGGCCCCGGCCATCGACCGTGCCACTGTGCCCGCCCCCACGATCAGAATGCGGCGGCTTTCCGGCCGCGCCAGCTTGCGGGCCGAAAGAAGACTGTCACCGGCGGTCTTCCATTTCGTCACAAGATGGAAATCGACCAGCGCGGAAAGCGCGCCCGTGGCGTCGTCGAACAGCGAGACGGCACCGTTGACCGTCGGCTTTCCGATGGCGGCATTGCCGGGAAAGACCGTCGCGGTCTTGACCAGTTGCCCCAGCCCGTCGATCACGGCGGCGCGGCTGAGCAGCGTGTCGCCACCCCGATGCAGAAAGATGTCGGCCACCTCGGCCCGGGGCAGGCGATGCCCGGCCTCCAGCGCCGCAACCAGCCCGTCCCAGGAAAGATGCGTCTCGGCCTCGGGTCCGATGATGTCGAATGTCATGCCGCCGCCTCTGCTGTCGTCAACACTCCTGCGGCCACCAGCCGGTCGGCCCAGCCCTGCGGCCCTTCGAACAGATGCACCTGCCAACCCCGCGCGGCGGCGGCGGCCACATTCTCGGGCTTGTCATCGGTGAACAGCAGCCGGTCGGGGGCAATCCCGCAATCGGCCTCGACCGCTGCATAGATGCGCGGATCGGGCTTGATGACACCCATGCGCCCCGACACATAGGCGCGGTCGAATTCGTTCAGGAAATCGTACTGGGTCAGCGCATAGTCAAAGCTGTCCGTGCCGAAGTTGGTCAGCGCAAAGACCGGCACGCCGCGCCGCCGCAGCGCGCGCAAAAGCGCGATGGAATGTTCGATCCGGGGCGCTGCAATCTCGATCCAGCGGTCGTGCCACCAGCGGATCGGTTCGGCCCAGTGCGGATACCGGTCTGCGGTCGCATGGATCGTCTCGCGGAACGGCGCGCCCGCGTCGATGTCCAGGTTCATCTGGATCAGACCGGCCTCGTCGAACAGCCGCCTCCGGGCATCCTCGCCGATCTGGCTGTCATAGAACCGCTCGGGGTTCCATTCCATCAGCACATTGCCGATGTCGAACAAGACCGCTTCGGGTCGTGTCATGCCTGCCTCTCCCGCCTTGTTGCCTCGCGTCCCGGCATGTAAAGCCCACCACCGCAGACAAGCGCAATCCCGATCCGCGCCGTCCGGTCGGGCCAGGGGTGAAGCACCGCCGCCCCCCGGAAAATCGCCACCGGCATCGTGGCATGTTCGAACAGGGCCACCAGCCCCGCTTCGTACCGCCGCCAGGCCTGCGCCATCATCAGCCCGCCAAGCGCGCTTGAACACCCCGGGGCGACGTAGATCGGCAAGTCGCCGGGCTGCGGCCAGGTCCAGCACCGCAACAGAAGGGCCGGCGGCGGGCCGCCCTGTGCCCTGATATGCCCGTCGCCGACCACAAGCCCCATCGCTCTGCAGGCCATGATCAAGGAAAGCTGGACAGGGAAGGCCATGGTCACGGCCCTTTCTCCCACGCCCATTCGCCGCGTCAGCCTGAGCCTCGGCGCAGGGCAGAACGCCAGGCCGACCGGCAGAAGGCCTGCCGGAAGAAAGCTGCCCGGCCCCGGGCACTGCAGGCCCACCCTTTCGCCCGGGTTCGGCACCGAAAGCGCGGGGACCCGCAGCGGTGCCACCAAGACTGCCGCCACGGCAACGGCCTGCGGCAAGGCCGCCAACCCCCGGAAAACACAGCAGGTTCAAGGCGACCTCACAGGCCGCCTGCGGCAGATGCATCCCCAGCCGCCACGTGCGCAGCGCGCAAGGGGCAACGCCATGGTCACGCGATACGGCAGACCGCGCCCGGCCCGGCCGCGCCGCGTCGCCGTCACAGATCACCGCTTGGCGCGGCAACATCCACATCCCGCCGCCGCAGCGTCTCGCGCGCCAGCGTGTACAGCCCCGCCCCGCAGATCAGCGCGATGCCCAGCCAGCCGGTCGCATCGGGCAGGGTGCCGAACACCACCACGCCCCAGAAGATCGCCATCGGCATGCCGATGTATTCGAAGGGCGCGATCAGCGCGGCTTCCGACGTGCGGTAGGCCTGGGACATCATCATGCCGCCGATCCCCACGGCCACCCCCGTCGCGGCAAAGGCCCACCAGTCCGTCACCGGTGGCCAGACCCAGGGACGCAGCAGGAACTCCAGCGACGGATCGCCCGAGCCTGCGAACCTGCCGTCGCCCGCCACCAGCCCCATCGTCGCGCTGACCGTGACAAAACCGCATTGCACGAAGAAGTTCAGCGTCATGGCACTTTCGGTATCGCGCATCCGCCGCGTCATCATGTGGCTGGAGGCATAGCAGAAGGCCGAGATCAGGACGAGGATCGCCGCCGGCTGAACCACCCCCGATCCGGGGCGCACCATCACCACCACGCCCAGCAACCCCACCGTGACGGCCGCCCACCGGTGCGGGCCGACCCGCTCTCCCAGCACCAGCGCCGACAGGGTGGTGACGATCAGCGGGGCAACAAAGGCCGTCGCCACCGCATCCGCCAGAGGCAGGGCGGCAAGGCCCAGAAAATAGGTGACGTTCGACACCATTACGATCGACACGCGGAACAGGTGTTCCTTCGGGCGGCGCGTCAGCAACTGCCGATAGCCGGTGCCGCTGATCGCGATCACCGCAAGAACCAGCGCCATGCCGATGAAGGCGCGGATCAGGATCACCTGATGCAGCGGATAGCCCCCCGACAGCGCCTTGATCGACAGATCGTTGACCGAAAGGATCACGCCCCCGCCAAGCGCCAGAAAGACGCCGGTCAGCGGGGCCTTCGCCGGGGATGTCACGCGGTCCGTCATGCCTCAGGTGACCCCGGGGCCTCGGCGGATTCTGTCCTGCCCGCGACAGGGCTCAGCCCGCCTGCGCCGCCCGCAGCGCACGGTCCAGCGCATCGAGGAACCGCGACCGGTCGGCCTTGGCAAAGGGCCGCCCGCCGCCCTGCCGGAACGGGTCGGCGGCGCGCAGGTCGGCGGCCAGATCGCGCGAGGCCAGCACCATCCCGATGTTCGCCGCCGTCAGCACCTCGCCATTGTGCTTGATCACCCGCGCCCCCCCGGCGATGCAGCGCGCCGCAAGCGGGATATCGCCCGTCACCACCACGTCGCGCGGGCCTGCCCGTTCGGCGATCCACTTGTCGGCCTCGTCCGGGCCGTCGGGCACGAACACGCTTTCCACCAGCGGATGCGGCGACGGGCGGATGCCGCCGTTCGACACCACGATCATCCGCACGCCCAACCGCAGGGCAACCCGTTCCGCCTCGGCCTTGACCGGGCAGGCATCGGCGTCGATGAACAGCCGGGTTTCAGTCATACAGCGCGCGCGCGTGGAACCCCAGGTGCTCCTCCATGAAGCTCGCCACGAAGAAATAGCTGTGGTCATAGCCCTTCTGCATCCGGAAAGACCCTTCCTGCCGCCGCACGGCCATCGCCTCGGACAAGGCCTCGGGGCGCAGCAGGTCAAGGAACTGATCCGATGCCCCCTGATCGATCAGGATCGGCCCGTCGAACCCGCGCCTGCGCATCAGCAGTGTCGCGTCGTGACCCGCCCATTTCGCCTCGTCCGGCCCCAGATAGGCGGTGAACTGCTTGCGCCCCCAGTCGCTGCCCGTGGGATGGCAGATCGGTGCAAAGGCCGAAACCGACCGGAACCGGCCCGGAAATGACATGGCAACCGTCAGCGCGCCATGCCCGCCCATCGAATGGCCGGTGATCGCCTGCCGTTCCTGCGCCAGCGGAAAGGCGCTGAACAAAAGGCGCGGCAGTTCTTCGGTCACATAGTCCCACATGCGGAAATGCGGGGCCCAGGGGGCCTCGGTCGCGTTCACATAGAACCCGGCCCCCTGCCCCAGATCAAAGGCGGCATCGTTGGCAACCCCCGCACCGCGCGGGCTGGTATCGGGAAAGACCAGCGCCACGCCCGCCTCTGCGGCCCAGTTCTGCGCCCCCGCCTTGACCATCGCATTCTCATGCGTGCAGGTCAGCCCCGACAGATACCACAACACCGGCACGGGGTCGCGTTCTGCCTCTTGCGGCAGGAACAGGCCAAAGGTCATGTCGCAGCCGCAGGCGTCCGAGGCATGGGAATAGACCCCCTGCACCCCGCCAAAGGCCCGGTTCTCCGAGATCGTCTTCATTCTGTCTCCACAGGTTCAGCCCGCGACCATCCCGGCGACCCGGGCGATCACGGCGGTGACGGTCAGGATGCTGACCGCCGTCGAAATCAGGATCGCACTCGACACACGCTGCGGCGCAACGCCATAGTGCTGGGCCAGAATATACACATTCCCCGCAACCGGAAGGGCGGCCGCCGCGATCATCACCCCCGCCTGTCCGGGCGGCACTGCAAAGACCAGCAGCGCACT
The DNA here is from genome assembly GCA_013297695.1 of Rhodobacterales bacterium. Taxonomy (GTDB): domain Bacteria; phylum Pseudomonadota; class Alphaproteobacteria; order Rhodobacterales; family Rhodobacteraceae; genus Aliitabrizicola. Next base: position 761 of record JAAFHX010000117.1, on the reverse strand, counting down.
GACGGCCACGGCGGCCGGATGCAGCACCAGCTTGGCAAAGCTCAGCCAGACCGCCACCGCCACCCGCTCGGCCGATTTCGTGGCCAGCGAAGCCCCGATGGCGAACAGCGCGCCGGGCGTGGCGGCGGCCCCCAGCAGGGCAAGGAATTCGTTGACCGGCCCCGGCACCGCCCACCCCGTCCCCGACCAGGCCAGCCCCAGCACCATCGAGCCGATCATCGGATTGGCCAGCAGCCCCATCCCCAGCACCCGCAGCACCGGCCACGACATCCGCCCGGTCCGCGCACCGGTGATGATCAGCGTGATCAGCGACGAAAACACGATCAGGTCGATCGACAGCACCATCAGAACCGGCCCGGCCGCCGCTGGCCCCAGCAGCACCACCAGCATCGGCACCCCCAGAAAGCCGGTATTGCCGATCACCGCGCATTGCGCCTCGACCGCCGCCTCGGGCACCGTCACCCGCCGCGCCAGCGCCACGCCGAAGGCAAGCAGATAGATCGTGAAACACCCCGCCAGATAGGCCAGCATGAAGCGCGTCGAATAGATCTCGGCCAGCGACAGGTTCGCGGCAAAGCGGAACAGCATCGCCGACAGCGCGAAATAGAACACGAACTTGGTCAGATAGGCCGTCGCCTCGGGGCTGAAGAACCGCGTCCGCCCGGCCCAGTAGCCCAGCCCGATCAGCGCAAAGAACGGAAGCGTTTTCAGAAGGATGGGAAGCATGATCCGGCCCGGCCACTTTCTGACCGAAGGCTTTC
>JAAFHX010000115.1 GCA_013297695.1 Rhodobacterales bacterium | reverse complement strand
CGCGGTCGCATTTCTGCGGGGCCACGCTGGCCAGGGTGCGGCGCAGCAGCGCGGGGTAATGTTCGACCGGCTCGATCCGGTTCTCGCGGAACAGGTCGGGGAACATCCGCATCATGATCTCGCGGTTCTCCAGCATATAGCTGACGCCGGAAGGGGTGCGGCAGTTGTCCTCCAGCACAAAGAACTCCTCGGGGCCGGTGCGCACGATGTCGATGCCGACGATATGGGAATAAACCCCCTTGGGCGGCACGATCCCCACGACGGCCTTTTCATAGGCCGCATTCTGATACACCAGCCGCGACGGGATGCGGCCTGCCCGCACGATCTCGCCCCGGCCATAGACATCCACCAGAAAGGCGTTCAGCGCCTTGGCCCGCTGCTTGATCCCGCGTTCCAGCCGCGACCATTCGCTGCCGGTAAAGACCCGGGGGAACATGTCAAAGGGGATCAGCCGGTCCGGGTCCCCGCCCTCGCCATAGACGGCAAAGGTGATCCCGATCCGGCGGAACAGCGCCTCTGCCTCGGCCTGCTTCATCTGGCGCAGTTCGGCGGCCATGCCCCGCGTCCAGCCTTCCAGGCGGCGATACGGGGAACGAACCTCGCCACCCCTGTACATCTCGTTGAAATGGCTTGTCACCGGTCTGCCCCCGAACCCACCTCGGCGCAGTTAATCAGCGCCGCAGGGGCGGGGAAAGGGGGCGAACGCATTTGCCCGGAAGTCGCTGCCAGCTTCGCCTAATTTTTGGGCTGCCGCCGGTCATGGCCTTGTGCGGGCGGTGCGCTATGCTCGCCGCTATGACATGCGCGCCTGTCCTCTGCTTTACCGACCGCGGCCTCTTCTGCCCCGAGGGTGATTTCCATATCGACCCGTGGCGGCCGGTGGACCGGGCGCTGGTCACCCATGGCCATTCCGATCATGCCCGACCCGGGCACGGGGCCTATCTCTGCACGGCCGCCGCCGCGCCCGTCATCCGCCACCGGCTTGGCGACATCCGCCTTGACACCATCGCCTATGGCGAAAAGCGCGGCATCGGCGGGGTCACGGTGTCGTTCCATCCGGCAGGCCATGTGCCGGGATCCGCGCAGATCAGGGTCGAACGGGCGGGCGAGGTCTGGGTCGTCTCGGGCGACTACAAGATCGAAAGCGACGGGTTGTCGGAACCGTTCGATCCAGTGGTATGCCACACCTTCATCTCGGAATGCACCTTCGGCCTGCCTGTCTTCCGCTGGCGTCCGCAGGCCGAGGTGATGGCGGGCCTTGCCCGCTGGTGGGCAGCCAACGCGGCGCGCGGGGTGACCTCGGTGCTGTCGGCCTATTCGCTTGGCAAGGCACAACGGATCATGGCAGGCATCGCCCCCGCGACCGGCCCGCTGATCCTGCATCCGGCGGTGGATGCGGTCACGGAAATCTTGCGGACGCAGGGCTACGCGCTGCCGCCTGCCACCCGCCTTGCCCCCGGCGTCACGGCGAAAACCCATCCCGGCGCGCTGATCCTCGTGCCGCCGGGGGCCGAGGGCACCTCCTGGGCCGGCCGGTTCGGCCCCACCGAAACCGCTTTCGCCTCGGGGTGGATGGCCCTGCGCGGCATACGGCGCAGGCGCGGCGAGGGCACCGGCTTCGTGCTTTCGGACCATGCCGACTGGCCCGGCCTCAATGCCGCGATCCGCGCCACCGGGGCCACGCGCGTCTTCGTCACCCACGGATACACAGCCCCCTTCCGCCGCTGGCTGGCCGAACAGGGTCTTGACGCGGGCATCGTGGAAACCGGCTGGCAGGGAGAGACCGCCGAGCCCGAGGCGCTGGTCGAATGACCGGTCCCATCCGTCTTCTGTTCCCAAATATCCTCGGGGGTGCGGGGGCAGACAGCCCCCGCCGCGCGCCGGCATGAAGCGCTTCGCCGCCCTGTTCGCAACCCTTGATGCCACCACCGGCACCACCGCAAAGGTCGTGGCCCTTGCCGACTATTTCCGCACCGCCCCCGAGGCTGACCGGGTCTGGACCATCGCCCTTCTCTCGGGCCGCCGCCCGAAACGCGCCGTCAGCGCGCCTGAACTGCGCGACTGGGCGGCGGCCGCCGCCGGCCTGCCGCTCTGGCTGTTTGAAGAATCCTATGCCGTCGCGGGCGATCTTGCCGAAACCATCGCCCTCGTCCTGCCACCCGCCACGGGTGACGACAGCCGCAGCCTGTCGGACCATATGGCGGCGCTGGCCGCGCTGACCGACCGGCCGGCCGAGGTCCGCCGTGCCGCGATCCTTGCCGCCTGGGACGGGCTGGGGCCCGATGAGCGTTTCCTGTTCAACAAGCTGTTGACCGGGGGCTTTCGCATGGGCGTCAGCCAGGGCCTGATGACCCGGGCCCTGGCGCAGGCGACGGGGATGGAAGAGGCCGACCTTGCGCATCGCCTCATGGGCGACTGGTCGCCAGCAACGCTGACCTTCGCCGACCTTGTCGCGCCTGATCCCGCAGGAAACAGCGCGCGACCTTATCCCTTCGCACTTGCCGCCCCGCTCGAGGACGCGCCGGATATGCTCGGCCCCCCCGCCGACTGGCTGGCCGAATGGAAGTGGGACGGCATCCGCAGCCAGTTGATCTGCCGCCCCGGCAGCCATGCGCTGTGGTCGCGGGGCGAGGAACTGATCACCGACCGCTTCCCGGAATTCGCGGGCCTTGCCGATTTCCTGCCCCCCGGCACGGTGATCGACGGCGAGGTTCTGGCCTGGGGCGCGGGCCGCCCGCTGCCCTTCGCCGCCCTGCAACGGCGGATCGGGCGCAAGTCGGTGCCGCGAAAACTGCTGGCCGAGGCACCGGCCCGGCTGATCGCCTATGACCTGCTGGAGGCGGACGGAACCGACCTGCGGGCGGAACCGCTTGAACGGCGTCGCGCCCGTCTTGCGGCGATCCTGTGCGCGCTGCCCCCCGGTCTGCTGCTCGACCTGTCGCCGGACCTCGCCTTCACCGACTGGTCCGACCTGGCGACCCTGCGCCGGACGGCGCGCGAGGCCCGGGCCGAGGGGGTCATGCTCAAGCGCCGCTCCAGCCCCTATCACCTGGGTCGCAAGCGCGGCGACTGGTGGAAATGGAAACTTGACCCCTTCACCGTCGATGCGGTGATGCTTTACGCGCAGGCGGGCCACGGACGGCGCGCCAACCTGTACACCGATTTCACCTTTGCCGTGCGCGACGGCGAGGCGCTCGTGCCCTTTGCCAAGGCCTATTCCGGCCTGACCGATGCCGAATTCGCGCAGATCACCGACTGGGTGCGCAAGCACACGCTGGAACGTTTCGGCCCGGTCCGCCGCGTGCCGCCGGAACTGGTCTTCGAACTGGCCTTCGAAGGCATCCAGGCCAGCCCGCGCCACAAATCAGGGCTGGCCCTGCGCTTTCCCCGCATGCTGCGCTGGCGCCACGACAAGCCGGTGACCGAGATCGACACGCTTGACAGCCTCAGGGCGCTGCTGAACCGGGAAACGTGAAGCGCCGTCGCCTGCCGCTTTCAGGGCGAAATCCTGCTTGTCTGCCGCTGACGGACTGGCCTTCCGTTGGGTCGTTTCAGGACCGGGAGCGGTGGGTATCAAACCAGCGGGCACCCGGCATCCCGGGCGGCAACCAGCGGATCACCGGGTCGCGCCGGGTGATCCGGAAAGGGGTGGTGCCGTGCGCCGATGGAACACGGCGCATCGCGGCCATTCGCGTACCACGGCCCGCACGCAACCGCAGGGCCGCCGGTACGCTTTGCCACGCTGTGGGTCCGACCCGGTCGCGCCGACCGGATCGTCGGTCGGTCGGCAAGGACACCGGGTTGAAAGCAGATGGTACCGACGCCCCGGCTCGAACGGGGGACCCCCAGATCCACAATCTGGTGCTCTAACCAACTGAGCTACGTCGGCACTGGAAGGGCGTTTATCGCCCGCCCCTGCTGATTGCAAGGGGGATGGGGCAACCCTTGCCAGAACGCTGCTTCGGCGCTAGGCCAGCGCAAAGCGACAGGAGTCGGCCATGGGCATCGACAAGCAAAGCGACATCGCGGCGAACATCCAGATCGGGCCGACCAGCCTGGGGATGGTACGCATCTACATCGAGGCGGAAGGCGTTGACCTGCCCCTGGATTTCGATCCGGAAGAGGCCGAGGAAATCGCCGAGGAACTGCGCGCGGCGGCGGAACGCGCGCGCCTGGTGGCAAGGGCGCCGGCACCGAAAGGCCCTAAAGGCCCTAAAGGCCGGAAGGGCTGATCCCGGGGTCGCGCAGCGCCTGCAGGCGCAGCGCGGCGTGGCGGGCAAAGCGGTGCAGCATCGCCTTGCGCCGGGCGGGGGCCAGCGGCGTTTCGGGCCCCATTCGGACGATTTCGGCATCCCAGGCGTCGGCCAGGATCAACCCGGTCGCGCCCGGCAGAAGTTCGGTCGGAAAGTCGGCATCGACCGCCCAGAAGAACCGGTCGCACCAGTCGAGGTACCCCTGCCACTTGCGGTCGGCACGGTAGTCCGCCGGACCGGACTTGCATTCCACCACCCAAAGCTCGCCCTTCGGCCCAAGGGCCATGACATCGACCCGCAGTCCCGGCGCGGGCACGACCTCTTCCAGCGTCACGAAATCATGGCCCAGCAGATGGCGGCAGACGCCCCGGGCCAGCAACTGGCCGGGAAGCAGGCGCGCAACAGGGTCCGGGGCCGGGTTCACCATGGCCGATTTATGAACGAAAGAAGAACATCCCGCAAGAGCCTGCCCTTCGGCCCGAATTCCGGCACGGCGGTTTGACTTGCAGCGGCGGCGGCTGCGCCCTATGTCAGGGATTGGCGGGTTCTGCCCCTCTCGTGCGAGGCCCTTTTCCAGTGGCCGATAAGCACTTCCGAGGGAGCCGGCTCTGCCGGGGCCCTGGTCCCGGTAACTGGCGCCCACCTGGTCAACCAGGCTCTCGGGAAATTCACGTCTCCACGGTTGCCGCGGTTCCCGCCACTCGACTGTTCAAACGAAAAAGGGCCGCGCGAGCGGCCCTGTTGTCCTGGCAGGACCGCGCCCGTCAGGCGCGACCGCGTCGTGCCGGCCGACCGGCCACCGATTCGACGCGCACCGGAATGCGGGTTGCCAGCGGCGCGCGCCGCCCGCCCTTCGGACCGCGGTCATCCTCGGCCATTCTCATGACCGCGATGGCGAACTGCACGCCGCCAAAAACCACACCGTGGAACATGACCAGAAGAAAGAACGCCAACACGCCCTGATCCGATCCGAAGATCAGATGCCGAAGCTGCGCCACGTCAAACCACACCAACCCGGACACGAAGGCGAGCGCGATGGCAAAGCCGATCGCGACGTTGACGATGTAAAGGCGGATCAGCTTTGGCATGTGGTGCCCTCCTGCGCTAGCAACCAAGATACACCTCTGCGGCAGACTTGCCAGAGCAAAGCAGAAAGAAAGTGACCGACCGCGCAACTTTCGGCAAATCCCGCCCCATTTCGCAGCAACTTAGTAAATGTCAGAATGCCTCGGGGCGCGCCTCGCGGGCCATGTGGTCCAGCACGGCATTCACGAACTTGGGTTCCTTGCCGTCGGGAAAGAACGCCTTGGCGATATCGACGAACTCGGTGATGACGACCTTGGGCGGAGTTCCCGTCTCCAGCATCTCGCCCGCCGCTGCCCGGAACAGGGCACGCAGCACCGGGTCGATGCGGTCGATCGGCCATTTCGCCACCAGCGCCCGGTCGGTCAACTGGTCGATCCGGGCCTGATGGTTGACCGCATGGTCGATCAGCGTGCGGAAATGGCCCACATCGCCCTCGGCCATCTCGTCGCCATCGTATACCGCCCCGAATCGGTGCGTCTCGAACTCGCGCGTCACATCCTCGACCGTCTGGCCCGAGGCTTCCATCTGGAACAGCGCCTGCACCGCATAAAGCCGCGAGGCCGATTTCATCTGGCGGCGGTCGGGCTTGCGCTTGTCGGGGGTGCGCGGCGCGGCGTCGGTCATGCGGCACCCGTGCCGGGGGCGCGGAAACCGATGCCGCTGCGCGTGCCCGACCACTTGCGGGCCAGTGCCACCAGATGCAGCGCCGCTGCCGCCGCACCGCCGCCCTTGTTCTGCCCGGCCGGATCGGCCCGCACCTCGGCCTGGGCACGGTTTTCCACCGTCAGGATGCCGTTGCCGATGCAGGCGCCCTGCAGCCCCAGCAGCATCAGGCCGTTGGAACTGTCATTGCAGACGGTGTCGTAATGCGTCGTCTCGCCCCGGATCACGCATCCAAGCGCCACATAGCCGTCGAACTTCGCCATCCGCTCGGCCATCGCAATCGCCGTGGGCACTTCCAGCGCGCCCGGCACCTCGACCAGATCGGTCTCGGCGCCGCAGGCGGCGGCGGTGGCGCGCGCGCCCGCGATCAGGCTGTCGGCGATGTCGCGGTAATAGGGCGCAACCACGATCAGCAGTTTCACCGGGCGGTCAAAGCTCGGCAGCGGAAGGGCGGCATGGGGTTCGGTGACAGCCATGATTACTCCGTGATCCGGCGGGTGCCGACGATGGACAGGCCATAGGCCTCAAGGCCCACGACCTTCGGCGCGGGGGAGTTGGTCAGAAGGATCAGTTCCTGCAGCCCGACCGAGACCAGGATCTGCGCGCCAAGCCCGTATTGCCGCAGCGTCTGCGGCGAGACCTCGTTTTCCGAGGCAAGCTTCATGTGCAGGTCGCGCAGCAGCACCAGCACGCCGCGCCCTTCGCGGGCGATCAGCCGCATCGCCTCGCCGAATTCCTGCGTGCGGCCTGCCGGGCCAAGGCCCACCACATCAAGAAGCGGGTCAAGCGTGTGCATCCGCGTCAGAACCGGCCCGCCCGTGGTGATATCGCCCTTGATGAGGACGACATGTTCGGCCCCTTCGGTGACATCGGTGTAAAGCCGCATCGTCCATTCGCCGCCGAAATCCGACAGTATCTGCCGTTCGGCGGTGACGCGCACCAGATTGTCATGCCGCCGCCGATAGGCGATCAGGTCGGAAATCGTGCCGATCTTCAGGTTGTGCTTCTGCGCAAAGGCCACAAGGTCGGGCAGCCGCGCCATGCTGCCGTCCTCGTTCATGATCTCGCAGATCACGCCGGAAGGGTTCAGCCCGGCAAGGCGGCTGATGTCCACCGAAGCCTCGGTATGGCCCGCGCGCACCAGCACGCCGCCGTCGCGGGCGCGCAGCGGAAAGATGTGGCCGGGGGTGGCAATGTCGGCGGCCCCCTTGGTCGGGTCGATGGCGACGGCCACCGTCAGCGCGCGGTCGGCCGCCGAAATGCCGGTGGTCACGCCCTCGCGCGCCTCGATCGACAGGGTAAAGGCGGTCTCGTGGCGGCTGGAGTTCTTGGGGCTCATCAAGGGCAGGCCAAGCGCGTCGATCCGGGTGCCCGGCAGCGCCAGGCAGATCAGCCCGCGCCCGTGCATCGCCATGAAGTTCACCGCCTGCGGCGTGCACATCTGTGCGGGGATCACCAGATCGCCCTCGTTCTCGCGGTCTTCATGGTCCACAAGAATGTACATGCGCCCGTTGCGGGCATCGTCGATGATCTCTTCGATGGTCGAGATCGCGTCGGTATAGTCGGTTCGGGTCTGGTCGGTCATCGGCATGCGCTCCGGCTTTGGCGGTGCCATAGCGTGCCGGGCGGGCGAAGGCCAGACCCGGTGCGGCGGCGTGGGGTCTGCACGGCGGCACAGCGGCGGCGCGCCGATGCGCGGTCAGCCGAAGTACCGGTCGGCCGGAAGCCACCCCGCAAGCCCGCCTGCCGCGCACCAGTCCTGTTCCAGCGCACCCTCGCCCACCAGCAGCACCCGGTCGCCGGGAACCGTGCCAAGCGCCAGACGGATCGCGCGGCGCGCCGTGCCGAACCCGGCCAGATGGTACGGCGCGGGATCGGCGGCATCGATCAGCCCGCCGGTCGCCGCCAGCAGCGCCTGCGGGGCCAGAGGCGCGGTTGCCAGCGCCTGCCGCCCGCAGGCAACCAGCGCGCGCAGCCGGCCCGCCCGGTCGGGCGGCAGCACCGCCCCGGGCGCGATGACCCGCAGCGCGTTGGAGGAAAACAGGAAAGCCACCACGTCATGCCCCGTCGCCGCCCGGACCGACGCATAGGTGCGGTAGTCCAGCCCCAGTTCCGCCGCCCGCCGCACGCGCAGGCGGACAACCTCCACCGGCAGATGCGGCACCAGATCGGCCCGCGCCCGGCGCCAGCAATGCAGATGCCAGCCACCCGCCGCCTGCAGCGCGGGGCCGCGATTGTGGCCCGGGCCTGCGACGGTCACGCCGCCCAGTCCTGCAGCCGCGCGACGTACCGGGCCAGCGTGTCGATCTCGAGGTTCACCTTGTCGCCCAGGGCCACGCGGCCCCAGGTGGTGACCTTCTGCGTATGGGGGATGAAGTTGATGCCGAAATCGGTGCCCTCGACCTCGTTCACCGTCAGCGAGGTGCCGTTCAGCGCGACCGACCCCTTCGGCGCGATGAACCCCGCCAGGCCGCGCGGCGCGCGGAAGGTCACGCGCAGGCTGTCGCCCTCAGGGTGCAGGGCCACCACCTCGGCCAGCCCGTCCACATGGCCCGACACGATATGCCCGCCCAGCTCGTCGCCCACCCGCAGCGCGCGTTCAAGGTTTACCGCGACGCCAGGGGCCCAGGTGCCGAGATTGGTCTTTGACAGCGTTTCCGCCGAAATCTGCACCTCGAACCAGTTGCGCGGTTCGGTGCCGGTGCGCACCACCGTCAGGCAGACGCCGTCGCAGGCGATCGAGGCCCCGATGTCGATCCGCGCCGCATCATAACCGGTGCCGATGCGTGCGCCCAGATCGCCGCGCGGGTCCAGGCTGAGGATCTCGCCGACGTCGGTGATGATTCCGGTGAACATGCTGCCGCTCCCGTCGGGTGATGGATGCCAATGACGTAGCTTTCCCCGGCCTTCGCCGCAAGGTCGCCGCAACCGTTAAGATTGCGTTAACCATGCGGGAAGGAGTTGGCGGTTATCCAGAAAGGGGAAACGGCGCAACCAGAGGCGGCGCAGATGGGCATCACCGGAAAAAATCGCCGCTTTCTGCTGCTGCAGGGGCCGCATGGGCCGTTCTTCTGGCAGCTTGGACGGCTCTTGCGGTCAGCGGGGGCCAGCGTCTGGCGTGTGGGCTTTACGCTGGGCGACCGGGCGCTGTGGCCGGACCGGTCAAGCTATATCGGCTGGCGGGGCGCGCCCGGCGACTGGCCGGCCGCCTGTGCCACCCTGATGGCCGACCGCGGCATCACCGATCTGGTGATCTACGGCGACACGCGCGAGGTGCATGCGCAGGCCATTGCCGCCGCGCGCGGGCAGGGCATCACCGTCCACTGCCTTGAGGAAGGGTATCTGCGGCCGCATTGGGTCACCTATGAACGCGGCGGGGTGAACGGCCATTCACGCCTGATGCAGACCGACCTGCCCGAGATGACGGCGGCGCTGGCGCGGCTGGACATGGACCTGCCCGATGCGCCCGCGCGGTGGGGCGACATGCGCCAGCACATCTTCTGGGGCGCGGTCTATCACGGGCTGGTTCTGGCCGGGCTGCCGTGGAGCCGTCATTACCGCCCGCACCGCCAGATCGGCGTGGCGGCAGAGTTTCTGCTGTACCTGCGCCAGATCGCGCTGATGCCGCTGCACCGGATCGCCCGCGCGGTGACGGCGCGGCGCATCGCGACCGGCGGGTTTCCCTTTCATCTGGTGCTGCTGCAACTGGACCATGACGCCAGTTTCCGGGTGCACAGCCCCTTTGCCTCGATGACCGAGTTTCTGGCGTTGGTGCTGGACGGCTTTGCGCGCGGGGCGGCCCCGCATCATCATCTGGTGTTCAAGGCCCATCCCCTGGAAGACGGGCGCGTGCCCGTCGCGCGGGCGATCACGGCGCTGGCGCGGCAGCATGGCGTGGCCGACCGCGTGCATTTCCTGCGGGGCGGGCGGCTGGCCCCCCTTCTGGATCAGGCGCGCAGCGCGGTCACAGTGAATTCCACCGCCGCACAGCAGGTGCTGTGGCGCGGCCTTCCGCTGAAGGCCTTTGGCCGCGCGGTCTATGCGAAACCCGAATTCGTCTCGGCCCAGCCCCTTGCCGAATTCTTTGCGCAGCCCGACCGGCCCGACAGCCGCGCCTATCGGGATTACCGGCATTACCTGCTGGAAACCTCGCAGGTTTCGGGCGGCTTCTATTCGGCCCGCGGACGCCGCCGCCTGCTGCGTCAGGTGGTTGACATGATCCTGGCCGACCAGGACCCCTATGATGCGCTGACCTGCGGGAACGCGGCACCACGGCAACAGTTGCGTGTCGTGAAGTGATCCTTGCACGACGGACTTCCCTTTGGTTCACCTCTGGGTAGAGTGTGCGGAAAAGACGATGAACGATCCCCAAGGGAGCCAGGGCAGTGCAGGCAAAAAGACTTCAGGGGGGCGCAGCCCTTCTGGCCCTTGTGGTCTGTGTGGGGCTGAGCGCCTGTGCCCTGCCGCGCACCGGCCCGAACCGGGACGAGATCTTTGACGGATCGGTGCTGAAAGGCGGCAATGCCTTTGTGGTGAGCGTGGATGACAGGGTGACACGGGCCACCCGGATTTCACCCGCCCTGGGCTTTGGACCCAGCTTTCGCAACGCCGAGGTGATGGGGTCCGACGTCATCGCGCCCGGCGACATGCTGAGCCTGACGATCTATGAAAACGTGCGCGACGATCCGCTTCTGGGCAATACCGGACAGCGCGTGTCCACCCTGTCCGACGTGCAGGTCGACGGGCAGGGGTTCATCTTCGTGCCCTATGCCGGGCAGGTCATGGCGGCGGGCCTGTCGCCCGAAGGGCTGCGAACCGCGATCACCGAACGGCTGGCCCCGCAGACCCCCGACCCGCAGATTGCAGTCACCCGCGCTGCGGGCAACGGCGCGACCGTAACGGTATCGGGGTCTGTCGCGAACCAGGGCGTGTTTCCCATCGACCGGCCCTCGCGCACGCTGACCGCCATGCTGGCGCAGGCGGGCGGCATCTCGATCGAGCCGGAATCGGCGCTGGTTCGGGTCACGCGGGGCGGCACGACCGGGCAGGTCTGGCTGGCAGACCTGTACAATCAACCCAGCCTTGACATCGCCCTGCGCCCGGGTGACCGCGTCGTGGTGGAACGCGACACACGGTCTTTCGTGGCCCTGGGCGCGACAGGGTCGCAAAAGCTCATTCCGTTCGAGACGCAGACGGTCACGGCCATCGAGGCGCTGGCCCAGGTGGGCGGGCTGAACGCGCAACTGGCGGACCCGACGGGCATCTTCATCTTCCGCACCGAAAGCGCCGCCGTTGCCAACAAGGTGCTGGGTCGCAGCGACCTGACCGGGCGGCAGCGATTCATCTATGTGCTGAACCTGACCGACCCGATGGGCATTTTCGAGGCGCGCGATTTCGACATCCGCGATGGCGACACGGTCTATGTGACCGAAGCGCCCTATGCGCAGTTCACCAAGGCGCTGGCCGCGCTGAACGGCACTGCCACCTCGGCCAATGCCATCTCCAGCCTCGCCGGCGGGAACTGACGCCGGGTGCGGCCTGACCGGGGACCGGGTCGGCTGCATGTCTTCAACGGCGGGCTGCTGCGGCCGGGGCGGGTGCGGCGCATCCTGACACTGGCAGGGCTGCGACCGGTCGCGGGGCTGCCCGGGCCGGGTGATCTGGTGGGCGTCTGGGGCCGAAGCCCGCTTGCCGCGCGCGGCGAGGCGATTGCCGCGCGACGCGGCGCGGCAGTGGTCCGGATCGAGGATGCCTTTCTGCGCTCGATCCGGCCAGGGCGGATGGGCGAAGGACCGCTTGGCCTGATGATCGACGGCACGGGGGTGCATTTCGACGGATCGCAGCCGTGCGACCTAGAGACGCTGCTGGCCACGCATCCGCTGACCGATCCGGCGCTGCTGGCGCGGGCGCGGGACGGCATCGCCCGGCTGCGCGCCTCGGACCTGTCGAAATACAACTTTCACGACCCTGGCCTTGCCGCCCCCCCGCCCGGCTATGTGCTGGTGGTGGATCAGGTGCTGTCCGATGCCTCGGTGCGGGCGGGCGGGGCCACCGAGGCGACGTTCCGCGCAATGCTGGCGCAGGCGATGGCCGATCATCCGCAGGCGCGGATCGTGATCCGCTGTCACCCCGAGGCGGTTCTGGGCCTCCGGGCGGGGGC
>JAAFHX010000116.1 GCA_013297695.1 Rhodobacterales bacterium | reverse complement strand
CTTGGCGGGGTGAAAATCCTGCAACCCGCGCTCGGCCGCGTCGGCGGCATCTGGGAGGCCAAGAAGATCGCCGCCATGGCCGAGGTCTTCAACGCCGAACTGGCCCCCCACCTCTACGCAGGCCCCGTGGAATGGGCGGCCAACATCCACCTCGCCGCCTCGATCCCCAACCTGCTCATGGCCGAGACGATCCAGACCGGCGGGGCCTTCCACCTGGCCCTGATCCGCCACAGCCTCACCTGGGAAGACGGCTACATCATCCCGCCCGAAGCCCCCGGCCTCGGCATCGACTTCGACGAGGGCCTGGCCCGCGCGCACCCCTATACCGGCACCCGCCTGCATCTGGAAATGCAGGAGGCCCCCTGCGACTATCGCCACGGCAACCGCTTCCAGGGTGGCGCGCCCAGCCCCGCGCCGACGGGTCCGGTCTGACCGGAATGGCGCAAAAGGGGAAACAGGGCCGTCGGCTCCGTTGACCGCAGACCCCGACGCACCCTAGCCTCTGCGCGGGCGCGCGGGTGCGGGCGGGGCACTCGCCCTGCCATCTCCGCTGCGCGCAACAAGAAAACACGGAGCAGAAGACACCATGCAGCCCATCGATTCGCCCGAAGACCGTTCCCGCCGCCGCCTACTTGCCGGGGCCGGGGCGCTTGCCGCCCTCGCCGCCGGGTCGGCCTCGGTCGCCCGCGCCGAAGACACGGCGACCGCCGACTTCCTCTTTGTCCAGACCGCCGACAGCATGGCCTTCGATGCCGCGACGGGCACGCTGACCCTGTCGGGTGTCAGCCCGGTGACCCTGTTCTTCGCCGACCGCCCCGAGCGGATCGCGGGCAACATGAGCACCACGAAATTCATCCCGTTCTGGAGCGAGGGGAAAGACAGCTTCCTGTCCGACCCGCCGAATGCCGACCTGTCGATCATGGAAAACGGCACCCTGCGCCAGACCGTTGTCGAACTGCGTGACCCCGCCCTTGACGGCGACAGGCTGACCTATGCGGTCAAGATCATCTCGGGCGACATGCCGGCGTCGGGGGCCGAGGTTTCGGTGTTCATCGACGTGATCGGCATGCCGCTGACCCCGATCTCCTACGCCGGGGTTGCCCGCCGCTCGTTCCGCCGCGCGGTCTACTGAACCGGACCCGGGCCTGCCCCCGGGGCAGGCCCGCGCCCTGCGCCTCTCTGCCTGTTCCTTCTTTCAGCCACCCCCGGAGGATGTGATGTTCACCCAGACCGCCCGCCGTGCCGCCGCCGCTGCCGTCGCCCTTGCGCTTCTGCCCGGCCTTGCCCCGGCGCAGACCACGCCGGCCCCTGCGCCCAAGCATGTGCCGCTGCAAAAGACCATCGGCCAGGCCCGGCCGGAAGTCGTCCCGTCGCTGATCGTGATGAACGCAGGCGGCGCGTCGATCAGCGGCACCACGCTGACCCTCACCGGCATCGCCGCGAATTCCATCGTCTTCGCCGACCGCCCGGTGCGCGCGGCGGGACATGCCATGACCGCGACGCTGCTGGATGAATGGAACCATGGCGACAGCTTTGCCAATGATCCGCCGAACGCCACGATCTCGGTCTTCGGCGCGACCGAGGACGAGATTCGCGATGCCGTCGTGGTGCTGAAATCGCCGAAACTCGACGGCACGACCCTGACCTTCGACGTCGAGGTTCTGGATGGCAGCATCGACGGCGCGACCGGGCCGGCAGCGGTGTTCATCGACATCATCGGTCGCCCGCTGACGCCCGGTTCCTTTGCCGGAGTGGCGCGGCGTACCGGCTACCGCGCCGCATGGTACGGGGCGGGTGCCGTGGCTGCAGGTGCCGTGGTGGCCGGTGCCGCCGTGGCCGCGACCGCACCCTATGCTCCGTCAGGCTATGCCGCACCACCGACCTGTGGCTATTATCCCTACCTGCCCTGCTACCCGTAAGACCCGCGTACCGTGCCAGTCACCGGGTCGCGCCCCTTCAGAAGGAGAGTAAGATGATCCTCAACCGCTCTGACCATGTGCCCCGCCGAACCGGCGTGCTCGGCGGCCTGATCCTCGCGGCGGCGGTGTCCCTTGGCGCCCCTGCGCTGGCGCAGCAGTCTCAGGCCCCGCTCGGCTCTCCCGCCGCGACGCGGGTGATCGACGGGCTGCAACTGCCCGCCCCCGGCGTGCCCTTCGGCGGCACGATCAAGCCGAACGCGCTGGAGTCCACGCCGTTCTGGCAGCCGCGCACCGCCCCGCCGGACGGCGCGCCGAACGTGCTGCTGATCATCACCGACGACGTGGGCTTCGGTGCCCCCTCCACCTTCGGCGGCGTCATCCCCACGCCCGCGCTCGACCGCATCGCCGAAATGGGCCTGCGCTACACCAACATGCATTCGACCGCGCTCTGCTCGCCCACGCGGGCCGCGCTGATCACCGGGCGCAACCACCATTCGGTCGGCTTTGGCGTGATCTCGGAACAGGCCACCGGCTTTCCGGGTTACGATTCCGTCATCACCAAGGACAAGGCCACCGTCGGCCGCATCCTCAAGGACAACGGCTACAGCACGTCCTGGTTCGGCAAGAACCACAACACGCCCGGCTTCCAGATCAGCATGATGGGCCCCTTCGACCAATGGCCGACCGGCATGGGCTTCGACTATTTCTACGGCTTCATGGGCGGCGACACCAGCCAGTGGACGCCGGGCAACCTGTTCCGCAACACCACCCAGATCTATCCCTTCGAGACGCAGAAGGGCTTCAACCTGATCACCGCCATGGCCGACGAGGCCATCGACTACATGGCACAACTGAACACGCTGGCCCCGTCGCAACCCTGGTTCGTCTATTACGCGCCCGGCGGCACCCATGCCCCGCACCACCCCACGCCGGAATGGGTCCAGAAGATCAGCGACATGAAGCTGTTCGACGGCGGCTGGAACAAGCTGCGCGACACCATCTTTGCCAACCAGAAGCGCCTTGGCGTGATCCCGCAGGACGCGCAGATGACCGCATGGCCTTCCGACCTGCTGAAGAACTGGGACCAGCTTTCGGCCGACGAACAGAAGATGTTCATCCGCCAGGCCAATGTCTACGGTGCCTACCTCGCCTATACCGACCACGAGATCGGCCGCGTCATCGACGCGGTCGCGGCCAACGGCGATCTGGACAACACGCTCATCATCTACATCTCGGGCGACAACGGGTCCTCGGCCGAAGGCACGCTGGAAGGCACCCCGAACGAGGTCGCCATGTTCAACGGCGTGAACGTGCCGGTGGATGTGCAGCTCAAGAACTTCTACGACATCTGGGGGTCGGAATACACCTACAACCACATGGCCGTGGGCTGGACCTGGGCCTTCGACACGCCCTTCAAATGGACCAAGCAGATCGCGGGCTACTTCGGCGGCACGCGGCAGGGCATGGCCATCGCCTGGCCCAAGGTGATCACCGACAAGGGCGGCATCCGCAACCAGTTCGCCCATGTGATCGACATCGCCCCCACCATCCTCGAAGCCGCGAAGCTGCGCGAGCCCTCGGTGGTGGACGGCATCGCGCAAAGCCCGATGGAAGGCACCAGCCTCGTCTATACCTTCGACAAGGCGAATGCCGACGAACCCTCGCACCACCGCACGCAATATTTCGAGATGTTCGGCGAATACGCGCTCTATCACGAAGGCTGGATGGCGGTCACCAAGGTCACCCGCCCGTCCTGGGTCACCGGCGGCGCGACCAACCCCGACCCGGCCGGATCATCGCAGTGGGAACTGTATGACATCAACACCGACTGGACGCAGAACACCGACCTGGCCGCCAAGAACCCCGAAAAGC
This sequence comes from Rhodobacterales bacterium, assembly GCA_013297695.1. Lineage (GTDB taxonomy): Bacteria > Pseudomonadota > Alphaproteobacteria > Rhodobacterales > Rhodobacteraceae > Aliitabrizicola. The sequence continues at coordinate 8,340 of JAAFHX010000116.1, read as the reverse complement.
TGAAACAGCTTCAGGACCTGTTCTGGCAGCAGGCCGGGAAATACAACGTCCTGCCGCTTGACGCCTCGGTCGCCACCCGCCTCGTGGCCCCGCGCCCCAGCATCACCGCCGGCCGCACCGAGTTCAGCTTCCCGCCCGCCATGACCGGCATCTCGAACGGGGTGGCCCCGTCGATCCTGAACGCCTCCTACACCTTCACCGCCGACGTGACGGTGCCCGAGGGCGGCGGCGAGGGCGTCATCATCACCCAGGGCGGCCGCTTCGCGGGCTACGGCTTCTACCTCGACAAGGGCAAGCCGACCTTCGACTGGAACCTCGTGGGCCTCAAGCATGTGATCTGGCAGGCCCCCGAGGCGCTGGCGGCCGGCAAGCACAGGCTGGTCTTCGACTTCAAGTATGACGGTCTCGGCGCCGGAACGCTTGCCTTCAACAACATGAGCGGCATCGGCCAGGGCGGCACCGGCACCCTGTCGGTCGACGGCACGGTCGTCGCCACCGAAAAGATGGACCACGTGATCCCCCTCATCCTCGCCTGGGACGAGAACATGGACATCGGATCGGACACCGGAACCCCGGTGAACGACAAGGTCTACCAGGTCCCCTTCGCCTTCACCGGCAGCATCGACAGCCTGAAACTGGTGGTGAACCGCCCCGAACTCAGCGATGCCGACAAGGCGAAGCTGGAAGCGGCGATGAAGGCCAAGGACTGAACCGCGTCGGAACAAGCAGAAAGGGCCGGCGCGTTCCCCGCGCCGGCCCTTTTCGCTTGGCGACCCCGAGAGGCGAAACCCGGGCGGACTTCGCCGTCAGGCCGCAGCCCGTGCTTCCCGTTCCATGAGGCGAACCAGATGCTCGCCGATCGCCTTGCCCAGCAGCGGAGGAACCGCGTTTCCAACCTGCACATACTGCTCCGTGCGCGAGCCTGCGAATTCAAACCAGTCCGGAAAAGCCTGCAACCGCGCCGCCTCGCGCACCGTGATCGCCCTGTCCTGATCCGGATGGATATAGGCCCCCCAGTGAATGTCGCATTTGGTCAGAACGGTGCAGGACAGCCCGTCCCAGGTCATCCGACCGTAGCGCTTGGTATGGTCTGACCGTTTTGCCCGTTTCATCCCCTCGGGCAGAAGATCGTGGGGAATGTCCCGCCAGCTTCCGCCCGGCGGGATGTGGGGAAGTCTCTCCATGTTCACCTTGCCCAGGGTCGGGGCTGCATGCCCCCCCACCGTCTCTGCGCCACAGCGCATGAGGCGCTGAAACGGGGAAGGTCCCCGATGGCGTCCTTGATGGTGGTGAACGGCGCATCGCGGCCCGGCCCATGGCTCGGCTCCGGGTGCGAGATGGGGGCACCGATCCGGTTGCCGATGAACACCACCCGCCGCCGCTCCTGCGGCACCCCGAAGTCCTCCGCCCGCAGAACCGCGTCCTGCACCGCATACCCGAGGGCCGCGAGTTCCGACTTGATGGCCCGCACTGCCTCGCCGTTGGCGATGGAGTAAATGCCAGTCACGTTCTCCATGACGATCCATTCCGGCCGCAGCCCATCCACGATACGCAGATATTCGCGGAACAGGGACGCGCGTTCATCGTGCATCCCGCGCTGATGGTTGTAGACGGAATAGGCCTGACAGGGCGGGCCACCTACAAGCACGGTCAATTCCCCGCGCCGAAGCCCCGTGACCTGCATCAGCCGCTCAACGGATAGTTCCTGAATCGGGCCGGGGATAAACTTTGCCTTGGGGTGGGTCTGTTCAAAGGTGCGACCCGCCGCATCAAAGTGGTCATTGCCCGCCAGAACCTTGAAGCCCGCCATTTCCAGCCCGGCGGAGAGCCCGCCAGCTCCGCAGAAAAGGTCAATCGCCGTGTGCTCCATGGGTCCCGCCTCTCCGTTTGTTCTCATTTTGTCCCGGTTTTACCTTACAGAGGGTTAACTGGGCAACGCCTATTTCCGGGCCTTCGCCTTGATCCGGGTTTCAAATACGCCTTGCGACACTGGGATACCGCCCGTCAGACCAAGGGTTGCGCTCTCAAGTGTGGTGTAAAACTCCTCCACCACTTCCAGTCGGAACCGCCCGGCGTCTGGGTCATCCACGAAGTCCACGAGGAACCAGACAATGTCCGCGTTGGACACATCGGTCACACGCTCCATCTTTCCCATGGAATGGAAGAACGGCACATCAACAACGACTGCCATCTTCTTGCCCCAGCGCCGGAGCGTCGGAACCTTCGTCAGCAACTGCGGCATGAGGCGCTTGACCCCGCTGCTGCGGTAGTCCGGGCGGCGCTTCTCCCGGGGCATCGACAGCTTGCCCTGCGTTTTCAGCATGTGGTCAAACTCGATGCTCATCCGCTTGCCGGAGAAGTAGACCGCCTGAACCTCCACGGCCACCCAGTCCATCGGAGCCCCGGGGGCTGCATTGGACTTCACAAGGATCATGTAGATGCGCCCCACATCTTCGCCGGGGTCACTGTCCAGGTTTCCGGTGGACTCAAGGAAGCCAACCTCTCCCACCCTTGCAGGCTTCAGGTCAGCAAGCAGTCGTTCCCCGATCTTGTCGAATGCCGTGCCATCCTGATGGAAGCGCCAAGGGCACAAAGCCCGGAGCCGTCCCCGGTTGCCGTCAATCGGCGCGACAGCGCCGCGCTCCTCCTTGAAGATTCGGATGGAGCAGACACCGCCGGGTTTGGTGCAGGTCGGGTGAGGGCTGTCGGTCCTGAATGGGCAGGGAAGCTCCTCTGCCTGCTGTTTGGCCAGCTTGGCCCGGAGGTCGGTGAGTCGGTCAAGGTCGCGCGGCTTCATCGCGCCGAGTGCGGCCTGTTTCTCAAGTGCGACCATGCGCGTCAGTTCGGCCTTGGTCATTGCTGACCCGCCAACCTCGTGGCTGGCCAGCTTCATCCGGTCCCAGTCGCCCAACCGATGGAAGGTGTGCCCATACCACTCGGCAATGTGAAATCGCTCTTCTGACAATGGCAATCCCCAGTCTCTTGGGTGCCAATGGACATTCTCCACCACATATAGTCAATAATTCACTGGCGGGTTGTGCATGGCGGAGAGTGACTGGCGACCCCGGGAGGACTCGAACCCCCAACCCCAGACTTAGAAGGTCCGTGCTCTATCCGGTTGAGCTACGGGGCCGCACGGGCTCCTTTTGCGGCAGCCGGACGGGCCGCGCAAGGGGTCAGAGCATCCGCGTCAGGAACACCGAATTCGGGTCCGGGCCATACCCCTCGAACGGCGGGCACTCCACGAACCCCGACCGTTCATACAGCGCGCGGGCCGCGACGAAGGTGGGCTGCACCCCGGTCTCCAGGCTCAGGCGGCGGAAGCCCGCTGCCCGCGCCTCGGCCACCAGATGCTCCAGCATCACCTTCGACAGCCCCCGTCCCCGCGCCTCGGCCAGCACATGCATCGACTTGATCTCGGCATGGGTGTCGTCGATCCGCTTGAATGCACCCATGGCCACCGGCACGCCCCCGTCGCGCATCACGAAGAACGCGATCCCCGGCGCGGCCAACTGGCCTGCATCCATCATGTGGATACTTTCCGGCGGCGTGTCGGCATGCATGTCGGCGGTGTGCCGTTCCATCAGCAAGGCCAGATCCGACCCCAGCGGGCTTTCCCGCGCGATGACGGGCATTCCCTGCCCGCCCTCAATGCGTCCAGGCACCCCGGCGGTCGGTCGCGAAATTCTCGCCATAGCCGCGCGGGCGGATCACCGGCTTGCGCGCCTTGGGCTCGGTCACCGTGAACTCCAGCCCCTGCGCCCGGGCATAGTCCTCGGCCGCCGCGCGGCTGTCGAAGCTCAGGCGCACCTGCCCCTCCATGTCGCTGGACGAGGTCCAGCCCATCAGCGGATCGACCTCGCGCGCGCTGTCGGGCTCGAACTCCAGCACCCAGCCCTTCGTCTTGGCCGTGCCGGACTGCATCGCGGTGCGGGCGGGCTGATAGATGCGGGCGCGCATGGAACCTCCGGGTATTGCTGCCCCGTTCTTGCCGCAAGCCCCCCGTTTCCGCAAGAGGCAGGCGCGGGCTTGAACGCGAACAAAAACAGATCAAATGTAAGCGGCCCAAGGGAATCGCCCCATGCCCGACGCCCGCCCCGACGCCACCGGTTCCATCAGCAGCGACCGGCCCATCAGCGCGCCTGCACAGGACCGTCTCGGCTTCTCGAAGATCGCCGAGCACCTCGCACAGGCCTTTCTGCGCAACGATCTTTCCGAGGGTTTCGTCGTCGGGGTCGAGGGAAGCTGGGGGTCGGGCAAGTCCTCGCTTGTCGGCATGGCGCTCACCCATCTGCGGAACCACGACAGGAAACCCATCGTGGTTGAATTCCAACCATGGCTGGTCGGCAACCGCAACGACCTGCTGACAGAGCTTTTCGCCGTGTTGTCGGCGGAGCTAGCGAAGCGCGGTGGCAGCGCCGGTATCTCATTCAAGAAGAACGCCGCAAGATTTGCCAATGCAGCCATGGGCCTCGGAACAGCCCTCGATTTTGCTGGCAAGGTTGGATTCGCAGGTGCCAACCTTGCCGCCGAAGGCATCAAGGCGGCAGGACGCGGTTTGGGCGAATTTGCTCGAACTTCCCTCTTCGACCTCAAGCAAAGCCTCTCCAAAGACCTCGCAAACCTCAACACCCCCGTCATCATCTTCATCGACGACCTCGACCGCCTCGACCCGACCGAGGCCGTCGAAGTCCTCCGCCTCGTCCGCGCCGTCGCCGATTTCCCTAACGTCGGCTACATCCTCGCCTACGACGCTGAGGTGCTGGCCCAGAACATCCAACGCGCCCTCGGCGTCAGCGACGGGCGCGCCTATATCGAAAAGATCGTGCAGGCGAGTTTCCGCGTGCCGATGCCGATGGAGTATGATCTGCGGAACTGGTTCAAAGACGAAGCAAGTAAGCTTCTGCCAACTGACACCCTTTCACTCGATGCGCGACAGCGCTACGAAGTCGCATTTCAGAACTGGACGCCGTTTTTCCTCAGGACCCCCCGCGATGTCATTCGCGCCCTGAACGCACTGCGCCTTTATGCCGTGCCAGTGGCGGACAGAACTGATCCGGCCGACATGGTTTTCTTGCACCTTGTCAGGCTGAAGAACCCGGCACTCCATAGATGGATCGAAGGTTACTTGCATGATCTCGCTATTCTTGACGGCCTTGGCGCTCTTGACGAAGACAGTGTGCAGCGCGCTCGTTCAAGCCTCTTGGAGGCATTGAAGGGCGATACGCATTTGCAGCAAGAAGTCGTCTCGCACCTGCACGAACTTCTGCCCGGCGGCCCTCCCGGATTGGCTGACCCGCATGGCGAGAACTTCCCCTCGGACAATCAGGAAACAGGACAATTCATTCCTGGACGCGAAGACATGAACCGCGACAGGCGACTGGGTAGCCCCCATAACTACCGGTTCTATTTTGCCTTCTCCGAGCCTGAAGGTATCCTCTCGGACGCGGCCCTGACTGCTCTCTTTCAAAAAGTCCACGACGAACCCAAGGCGGGTGCATCGCAGCTTCAGGCACTGCTGTCGCAAGCCCGTCCTCAAGGCAAGTCGATGGGAAGGGTGCTGCTGGACCGTCTGTCACAGGTCGAGGAACTCCCAGCCGAGGCGATCCTTCCGTTCCTGCTGGAGCTTTCTAAACTGATTGACGATTTCGAAGAGGCAAGCCCTTCGGACTTGTGGGGCTATCGTGACTCTCCCTTCGGCATTCTCCGGTTTGTTCCGGCACCTTCCCGCGAAGACGCGCTCGCAACCTTTTTCCTGACCAGCCAATCCCTTGACTGGCTGGCCGCTATTGTGGGGTCAACAGAGACCGAACACCGTGACCAAGGCATCCAAAGTGTCCCGGTCTCCAAGCGTTTCCTGAGCAACGGAGAATTGGAGGCCATTCGAAGTGCCTTCGCAACGCGTCTTCGCCAATCCGCCCCGGCGGCAATTCGGAATACCGCGTGCCTTGGGTTGGTCCTCTGCACTTGGGCGCGTGTCGACTGTGAAGAAGCAAAGGCATGGGTGGGTGAGCAAACGCAGGACGATGCAGACTTCGTTGGTCTGCTCAGCGGGATGAAGGTTCGCGTTGGGTCGATGTTTGGAGGTGTGGACAAGATCGACCCGGCTGATCTCGACTCCCTCTTTTCGTCGTCCCAGTATGTCGTGGACCGGTTGACCGCGATCTCTGACCAAGCCTTCGAACTTAAACCCGAGGCCGACTCCCTGCTTGCCGCGATTTCCGCCGGAAGCAGGTCTTGAACGAAAGCGCCCCATGCCCCACAACACCACCAACGCCCCCGCCCCGCGCCCGGATGTCCTGACCCGCCCCAAGCTGGAAGGCGGTCGCCGCTTTCATCTGCAGACGCCGTTCCAGGCCGCCGGCGACCAGCCCGCCGCCATTGCCGAACTCACCGCAGGCGTGCTCGCGGGCGAACACAATCAGGTCCTTCTCGGCGCCACCGGCACCGGCAAGACCTTCACCATGGCCCGCGTGATCGAGGAAACGCAGCGCCCGGCGATCATCCTTGCGCCCAACAAGACGCTCGCCGCCCAGCTTTACGCCGAGTTCAAGGGCTTTTTCCCCGACAACGCGGTGGAATACTTCGTGAGCTACTACGACTACTACCAGCCCGAGGCCTATGTGCCCCGGTCCGACACCTATATCGAGAAGGAATCCCAGATCAACGAACAGATCGACCGGATGCGCCACTCGGCCACCCGGGCGCTCTTGGAACGTGACGACGTGATCATCGTCGCCTCCGTCTCCTGCATCTACGGCATCGGCTCGGTCGAGACCTATTCGAGGACCTGATCGCGGGCCAGCCCTACGACATCCGCAAGATCATGTCGGAACTCGTCGCCCAGCAATACCGGCGCAACGACCAGGCCTTCACCCGCGGCAGCTTCCGCGTGCGCGGCGACAGTCTGGAAGTCTGGCCCGCCCACCTCGAAGACCGCGCCTGGCGGTTCAGCTTCTTTGGCGAAGACCTTGAATCCATCACCGAATTCGACCCCCTCACCGGCGCGCGGACCGACAATTTCACGCAGATCCGCATCTACGCCAATTCGCACTACGTCACCCCCCGCCCCACGCTCCAGCAGGCTACCCAGGGCATCAAACGCGAATTGCGCCAGCGGCTTGACCAGCTCGTCGCCGCCGGCAAGCTGCTGGAAGCCCAACGCCTTGAACAGCGCACCAGCTTCGATCTGGAAATGCTCGAAGCCACCGGCGTCTGCAACGGGATCGAGAACTATTCCCGCTACCTCACCGGCCGCGCCCCGGGCGAACCGCCGCCCACCCTCTTCGAATTCATCCCCGACAATGCCATCGTCTTCGCCGATGAATCCCACGTCTCGGTCCCGCAGATCGGCGGCATGTACAAGGGCGACTACCGCCGCAAGTTCACCCTTGCCGAACACGGCTTCCGCCTGCCCTCCTGCATGGACAACCGCCCCCTGAAGTTCGAGGAATGGGATGCGATGCGCCCCCAATCCGTCTTCGTCAGCGCCACCCCCGCCGCGTGGGAGCTTGACCAGACCGGCGGCGTCTTCACCGAACAGGTGATCCGCCCCACCGGCCTCGTCGATCCGCAGGTCGAAATCCGGCCGGTGGAGATGCAGGTCGACGACCTCCTCGACGAGGTCCGCCGGGTCGCCCTGCGCGGGCTTCGCACCCTCGTCACCACGCTGACAAAGCGCATGGCCGAGGACCTGACCGAATACATGCACGAACAGGGCATCCGCGTGCGCTACATGCATTCCGACATCGACACGATGGAGCGGATCGAGATCCTGCGCGACCTGCGCCTCGGCACCTTCGACGTGCTGATCGGCATCAACCTGCTGCGCGAGGGGCTGGACATCCCCGAATGCGGCCTCGTGGCGATCCTCGATGCGGACAAGGAGGGCTTCCTGCGCTCGGAAACCTCCCTCATCCAGACCATCGGGCGGGCGGCGCGCAACGTCGAGGGCCGCGTGATCCTCTACGCCGACCGGATGACAGGGTCGATGGAGCGTGCGATCGCCGAAACCGACCGGCGGCGCGAAAAACAGGTGGCCTACAACCTGAAACACGGCATCACGCCCCAGACCATCCGCAAGAACATCGACGACGTCATGGCCGGCACCTTCGCCGGCGACACCGACATGGCCCGTGTGACGGCGAAACTCGACAAACCCATGGTCGGATCGAACCTCGCCGCCCATCTCGAGGGGTTGCGCACCGCCATGCGCAAGGCCGCCGAGAACCTGGAATTCGAAGAGGCCGCCCGCCTGCGGGATGAGGTCAAGCGGCTGGAGGCGGTGGAACTGGCGATTGCCGATGACCCGCTGGCCCGGCAGTCGGATGTGGAAGAGGC
>JAAFHX010000114.1 GCA_013297695.1 Rhodobacterales bacterium | reverse complement strand
CTGCCTTGGCGACGATCTTCTGCACCGCGCCGCGCGCCTCTTTCGGCGTGGATTGCGGCCATTCCCCGGTCAGCGCCGAGGTCAGGTCATCGGCTGGCTGCGGCGGCCAGTCGGGCCGCGACCAGGACGGCCCTGCCGCCTGCCGCTTTGCCTCGATCTCGCTGTCGCCCAGGGCGCGGAAGAAATCGGCCCAGGCGGCATCGACCGAAGCCGGATCGGCGGCAAAGCGGGCCTGCAACTGGTCAATGTAATCGGCATTCGCGCCGTCCATGAAGCCGGTGGCGTGGAACTGGCTGTTCGGCGAGTGTTCGGTCATCACGCAGTCTCCTGGGCAGGGTCTGATGAGGAGGCCCCGTATCAGGTCCGGGGCTGCGGCGGGCAGGGGGGGCAACGCAGCCCCGGACCTGATCCGGGGCCTCTCCCTCGTTTACTTGCCGATGGCTTTCAGGACCGCCTCGCCCAGACCTGCCGGGCTGTCGGCCACGATGATTCCGGCGCGCTTCATCGCCTCGATCTTGCTTTCCGCATCGCCCTTGCCGCCGGCCACGATGGCCCCGGCATGGCCCATGCGGCGGCCCTTGGGGGCCGTGCGCCCGGCGATGAACCCGGCGGTCGGCTTCCAGCGGCCGCGCGCCTTTTCATCCATCAGGAACTGGGCTGCGTCTTCCTCGGCCGAGCCGCCGATCTCGCCGATCATGATGATCGAATGGGTTTCGGGGTCGGCGAGGAACATTTCCAGCACGTCGATATGCTCGGTGCCCTTGATCGGATCGCCGCCGATGCCGACGGCGGTGGACTGGCCAAGGCCCACATCGGTCGTCTGCTTGACCGCCTCGTAGGTGAGGGTGCCCGAGCGTGACACCACACCCACGGAGCCGCGCGAGAAGATGCTGCCCGGCATGATGCCGATCTTGCAGTCGCCCGGCGTCATCACGCCCGGGCAGTTCGGCCCGATCAGGCGGGATTTCGACCCTTCGAGCGTGCGCTTGACCTTCATCATGTCGAGCACCGGGATGCCTTCGGTGATGCAGACGATCAGTTCGATCTCGGCGTCGATGGCCTCAAGGATGCTGTCGGCGGCAAAGGGCGGCGGCACATAGATCACCGAGGCATTGGCCCCGGTGACGGCCCGCGCCTCGTGCACCGAGTTGAAGACCGGCAGGCCGAGGTGTTCGGTGCCGCCCTTTCCGGGGGTGACACCCCCGACCATCTGCGTGCCATAGGCGATGGCCTGTTCGGTGTGGAACGTGCCCTGGCTGCCGGTGATGCCCTGGCAGATGACTTTGGTGTGTTCGTTGACGAGGACCGACATGATTTAGATGACCTTCCGAATACGAAGTTTGCCGCGCGCGGTTTCGGTCATCTCAATGTCGACCGGACGTGTGGGCGTGATGCTGTTCGCATCAAAGAAAGCTTGGACGTGTCGCTTTCGACCATCAGCGGTTAACAGTCGCTTGTCACCGTAGACCCACATGTCAACGGTCGGCTGCGGTACGAATTCTATCGTTAGGCGCTCCTGTGGAGCATCATCCTCATTCGTGCCACCGATAAATGGCCCAAGGTGGAAGGGGCTTCCCTTCACAGAGATATTGCATTGCCGGATCGCACCGGGGGAAAGCGTAGTTCTCCAAGTTCGTATCGTCATCCCCTCACCGCCTTAACTATTTTCTGGGCAGCGTCCGACAGGTTGTCGGCCGCGATGACGTTTAACCCTGAGTTGCGGATGATCTCCTTGCCGAGCTCCACGTTCGTCCCTTCCAGCCGCACCACCAGCGGGACCTTCAGGCCCACCTCGGTCACTGCGGCGATCACGCCTTCGGCGATGATGTCGCAGCGCATGATGCCGCCGAAGATGTTGATGAGGATGCCTTTGACGTTCGGGTCACTGGTGATGATCTTGAAGGCCTCGGTCACCTTTTCCTTCGTCGCCCCGCCGCCCACATCGAGGAAGTTGGCGGGTTCGGCGCCGTAAAGCTTGATGATGTCCATCGTGGCCATCGCCAGCCCCGCGCCGTTCACCATGCAGCCGATCTCGCCATCCAGCGCGATGTAGTTCAGGTCGAACTTGGACGCTGCCAGTTCCTTCGGGTCTTCCTCGGTTTCGTCGCGCAGGGCGGCGATATCGGGGTGGCGGTAGATCGCGTTGCCGTCGAAGCTGATCTTGGCGTCCAGCACCTTCAGCTTGCCGTCGGGCGTCACGATCAGCGGGTTGATCTCGAGCATCTCCATGTCCTTCTCGAGGAAGGCCTTGTAGAGCAGCCTGATGAGCGCCACGCATTGCTTGACGAGGGTGCCTTCCAGCCCGAGCGCGAAGGCGACGCGGCGGCCGTGGAAATCCGACAGGCCCGAGGCGGGATCGACCGAGAAGCTGACGATGCGGTCGGGCGTGTCATGGGCGACCTGTTCGATATCCATGCCGCCCTCGGTGGAGGCGACAAAGGAGATGCGGCTGGTCTTGCGGTCGATCAGCAGCGCCAGATACAGCTCGCGGGCGATGTCGCTGCCGTCTTCGATGTAGATGCGATTGACCTGCTTTCCTGCCGGGCCGGTCTGGTGGGTGACCAGCGTGCGGCCCAGCATCTGCTTGGCCATCGCCTCGGCCTCTTCGACCGATTTCGCCAGACGCACGCCGCCCTTCTCGCCGGCCTCGGGTTCCTTGAACTTGCCCTTGCCGCGGCCGCCCGCGTGAATCTGCGCCTTGACCACCCAGAGCGGGCCGTCAAGGCCCCCGGCGGCGGTCTTGGCCTCTTCGGCGCGCAGGACGGGGCGACCGTCCGACACGGGCGCGCCGTAGCTGCGCAGAAGCGCCTTGGCCTGATACTCGTGGATGTTCATGACGCCGTCCCGCTGTTGAAGGATTTGGGGCCTGATGCCACAGAAAAAGGCGGGGTCAAAACACCATCTGCGGGAAGGGCGGGTTTCGGGCCGGAAAAGCGACATTTGTGATCACGGGCCGAAAAACTGTGATCACAAAGAATATTTCCGTTACTTCACAAGTGAGTCGCGGGCCGTCGCCGAGTCGTGGGCCGCTGCCAAAGGGGGGGCCGCTGCCAAAGGGGGGCCGCTGCCAAGGGGGCCGACCGCGCCGAGGCGGGTTGCTGGGAGGCAGCACGTTTCAGGTGGCGGCACCGGGTGCAGGCCCGGCAACGAAAATGCGCGCCGCAGGGGGCGCGCATTCAGATCGGGTCGCGGTGCGGGGTCAGGCCAGCGACGGGTCGATCGTCTTGCAGGCCTCGACCAGACCCTTCACCGATTCCACCGATTTCTGGAACATCGCCTGTTCATCGCGGTTCAGCTTGATTTCCACGACCTTTTCGATCCCGCCCGCGCCGATGATGGTCGGCACGCCGACATACATCGCGGTCAGGCCATAGGCCCCATCGACATAGGCCGCGCAGGGCAGGAGGCGCTTCTGGTCTTTGAGATAGGCCTCGGCCATTTCGATGGCGCTGGTGGCGGGCGCGTAGAAGGCCGACCCGGTCTTGAGCAGGCCCACGATCTCGGCCCCGCCGTCGCGGGTGCGCTGGATGATTGCGTCCAGCTTTTCCTGCGTGGTCCAGCCCATCTCGATCAGGTCGGGCAGCGGGATGCCTGCGACGGTCGAATAGCGCGCCAGCGGAACCATCGTGTCGCCATGCCCGCCGAGGACAAAGGCCGTCACGTCGCGCATCGAGACGTTGAATTCAAGGGACAGGAAATGCCGGAAGCGCGCCGAATCGAGCACGCCCGCCATGCCGACGACCTTGTGGTGCGGCAGGCCGGAAAACTCGCGCAGCGCCCAGACCATCGCATCGAGCGGGTTGGTGATGCAGATCACGAAGGCGTTCGGCGCATGGGCGGCGATGCCTGCACCCACCGATTTCATCACCTTGAGGTTGATGCCCAGAAGGTCGTCGCGGCTCATCCCCGGCTTGCGCGGCACGCCGGCGGTGACGATGCAGACATCGGCCCCGGCGATGTCGGCATAGTCGTTGGTGCCCTTCATCACGGCGTCAAAGCCTTCGGACGGACCGGACTGCGCGACGTCCAGCGATTTGCCCTGCGGGGTGCCTTCGGCAATGTCGAACAGAATGACGTCGCCGAGTTCCTTGATGGCGGCAAGATGGGCAAGCGTGCCGCCGATCTGCCCTGCGCCGATCAGCGCGATCCTGGGTCTGGCCATGGTTCCGGTCTCCGGGTGGGGTGAGTGACCCCGTTGGCCTAGTCGCTCGCCGCCCGTCACGCAAGCCCGCCGGAAGATCGGCGCTGTCGGCCCCGCCCTGTTTGCGCTAAACCGCGCCCCGCGAGGCAAGGCGAGGGGCGACGGCGGCATGGAAGGTCCCGGATTCTGGGCAGCGGCGGTGCTGGCGTCGGTGCTGGTCGGGCTGTCGAAGGGCGGGTTGCCGGTGGTGGGCATGCTGGGCGTGCCGGTGCTGGCGCTGACCATCTCGCCCGTGGCGGCGGCAGGGTTGCTGCTGCCGGTCTTCGTGCTGTCGGATGCTTTCGGGCTTTATGCCTATCGCCACGCCTTCGACCGGCGCGTGCTGGCGATCCTGATTCCGGCCGCGACCCTGGGCGTCGGCCTTGGCTGGGCCACGGCGAGCGTGACGCCGGAACGGCTGGTGACGGCGCTGGTCGGGGCGATCGGCGCGGTCTTTGCGCTGTCGATGTTGCTGCGGCGCGGGGCCGAGCCGCCCGCCAGACCCGCAAGGGTGGGCGCGGGCACCTTCTGGGGCGCGGTGGCGGGGTTCACGAGTTTCGTCAGCCACGCGGGCGCGCCGCCCTATCAGGTCTATGTCCTGCCGTTGAGGCTGGAAAAGACGGTGTTCGCGGGCACGACGACGATCCTGTTCGCCTATGTGAACGCGATCAAGCTGATCCCCTACTGGGCGCTTGGGCAGCTTTCGGTGGCAAACCTGAAGACCGCCGCGATTCTGGTCATCCCGGCGGTGCTGGCGGTCTTTGCCGGGGTACGGCTGGTCAAGGTGCTGCCGCAGGCGCTGTTCTTCCGGCTGGTCGTCTGGGCGCTTCTGGCAGTGTCGCTGAAACTGCTGTGGGATGCGGCGGCCGGGTAGGCTAGGCCGGGTCGCCTTTCGCAGGCAGCGCCTCGTCCAGCGCCTCCCATCCTTCGCCCGAGGCGAGCAGGCAGGTGCGGCCATCGGGCAGGGTGACGGTCACGGTCCAGGTGGCGGCGTCCGAAACGAAGACCTCGACGACTGCGGCATTGCCGGCCAGCCCCATGCCGCGCCGCGATTCGCCGTAACGATCAGCCAGTTGCGCCACCACGACGGCGCGCGGGCCGCATTGTGTCGCGGCATGGGCGTTCTGCGTTGCGAAGATGATGGCCCCGAAGCCAAGCGACAGGGCGAAAAGTGTGCGGTTCATCCTTTGCCTTTCCGGGGCCCGGCCCCGATCTGTTCGGCGCCCCATCGGCGTCGCCCCGATTGCAGGCCCGAAAGGTAAGCACAGGCTTAACGCTGCGGGCGCGGCAGGAAATGCTGCGCTGCGGCAAAGCGGTTCTTGCCGAGGTATGCCGAGGTATGCTTTCATTGCCGCGCAACAGCATGTGACGGACAGGACATGATCACAGCAGACCGGCCCACCCGATCCGTTCTCTATATTCCCGGCTCCCGCGAGGCATCGCTGGACAAGGCGACGGTGCTGCCTGCCGATGCCATCATCTTTGATCTTGAAGATGCGGTTGCCCCGGAGGAAAAGCCTGCCGCCCGCGACCTGCTGGTGCGGCGGCTGCCGGGGCTGGACTGTGGCGCGCGGGCGCGGATCGTGCGGATCAACGGGCTGGATACGCCCTGGGGGGCCGAGGATGCGCGGGCGCTGGCGGGGCTGCATCTGGATGCCGTGCTGATCCCCAAGGTCGGCACGCCCGAGGATGTCGAGGCAGTGGCCCGGCTGCTGCCCGGCACGGCACTTTGGGCGATGATGGAGACGACAGCGGCCATGCTGAATGCCGCCGCCATCGCGGGTCATCCGCGCATGGGCGGCATGGTGATGGGGACCAACGATCTGGCCCGTGAACTGGGCACGCGGTTCCGCCCCGACCGCCTGCCGCTGATCACCGCGCTGTCGCTGTGCGTGCTGGCGGCCAAGTCGCGGCAGTTGACCATCATCGACGGGGTGTACAACGCCTTCAAGGATGTGGAGGGCCTGCGGCTGGAATGTGAACAGGCGCGCGACCTGGGCTTTGACGGCAAGACCCTGATCCACCCGGCGCAGATTGCCGTGGCGAATGACTGCTTTGCCCCGACCCCCGCCGACATCGAGCTTGCCCGACGCCAGATCGAAGCGTTCGACGGCGCGCTGGCGCAGGGCAAGGGCGTGGCGGTGATCGACGGGCGGATCGTCGAGAAGATGCATGTGCAGACCGCCCGCGCGACCCTGTCGCGGGCCGAGGCGATTGCGGCAATGGCCGAATAGGTGCACACCACGGCCAGGCAGCAATGGAGAATGCAATGCTCGTTCTGATCCTTGGCCTGGCGTTGTGGACGGCAGCCCATCTTTACAAGCGGTTCGCCCCCGAGTCGCGGGCCCGTCTGGGCGACCGGGGCAAGGGGCTGGTCGCGGCGGCGCTGGTCGTGTCGGTGGTGCTGATGGTGCTGGGCTATCGCGCAGCCCCCTATGTGGCGGTCTGGACCCCGCCCGCCTTTCTGACCCATGTGAACAACCTGCTGATGCTGCTGGCCTTCTATCTGTATGCCGCCAGCGGCATGAAGACTGCGATCACGCGCCGGATCCGGCATCCGCAACTGACGGCGGTGAAGACCTGGGCCGTGGCGCATCTGCTGGTGAACGGCGATCTGGCCTCGATCCTGCTGTTCGGCGGCATGCTGGCCTGGGCGGTGGTCGAGGTCATCGCGATCAACCGCGCCGAGCCGGTCTGGACCCCGCCGCCGCCCGCGCCGGTTTCGAAGGAAGTGATGGCCGTGGTCGGGGCCGTGGTTGTCGTGGGCATCGTCGGGGCGATCCACATCTGGCTGGGTGTCAACCCGTTCGGGGGGGCGTGATGCGGCTGTATCGGTTCCTGTCGGCGGATGACACGTCGGCCTTCTGCCACAAGGTCAGCGCAGCACTCGAGGCGGGGTGGGAGCTGTACGGCAGCCCGACCTTTGCCTTCGATGCAGCCAACGGGGTGATGCGCTGCGGGCAGGCCGTGGTGAAGGACAAGCCGGGCAGCTATTCGCCCGACCTCAAGCTGGGCGAGCAGTGAATGAAAACCGATCCGGGCCGTTTCTTCGAGGATTACCGGCTGGGCGAGACGATCCGCCATGCCGTGCCGCGCACGCTGTCGGGCGGGGAGCGGGCGCTGTACCATGCGCTCTATCCCGCGCGTCATGCGCTGTATTCCTCGGATGAATTCGCCCGGTCCTGCGGGCTGCCCGCGGCACCGCTGGATGACCTGATCGCGTTCCACGCGGTGTTCGGCAAGACGGTGCCCGATGTCAGCCTGAACGCGGTGGCAAACCTGGGCTATGCCGAGGGGCGCTGGCTGGCGCAGGTCTATCCCGGCGACACGCTGCGTGCCGAATCGACGGTCATCGGGGTCAAGGAGAACTCCAACGGGGCGTCGGGCGTGATCTGGGTGCGCACGCGCGGGCTGAACCAGCGTGACGAGGCGGTGCTGGAATATGTCCGGTGGGTGATGGTGCGCAAGAACCGCACAGACCTGCCCGCCCCTGATGCCGTGGTGCCTCAGCTTGCGGCGGCGATGGTGCCCGAGGCGCTGGTGATGCCCCGACGGCTGGATTTCTCGCGCTATGACTTTGCGATGGCGGGGCAGCGCTGGCGGTGGGGCGACTATACGGTCGGCGAACGGATCGACCACGTCGATGGCGTGACGGTGGAAGAGGCCGAGCATATGCTGGCCACGCGGCTGTGGCAGAACACCGCCAAGGTGCATTTCGACGCGACCTTCCGGCGCGAGGGGCAGCGGCTGATCTATGGCGGCCATGTCATCAGCCTGGCCCGCGCGCTGTCGTGGAACGGGCTGGCCAATGCGCAGATGATCGTCGCACTGAACGCGGGCACCCATGCTAACCCGTGCTTTGCGGGCGATACGGTCAAGGCCTGGTCCGAGGTGCTGGACAAGGCGCAGACGACGGCCCCCGGCGTCGGTGTGCTGCGGCTGCGGCTGGTGGCGGTCAAGCAGGGGGCCGCCCCCTTCGTGCTGCGCGGCCCAGACGGCAGGTATCTGCCCGAGGTCCTGCTTGACATGGATTACTGGGCCGTCGTTCCGCTGTGACAACGCGCGAAAGCTCAAGCACCGGGTCGGGCCGAATCCTGTCCCGGGCCTTGTCGGCTGTTTTCCTGCCGGTTGCCGGGCGGTCTGGCATTCCCCGACCGAATGTGATCACACCCCTGAAAAATGTGACCACAAACCGGAAAAACCCGGGCCCTCATGCTGCCGCGCAGCATGTGCGCGGTTTGTCACGCGTGACTCGGCGGAAAAATGCGCTATCACAAGGCAGCAAGAGGCAGGTGTGACCTGCCGAAACAGAACGAGGGCGCGATCATGGCCGATGTGAACCGGGGCAACCGCCCGCTTTCCCCGCATCTGCAGATTTACCGCCCGCAACTGACCATGGTGACGTCGATCCTGACGCGGATCACGGGCGTGGGCATGATCGTCGCGGCGCTGCTGATCGTGTGGTGGCTGCTCGCCGCCGCGACGGGGCCGGAGTATTTCGCCCTGGTCGATGGCCTGCTGCGGTCCTGGCTGGGCAAGCTGGTGATGCTGGGGTCGATCTGGTTCGTCTGGTATCACTTCCTGGCGGGGCTGCGGCACCTGTGGTTCGACAGCGGGCGCGGGCTGGACATTCCGACGGCCGAAAAGCTGGGCAAGGGCGTGATCGCGGGGTCGGTCGTGCTGACGCTTCTGACTGTGATCATCCTGTGAAGGGGCTGCGCATGGCCTACATGACCGACCGCAAGCGGGCTTCGGGCCTTGGGTCCGCCAAGACCGGGACCGAGCATTTCTGGCAGATGCAGGTGTCCAGCGTGGCGCTGGCTGTTCTGGTCCCGCTGTTCGTGTTCACCTTCGGCAGCATTCTCGGCGGTACCCATGCCGAGGTGATCGCAGCCTTTGCGCGCCCCTGGCCCGCCATCATCTTCGGCCTGACGCTGATCGTGGGCTTTGTGCATTTCAAGAACGGCGCGCAGGTGGTGATCGAGGATTACACCGACGGGCTGACGCGCAAGGCGCTGATCGTCGCCACATCCTGCCTGAGTTATGCCGCCATCGCGACCGGGCTGTTCGCCCTGGTCCGGCTGGCCCTGTAAGGACGCATCCATGACCGCCTACCCCTACGAGACGCATATCTACGACGTGGTCGTCGTCGGTGCCGGCGGCGCGGGCCTGCGCGCGACGCTCGGCATGGCGGAACAGGGCCTGCGGACGGCCTGTGTCACCAAGGTGTTCCCGACCCGCAGCCATACGGTCGCCGCGCAGGGCGGCATCGCGGCCAGCCTTGGCAACATGGGGCCGGATTCGTGGCAATGGCACATGTACGATACCGTCAAGGGGTCGGACTGGCTGGGCGATACCGACGCGATGGAATACCTGGCGCGCGAGGCCCCCAAGGCGGTGTACGAGCTGGAGCATTACGGCGTGCCCTTCAGCCGCACCGAAGACGGCAAGATCTACCAGCGCCCCTTCGGCGGCCATACCACAGAATACGGCGAAGGCCCGCCGGTGCAGCGCACCTGTGCCGCCGCCGACCGCACCGGCCATGCGATCCTGCATACGCTCTATGGCCAAAGCCTGAAGAACAATGCCGAGTTCTTCATCGAATACTTCGCCATCGACCTGATCATGGCCGCAGACGGCAAGTCCTGCGTCGGGGTTCTGGCCTGGAAGCTGGACGATGGCACCATGCATGTGTTCAGCGCCAAGACCGTGGTGCTGGCGACCGGCGGCTACGGTCGCGCCTATTTCAGCGCGACCTCTGCCCATACCTGCACCGGCGACGGCGGCGGGATGGTGGCCCGCGCGGGCCTGCCCCTGCAGGACATGGAATTCGTGCAGTTCCATCCGACGGGCATCTATGGCTCGGGCTGCCTGATCACCGAAGGGGCGCGCGGCGAGGGCGGCTATCTGACCAATTCCGAAGGCGAGCGGTTCATGGAACGCTACGCCCCAACCTATAAGGACCTGGCCAGCCGCGACGTGGTCAGCCGCTGCATGACCATCGAGATCCGCGAGGGCCGGGGCGTGGGCCCGAACAAGGACCACATCCACCTGCACCTGAACCACCTGCCGCGCGAGACGCTGGAACTGCGCCTGCCCGGCATTTCGGAAAGCGCGCGCATCTTTGCCGGGGTGGACCTGCACAAGGAACCGATCCCGGTCATTCCGACCGTGCATTACAACATGGGCGGCATTCCCACGAACTACTGGGGCGAGGTGCTGAACCCGACTGCCGACAACCCCGATGCGATCTTCCCCGGCCTGATGGCGGTGGGCGAGGCGGGCTGTGCATCCGTTCACGGGGCGAACCGGCTGGGATCGAACAGCCTGATCGACCTGGTGGTGTTCGGACGGGCCGCTGCAATCAAAGCCGGGCAGATCATCGATCCCGAGGCACCAAACCCGCCCCTGAACAAGGCCGACATCGATCTTGCCTTTGACCGGTTCGACCGGCTGCGCAATGCCGCAGGCTCCATCGGCACCGCCGAATTGCGGCTGGAGATGCAGCGCACGATGCAGGCCGACGCTGCGGTGTTCCGCACCGACAGGACGCTGGCCGAAGGCGTGGCAAAGATGACTGCCATCGCGGAACGGATGGATGATCTGCGGGTTACAGATCGCAGCCTTGTCTGGAATTCCGATCTGATGGAAACGCTTGAACTGACCAACCTCATGCCGAACGCGCTCGCCACCATCGTGGCCGCCGAGGCGCGCAAGGAATCGCGCGGGGCCCATGCGCAGGAAGATCATCCGGCGCGTGATGACGTGAACTGGCGGGTGCACAGCCTGGCCCGGGTGACCGGTGCCCGTGTGGCGCTGGCCAACCGCCCGGTGCATCTGAAACCGCTGACGATGCCCGACGAAGGCGGCATCGACATGAAGAAGATCGCCCCCAAGGCGCGGGTCTATTGATGGCCCTTCGATTTGCGATGGCACTCTGTGCCGTGACGGCGCTGCAGGGCTGCGGTGCGGGGGCTTATGTGGTCTATGACGGCTCCCGTCAGGCCAGCAAGCCGGTGATCGGGCAGGTTCTGGCCGAGGGAAACCCCGGCATCGCCCAGGACCAGGCCGCCGACTGCATCATCAAGGGGATGAAATGGACCGAGATCATCGCGCTCGGCACCAGCGACTCGCGGTCCCCGACGGCGGCCTATCGCAGCAAGGTCGCCGAGGTGAAGACCCGCAAGGGCGTGCCGGAATGCCTTGCCGCCGTACCGGTCACGGGGTGAAGATGCGGGGCGCGGGATTCATTTTCGTTGCCCTGTCGGCCCTTGCGGCCTGTTCGCCGCAGGATGTGGCGCGGCAGGTGTCTGCCCGGACTGCGGCCACGGTGGTCTATCCTGTGGTCAACCAGTACATGCCCGGCCCGCAGGCATCGGCCGTGACCAACTGCATCACCACTGCCGCAACGCAGGGGCAGCTTGAGGCGCTGATGCGCGATGTCGGCACCCGCGCGGGCACCGACACGGAACGCAACATCCGCACCATCGCTGCCTCTCCCGATGCCCAGGCGTGCCTGGCAGCCCAGGGGCTGCCCGGCTTTCCGGCATGACGGGGGGCCGCTGGATGATGATCGCCGCTGTGCTGCCTGCCTTGTCCGCCTGCGGACCGATGTCGATGGAACAGGCCGAAAGCCAGTGTTTCCTGCGGGCGCGTCAGGCGGTCAACCCGCTGGCCGGAAGCTCGGTCGGCATGGGAACCAAGGGCCTTTACCTCGACAACGTCCAGCTTTCGGTCAGCTCCGACTTTCTGCGGGGCAGCGACCCCTCGTCCGTCTATGACACCTGCGTGATCCAGAAGACCGGCCAGCTTCCGACCCGTCCCCTGCTATCCCGCCCCGACTGGAGATACTGATCATGGTGCAACTGACGCTTCCCAAGAACTCCACGATCCGCACCGGCAAGACCTGGCCCAAGCCCGAGGGCCGGAACGTGCGCAAGGTTCAGGTCTATCGCTGGAACCCCGATGACGGGCAGAACCCGCGGGTGGACAGCTATTTCGTCGATCTGGACAAATGCGGTCCGATGGTTCTGGACGTGCTGATCAAGATCAAGTCGGAAA
>JAAFHX010000113.1 GCA_013297695.1 Rhodobacterales bacterium | reverse complement strand
CGGAGCTTGGCATCTATCCGGCGGTGGACCCGCTGGACAGCTCGTCCCGCCTGATGGACCCCGCCGTTGTGGGCGAGGAACATTACAACGTCGCCCGTCAGGTGCAGAACGTGCTGCAGCGCTACAAGTCGCTGCAGGACATCATCGCGATCCTCGGGATGGACGAACTGTCGGAAGAGGACAAGCTGACCGTGGCCCGCGCCCGGAAGATCCAGCGCTTCCTCAGCCAGCCCTTCGACGTGGCGAAGGTGTTCACCGGGTCTGACGGCGTGCAGGTGCCGCTGGACAAGACCATCGCCTCGTTCAAGGCGGTGGTCGCGGGCGAGTATGACCACCTGCCGGAAGCCGCCTTCTACATGGTCGGCGATATCGAGGACGTGAAGGCCAAGGCGCAGCGTCTGGCTGCGGCTGCGGCGTAAGGGGGCATCATGGCGGGCACGTTGCAATTCGACCTCGTGTCGCCGGAACGCAGGCTTGCCTCGGTCACCGCGACCGAGGTGCAGATCCCCGGCGCGGATGGCGACATGACGGCGATGGAGGGGCATGTGCCCACCATCACCACCCTGCGCCCCGGCATCCTGCGGGCGCATGGAACCGACGGGGTCCGCGCCTTTGCGGTGACCGGCGGTTTTGCCGAGATCACCGCCACCGGGGTGACGGTGCTGGCCGAACGGGCGATCCCGGTCGAGGATGTCAGCTCGGCCCTGGTCGAAGGTCTGGTGAACGAGGCGCGCGAACTGGCCGCGATGGCTCTGCCGGAAGACCGTGACGTTGCCGAGCGCATGGTGAACGACATGCTGGCCCTGCGCACCGCAACCGGCCACTAGGCACGCGGGATCGACCGGAAGCCGGGGGTTTCACACCCCCGGACCCCCGTGGGATATTTCCGCCAAGATGAAGAACAACAGGGCGCGACCGGGAACGGGCGCGCCTTTTTCCTTCGTGGTCACGGGCATTAGGCGCGCTGGTACATGCCTTCGTAGATCGGGACGAGTGTTTCGGCATCGAACAGGGAGGACACGCTGGTGCCGTTCCAGATGTTCAGGATGGCCTGAGCGAACATCGGCGCGGTCGGCACGATGCGGATGTTTCGGGCCGCGCGGACCGCATCGGTGGGTTCGATCGAATCGGTGATCACAAGGCTTTTGAGGAGCGAGCCGCCGATGCGCTCTACCGCGTTGCCGGACAGGACACCATGCGTGGTATAGCTGTGCACCTCGACCGCGCCGGCCTCGGTCAGCACCTGGGCCGCCTTGCAGAGCGTGCCGCCCGTGTCGCACATGTCATCGACCATGATGCAGATATGGCCCGCGACATCGCCGATCACAGTCATCTCGGCCACTTCACCCGCCTTGACGCGGCGCTTGTCGACGATGGCGAGACCACAGCCCAACCGCTGCGCCAGATCACGCGCGCGCCCCACCCCGCCCACGTCGGGTGACACGATCACGACCTCGGACAGCTTGCCCTTGAAGTGGTGTTCGATATCCAGTGCAAAGACCGGGGCGGCATAGAGATTATCCACCGGAATATCGAAAAACCCCTGAATCTGGGCAGCGTGCAGGTCCAGCGTCAGCACGCGGCCTATCCCGGCCTCGGTAATCAGGTTTGCCACCAGCTTGGCACTGATCGGCGTGCGCGCCTTGGTGCGGCGGTCCTGCCTTGCATAGCCGAAATAGGGGATCACAGCGGTGATCCGGTCGGCCGAAGACCGGCGCAGCGCATCGGCGATGATGAGCAGTTCCATCAGGTTGTCGTTCGCGGGGTTCGAGGTGGGCTGTATGATGAACATGTCCTCACCCCGCACGTTCTCGAACACCTCGACGAAAATCTCCTGGTCGTTGAACCGTTCGACTCGCGCATCGACAAGCGCCACCGACATGCCCCGGTGCATCGACATCCGCCGGGCAATCGCCTTTGCCAATGTCATGTTCGCATTGCCGGAGATCAGTTTCGGCTCGGTGATGGCGGGCATGTCTGGGGTCCTTGGCCGGGGGCGCGTCACGGAATCGTAACGTTGACACCGCTTATCACCCGTCTAGGGTCTTTGGAACCGCGTCGGCGGGCCGGGGAGAGAAGATGGCACATATCGACTGTTTTTTCGCGACAATCTCGCCGTTCAGCTATCTGGCCGGGCGGCGGCTGGAGGCGGTCGCACTGCGGCACATGGCGACGGTCAGCTACCGGCCGCTGGACCCGATGGCGCTGTTTCCACGCACCGGCGGGCAGGTGCTGGCCGAACGCCATCCGAACCGGCGCGCCTACCGGGTGCAGGAACTCCGGCGCTGGTCCTCTCGGCTTGGCCTGCCGCTGAGGCTTCAGCCCGCCTTCTTTCCGGTGAACCCGGCACCGTCGTCCTATGCCGTCATTGCGGCCGCGCGGGCCGGGGGCGGCGATCTTGCCGGGCTGGTCCATGCCTTTCCCCGCGCCGTCTGGGCCGAGGAGCGCAACATCGCCGAGGATGCGGTCATCCGAGATATCCTTGCCGCCAACGGCTTTGACCCCGGTCTGGCCGACCGCGGGCTGCTGGCCTCGGCGGAAACCTATGCCGCAAATCTGGAAGAGGCGGTGGAGCGCGGCGTCTTCGGCGTGCCATTCTACATCACCGGGACCGAGACCTTCTGGGGGCAGGACCGGATCGAAGACCTGGACCGGCATCTTTCCGGCACGGCGTGAGGGAACCGCTGCACCTGCGCGTGCTTGGCGAGGGCGCGCGCCCCGTTCTGGCGCTGCATTGCTCGCTCGCCCACGGCGGGGCCTGGGCGGGGGTTGCCGGGAAGCTGCCGGGCCGGAGGCTGCTGGCCCCTGACCTGCCGGGGCACGGCAAAAGCCCGGACTGGGCCGACCCGGGCGACTATCACGATGCAGCAACCCGGGCGGTGCTGGCAATCCTTGAAGCGGCGGCGCGCGACGGGCCGGTGGATGTGATGGGTCATTCCTTCGGGGCGACGGTGGCCTTGCGCCTTGGGCTGTAACGGCCCGATCTGGTGCGCAGCCTGACCCTGGTGGAACCCGTGCTGTTTGCTGCCGCGCGTGCGGCAGGCGCACCCGAGCATGCGGCCTGGCAGCGGGACATGGCCCCGTTTGCACTGGCCTTGGCCGAAGGCGACCCGGGGCGTGCCGCCGAGGCCTTTCAGGCGCTG
Source organism: Rhodobacterales bacterium (assembly GCA_013297695.1). Lineage (GTDB taxonomy): Bacteria > Pseudomonadota > Alphaproteobacteria > Rhodobacterales > Rhodobacteraceae > Aliitabrizicola. Next base: position 9,222 of record JAAFHX010000113.1, on the reverse strand, counting down.
TGGGGGGCGGCACCGCTGTCTGCCCTGCCCCCGCAGCAGCGCGCCTACATCACGGACCGGACCGGCCTGATCGCCCTGCAGGACAGCGCGCTGACACGGGACACCGGCGGTCTGCTGGGCTGGCAAAGGCTTGAAGGGCTGGGTCTGCCGGTCTTGCTGCTGGAGGGCTGCCGGTCGCCTGCGATCATCGCTGCGGTCCAGACCGAACTTGCGCGCCGCCTTCCGATGGCGCAGCGCCGGATCGTCGAAGGGGCGGGTCACATGTTGCCCATCACCCATCCCGGCCCGGTGGCCGAGGCGGTACGGGACCATCTGGCCCGCGCGTGACGCCTATCCGGAGATCAGCGTCAGGAATCTGTCCACATCGGCATCCGTTGTGCACCAGGAACAGACCAGCCGCACCGCGCCGGGCTGCGCCCCGGGCAGGTCGTTATAGGCGGCCCCGGCGGCGCGGGCGCGGGCATGGCCATCGGCGGGGAACCAGCCGAAGACCATGTTCGCCTGCACCGGATGGGTCAGCCCGGCCCCCGGCAGCGCTGCAAGGCCCTGCGCCAGCCGCGCGGCGCTGCGGTTTGCGGCTTCCGCCAGCCGCAGCCATAACCCGTCGTCCAGATAGGCTGCGAACTGCGCCGAAAGGTAGCGGTGTTTCGAAAACAGGTGCCCGGCGCGCTTGCGGCGCAGTTCGAATTCCCAGGCCCTGGCGGGATCGAAGATCACCACGGCCTCGACCCCCAGAAGGCCGTTCTTCGTGCCGCCGAAGGACAGCACGTCGATGCCGGCCTTCCAGGTCATCTCGGCCGGGGTTGCACCGGTTGCCACCAGCGCATTGGCAAAGCGTGCGCCGTCCATGTGGCAAGGCAGGCCGTGCGCGCGGGCAAGTGCGGTCAGCGCGGCCACGTCGGCAGGGGCATAGACGGTGCCTGCCTCGGTCACGTTGGTCACGGTGAGCATGCCGCGCTGCACGTCGTGCACGCTGGTTCCGGTACGAACCACTGCCTTTTCAAGGGCTTCAGGTGCCATGCGCCCATGTGTGCCATCCACCAGCACCAGTTTCGCCCCGGCGGTGTAGAATTCGGGCGCGCCGCATTCGTCTTCTGCGACATGGGCGTGACGGTGGCAGAAGACCGCGCCCCAGGGCGGGCAGAACAGCGCCAGCGCCAGCGCATTCGCCGCTGTGCCGGTGGCCACGAGGTGCACGACCGCCTCGGGGGCGTCGAACAGATCGCGGATCCGGGCCTGCACCTCTGCCATCAGCGCATCGCCCCCGTAGGACCGCTGATAGCCTTCATTGGCGCGAACCAGGGCCGCCATGATCTCGGGCGGCGCGCCCGAGGTGTTGTCGGAGGCGAAGAACATCGGCTGTCTTTCCTGCGTCTAAAGCCCGTCTTCCAGGATGTAATCTTCCCAGTCATCCTCGGTCACGGTCACTTCCGACACCGTCCAGCCGCGCACCGACATGCCGGCGCGATGCACCGACTGCGGGTCGCCCGAGATCAGCGGGTGCCAGTCTTCCAGCCTTTTTCCTTCATGCAGAAGGCGATAGGCGCAGGTCTGCGGCATCCAGTAGGCGACCTTGGGCAGGGTTTTGGGCGAAAGGCGGACGCATTCCGGCACGAACTGGTGGCGCGTCGCATAGCGGGTGCAGCGGCAGGCCTCGCCATCCAGCAGGCGGCAGGCGACGCGGGTGAAGGCCAGTTCGCCGGTATCCTCATACTCGATCTTGTTCAGGCAGCACTTGCCGCAGCCGTCGCAGAGCGCCTCCCATTCGGGTTGCGTCATCTTGCGCAGGGGCACGGTTTCCCAGAAGCGGGGGCGAAGCGGCGTGTCGGTCATGGACAGCAGCGTGGGGCCGCAGGGCGGAAAAGAAAAGCGGGGCGGGATTTTTCGCAGAAAAATCGGGGGGTCACAGCGCGGCCAGGATCGTTCGTGCACGGTCGCAATCGGCCTGCATCTGGGTGATGAGCGCGGGCAGGCCGTCGAACTTCATCTCGGGGCGAAGGAAATCGACGAAGGCGACAGACAGGTGATGGCCGTAGAGATTCCCTTTGAAATCCAGCAGGTAGGTTTCAAGGTTGGGGGTGTTCACGCCGAACATGGGCCGCACGCCCAGGCTGGCGGCCCCCATGTGGCTGCCCGCCTGCGGGCCGGTCAGCACATCGACGCGCACGGCATAGACGCCGAAGCGCGGCAGGTGCAGCCCTTCGACCGACATGTTGGCGGTGGGGTAACCGAGATCGCGGCCGCGCTTTTCGCCGTGGATCACCTCGCCCTCGATCCGGTGCCAGTGGCCCAGCATGGCGGCGGCGTCGCGGGGGCGGCCGTCGCTGAGCGCCTGGCGGATCGCGGTCGAGGAGATGTCGCGCCCGCCCGCCTGCACCAGATCGGCGACCGTTACCGCAAAGCCTGCGGCATTTCCCAGTGTTTTCAGATCATTGGCAGTGCCCTTGCGACCCTTGCCAAAGCAGAAGTCGGCGCCCACGACGACATGCGATACGCCGAGGCCCCGGGACAGGACCTGACCCACGAAATCGGCGGGCGTCAGGCCGGACAGGGCGGGGCCGAAGGGAAGTTCATAGAGGTGGTCTACCCCCAGCTTGGCCAGACGGTTGGCGCGGGCCTCGGCGTTCATCAGGCGGAAGGGGGGGGCATCGGGGGCGAAGACCTGCCGGGGGTGCGGCTCGAACGTGACGATGCCCAGAGGGGCGGGCGGACGGCGGGCCAGGTCGATCACCGCACGGTGGCCAAGGTGCACCCCGTCGAAATTGCCAAGGGCCACGGACGCACCCTTGTCCGAGGCGTCAAGCCCTTGCCAGCCTTGATGAATCCGCATCCTGCCCCACGCGCCTGCCCAAGGCGGGAGTGCCCGCCGTCAGTCGAACTTGCGGCTTGGCGCCAGAACCAGCGCCTCGCCCTTCAGCACCACCGTATTACCCACGGCGCAGTGGGTTTCAAGCGTGACGCGCCGACGCGCGTGGTCGACGGCGGTGACCTTCACCTCGGCATGGACGGTATCGCCGGGGCGGACGGGCGCCATGAATTTCAGGCTTTGGCCCAGATAGACCGTGCCGTGGCCGGGAAGCTGTTCGCCGATCACGGCGGAAATCAGCCCGGCGGTGAGCATGCCATGCGCGATGCGGCCCTGGAAAATCGTGTCGCGGGCATAGTCATCATCAAGGTGGACCGGGTTCCGGTCTGTCGAGACCTCGGCAAAAAGCTCGATGTCCCGGTCGGTTACGGTCTTGCGCAGGTGGCGGGACATGCCGATTTCGATGTCTTCGATGCAGATCGTACCGCGGGGCATGTTGTCGAGCATCCTGCGAATCCCTTACTGTGCCTGCACGACATTAGCGCGCGCTGCGGCGCAGCGCAATCCGCTGCGCAAGAAATAATCTGTATCCGACCGAAATTCGTAACTTTGTTGCTTTGCGGCCCCGTTCCTAGCGCAGCTTGCCGATGGCATATGTAGGGTCAAGCTGTTGATCTTGCAGCCATTCCTGCAAAAGTTGCGGGTCGGGATTGTCGGCATCGGGCCCGAAGCTGGCGGCGGCGATGCCGCCGGTCACAAAGATCGCATCCAGGCCTTCGCCGCCGGCCCCCTGAATGTCGGTGGCGATGCCGTCGCCGATGGCGAGGATGCGCGGATCGGACAGCAGGCCGGGCAGAGCAGAGATGCGGCGGCGGGCAAGGTCATAGATCGGCGGGTGCGGCTTGCCGAAATACAGCGACTGGCCGCCCATCGCGTCATAGGCCTGCGCGATGGCCCCGGCGCAATACAGCCGCCTGTCGCCCAGATCGACCACGACATCGGGATTGGCGCAGAGCAGTTTCATCCCCTTGGCCTTGGCGTAAAGCAGTGTTGCACGATAGTCATCAGGTGTCTCTGTCATGTCATCAACGAGGCCCGTCACGACCAGACCTTCGGCCTGATCAAGCGGCACGAGGGCCAGGGGCGGTTCGGTTGCGGCCGCCTTGCGGGCATCGTCGGACAGTTCGGTAAAGAAAACCTTGTCCCGGTCGGGCCCCACATGGTGAACGCGGTGGCCGACGGCACCGGTGACCAGCGCGTATTGCGCGGCATCGCCGGAACTGACCAGATCATCGTAGCAGTCGGCGGGCACGCCGATGCCGATCAACTGATTGAGAACACTGGGTTTCGGGCGCGGCGAGTTGGTCAGCAGCAGGACCTTGCCGCCGCCCGCGCGGAAGGCGCGCAGGGCTGCGACCGCCTGGGGGAAGGGCTGCCGCCCATCGTGCAGGCAGCCCCAGAGGTCGCAGTACAGCACGTCATATCCGGCGGCGACCTGGGACAGCGCGGCAAGGATCTGGGTCATCGGCGGCGGGTCCTTGCGATCTGGGCGGGGCTGGAATCGGTCTGGAAAGAGTCTGGGTCCGGTATGGCGACCGAAACCATCGGGAATGGGGCCGGGACGGATGCCCGGCCCGCCCGGATCAGAGTTTCAGCGACGGGATGATCTGCTTTTTGCGGCTGAGGATGCCGGGCAGCACCACCGTATCGCCGGTGACGGTGGCCCCGAACGACGCCTCGGCAAGCCGCTTGACCAGTTCATTCGGGACCAGAAGCGTGGCTTCCTCGCGCAGGATGTCGATGATGAACAGCAGCACCTGATCGGCACCGTCTTCCCGGGCGACCTCGGCCATGCTGGCCATCAGGCTGGCCTTGCGGTCAAGCAGGACCTTGGGCGCGGTGGTTTCCAGCACCGAGATGCGAAGCTGCTTGCCGGCAATCTCGAACTCTTTCGAATCCATGCGCAGAAGTGCCGCGTCGGAATATTCCGAGACATCGGATTTTGCCTCGAACAGGGCGGCGGCAAGTTCCGGGATCGCGACGCCCAGATCGGCGGCCAGCGATTCGGCCACGGCGCGATCATGCGGCGTGGTGGTGGGCGAGCGGAATTCCAGCGTGTCGGACAGGATGCAGGACAGCATCGCCCCCTTCACGCCGCGCGGGGCGCGGGCGATGTCGGCCCCCATCAGGTCATGCAGGATGGTGGCGGTGCAGGCCAGCGGGCGGATGGTGATTTCGATGGGCGCGCGCGTCTTGAGGCCGCCGACCAGCATGTGATGGTCGATGATGCCGGTGACGTTTGCCTCGTTGATCGAGGGCGGCAGTTCCTGCGGATTGTTGGTATCGACGATCACCACGGTATCGGCGGCGGTCACGTCGGCGATGATCTGCGGCTTCGGCAGGTTCCAGTGGCGCAGCACGAAGGCGGCCTCGGTATTGGGTTCGCCCAGCAGGACGGGGGTGGCGGGGGTGCCGCGCACCTCGGTCAGGTACCAGGCCCAGGCGATGGGAGAGCCGGTTGAATCGGTGTCGGGGGCCTTGTGGCCGAAAACCTTGATCATTCTTGCGCCCTTGGTGAAGGAAATTTCGCCGCCTTATAGGCCTGGGTCGGGGTATTGTCACGCTGCCGCGCGGTGATGCCGCACCGCAGCATGGGAGCGGTCACAGCGGCAGCCGCTGCAGCGTCCAGCCGCGCCGCGCCAGCAGGTCAAGCACGCCGTCCTGCCCCGAAAGATGCAGCGCGCCGAAGGCAGCCAGAACCGGGCCCTGTGCCGCCGCAGCCTCGATCACCGGTATCCAGGACCGGTTGCGCGACTTTACGAGCAGGTCTTCCATCCGGGCAAGACTGCTGTCGATGCTGTCGGGCGGAAGGGATGACCCCTGATGGGCCTGCAGGATCGACAGTTCCCAGATCAGGCGGGACTGTTGCGCGAAATAGCTTTCGGCAAGGGTATGGAAGGCGTCGTCGGACTGGCCCGCGAGGGTCACGGCCACGTCGAGCATCTGGCGCTGGTCGCCGGGGCTGAGGCCGGCGAAGATCGTGAACAGCGTGTCATAGGGTTCAAGCGCGCGGACCGGGATGCCCGCGTCGGTGGCGCGGGCGATCAGGCGCTGGTCAAGCCCGAGCGCCCCGGTCCGGACGGCATCCATCGCGCAGGGTGGCAGGCCGAGGATCATGGAAAGATAGGCGGGCTGCATCCGTGCCGCCAGGAAGGGCGGCATGCCACGGTCGCGGAGCGCCTGTTTCAGCGCCTCCCAGGTGTCGGGCGGCAGGGACTCGGGAAGGGTCGGGCCGTCGGTGGTGAACATGAGCGCGGGGTTGCGCGACAGCGCGTCCTTCAGGGCGGCCTCTTCCTGCGGCCCCGCCTCGACCAGAAGGATGGACGCGGCATCGATCAGCGGGGAAAGGCGGGCCACGATGGCCGCGTTGCGCGGATCGTCGAGGTGAAAGGTGCCGAACAGCGTGACGCTGCGGCCGTTCCTGGTCGCCCGCCAAAGGTTGCCCCGCGCATGGGGTGCGGCATCGGCGCGGGCGATCAGCGCCGCGCGCGTGTCGGGGGGCAGAAGGTCGATCTGGTTCCGGCCGGAGCAGGCGGCAGCGGCCGGCGGGGCGGCAAGCAGGGCGATCAGGCAGCAGAAGAGGGCGCGCATCGGAACCTCTGGCGGGACGGGATATGCGCAAGGTGGCATCGGGCAGGGCCGGGGCCAAGGGGCGGAACCGCCGGATTTCGCCATTCCGGGCGTTGACAGCCGTCCTGCCGATCCCTAGATGAAGCGTGTTGGCACTCGCCCTGGATGAGTGCCAACATCATTCAACCTGGAACCTAGGGAGTGTTCTCAGATGGCATTCAAACCGCTGCATGACCGTGTGCTTGTCCGTCGCGTGAAAAGCGACGAAAAGACCAAGGGCGGTCTGATCATCCCCGATACCGCCAAGGAAAAGCCCGCCGAGGGCGAGATCGTTTCGGTGGGCGAAGGTGCCCGCAAGGATTCGGGCGAGCTGATCGCCCCCTCGGTCAAGGCCGGCGACAAGATCCTGTTCGGCAAGTGGTCGGGCACCGAAGTGACGCTGGACGGCGAGGAACTGCTGATCATGAAGGAAAGCGACATTCTCGGCGTCATCGCCTGAGGATGGGTGCGGAGGGCGCGGGGCGGTGCGTGCAAGCACGCACCCTACCGGGCGGCCCGTAGGGTGCGTGCTGGCACGCACCATGACCATGAGATCGTAGGGTGCGTGCTGGCACGCACCTATAGTTGGAGCAGGCGGTGCGTGCGAGCACGCACCCGACACAGAAGACTGCAGGAGCATATCCAATGGCTGCGAAAGACGTAAAGTTTGAATCGGATGCCCGCGACCGCATGCTGCGCGGCGTGAACATTCTGGCCGATGCCGTGAAGGTGACCCTGGGCCCGAAAGGCCGCAACGTGGTCATCGACAAGTCCTTCGGCGCGCCGCGCATCACCAAGGACGGTGTGACGGTGGCGAAGGAAATCGAGCTGGCCGACAAGTTCGAGAACATGGGCGCGCAGATGGTGAAGGAAGTCGCCAGCCGCACCAATGACGAGGCGGGCGACGGCACCACCACCGCGACCGTGCTGGCCCAGGCGATCATCAAGGAAGGCATGAAGGCGGTTGCCGCCGGCATGAACCCGATGGACCTGAAGCGCGGGATCGACCTGGCGACCGGCAAGGTCGTCGCGGCGATCAAGGCGGCGGCGCGTCCGGTGAGCGACAGCGCCGAAGTGGCGCAGGTCGGCACCATCTCGGCCAACGGCGAGGCTGAAATCGGCCGCCAGATCGCGGATGCGATGCAGAAGGTCGGCAACGAGGGTGTCATCACCGTCGAGGAGAACAAGGGCCTGGAGACCGAGACCGAAGTTGTCGAAGGGATGCAGTTCGACCGCGGGTACCTGTCGCCCTATTTCGTGACCAATGCCGACAAGATGGTTGCGGACCTGGAAGACGCGCTGATCCTGCTGCACGAGAAGAAGCTGTCGTCACTGCAGCCGATGGTGCCGCTGCTGGAAGCCGTGATCCAGAGCCAGAAGCCGCTGATCATCGTGGCCGAGGACGTGGAAGGCGAGGCGCTGGCGACGCTGGTCGTCAACAAGCTGCGCGGGGGCCTGAAGATCGCCGCCGTGAAGGCGCCGGGCTTTGGCGACCGCCGCAAGGCGATGCTGCAGGACATCGCGATCCTGACCGGGGGCCAAGTGATCTCGGACGATCTGGGCATGAAGCTGGAGAACGTCACGATCGACATGCTGGGCCGGGCCAAGAAGGTCTCGATCACCAAGGACAACACCACCATCGTCGATGGCGGCGGCGACAAGGAAGAGATCAAGGCCCGCGTTTCGCAGATCCGCGCGCAGATCGAGGAAACCACGTCCGACTATGACAAGGAAAAGCTGCAGGAGCGCGTGGCCAAGCTGGCCGGCGGTGTTGCGGTGATCCGCGTCGGCGGCATGACCGAAGTCGAAGTCAAGGAGCGCAAGGACCGCGTCGATGACGCGCTGAACGCGACCCGTGCGGCCGTGCAGGAAGGCATCGTCGTCGGCGGCGGCGTGGCGCTGATCCAGGCCGGCAAGGCGCTGGACGGGCTGAAGGGCCTGAACAGCGACCAGGATGCCGGGATCGCCATCGTCCGCAAGGCGCTGGAAGCCCCGCTGCGCCAGATCGCGCAGAACGCCGGTGTGGATGGGTCGGTCGTGGCCGGGAAGGTGCGCGAGTCGAACGACAAGACGTTCGGCTTCAACGCCCAGACCGAGGAATATGGCGACATGTTCAAGTTCGGCGTGATCGACCCGGCCAAGGTCGTGCGCACCGCGCTGGAGGATGCAGCCTCGGTCGCGTCGCTGCTGATCACCACCGAAGCGATGATCGCCGACCGGCCCGAGCCGAAGGGCAACGCTGGTGCCGGCGGCGGCATGGGCGGAATGGGCGGCATGGACGGGATGATGTGATCATCCGGTCCTGACGGAATGGAAAAGGCCCCCGGTGACGGGGGCCTTTTTCTTGTTGTAACGCAGAGTGGCTCGGGCAAGGCTGAGGCATGACCAAGGCTGTGTTCATCGCCTCATCCCATTCCGGCTATGACGACCGACCGGGCGAGGTCTATCACTTTCCGAACCTGTATCTGCGGCGCGTGGCGCAGACGGTGGGCGACTGGGCGATCCTTTACCAGGGGCGGCGGGGCGGGCAGGTCGGCTATTACGGCGTACAGCGGGTAGAGCGGATCGAACCCGATCCGGGCGATGCGACGCACAGCTATGCTGTGCTTGACCGCCAGTCGGAGTGGAGTTTCGAGCGCCCAGTACCAAGATTCCGCGCCGACGGGCGGCCCTATGAAACCGGGTTGCCGCAGTCGCGCGGGTCGAACACGGCGGCGGTGCGGCTGATCTCGGAGGGCGATTTTGCC
>JAAFHX010000111.1 GCA_013297695.1 Rhodobacterales bacterium | reverse complement strand
GGAACCAGAGGCGGGGCGCCATGTCGTTCTTCAAGAAACTCCGCGACCGGATGTTCCGCTCGTCCGAGAAGATCTCGGACGGGGTGGAGCAACTGGTGGAGGCCGCCCCCGCGCCGGAGGCCCCGGCCTCGGTGCCGGACGCGCCCGCGCGCGGCATCCTTGCCCGGCTGACCGGGCAAGCGGCGCCCGAGGCGGCGCGGCGGGTGCTGGACGATGCCATGCTGGAAAGCCTGGAGGAAATGCTGATCGCCGCCGACATGGGCGTGGACACGGCGCTGCGGGTGACGGCGAACCTGGCCGAGGGGCGGATGGGGCGGCGCGTGTCCGCCGACGAGATCAGGGCGGCGCTGGCGACCGAGATCGCGCGGATCATGGAACCGGTCGCGCGGCCGATGCCGCTTTACCCCTCGCGCCCCCAGGTCGTGCTGGTGGTGGGGGTGAACGGGTCGGGCAAGACCACGACCATCGGCAAGCTGGCCAGCCAGTTCAAGGCCGCCGGAAAGTCTGTGGTGATCGCCGCGGGCGACACCTTCCGCGCGGCCGCCGTCGAACAGTTGCAGATCTGGGGGAGCCGCGCCGGCGTGCCGGTGCTGACCGCGCCCGAAGGGTCGGACCCCGCGAGCCTTGCCTTTGACGCAATGACCCGCGCGCAGGAAACCGGCGCGGACCTCTTGCTGATCGACACGGCGGGGCGGTTGCAGAACCGCACCGACCTGATGGAGGAACTGGCCAAGATCGTCCGCGTGATCCGCAAGAAGGACCCGACCGCGCCGCACAATACGCTGCTTGTGCTGGATGCCACCACGGGGCAGAACGCGCTGCTGCAGGTGGAAATCTTCCGCAAGATCGCCGATGTCTCGGGCCTTGTCATGACCAAGCTCGACGGCACTGCCAAGGGCGGCGTGCTGGTGGCGCTGGCCGACCGCTTCGGCCTGCCGATCCACGCCATCGGTGTGGGCGAGCAGATCGACGACCTGCAGCCCTTCGACCCCGACGACTTCGCCCGCGCGCTGGTGGGGATCGACGCGTGACCGTTTCCTGTTCCGTCTTCTGTTCCTAAATATCCCGGGGGTCCGGGGGCAGCGCCCCCGGCCTTCGGTCGGAGAGACCCATGGCGGAAAAGAAGATCAACCCGATCCTGAAGCTGGCGCTGGAACTGGGGCCGGTGCTGGTGTTCTTTCTGGGCTACATGCGGCTGAAGGACCAGACCTTCACCCTTGGCGGGGCCGAGTATCACGGGTTCATCCTGATGACGGCGCTGTTCGTGCCGCTGATGGTCGCGACCACGCTGATCCTGTGGAAGCTGACCGGCAAACTGTCGCGGATGCAGCTGGTGACGGTGGTGCTGGTCGTGATCTTCGGCGGGCTGTCGGTCTGGCTGAATGACGAGCGGTTCTTCAAGATGAAGCCGACGATGATCTATGCGCTCTTCGCCGCCGTGCTGGGCTTCGGCCTCTGGCGCGGGCAGTCCTACCTGAAATCGGTGATGGGCGAGGCGCTGCCGATGCGGGACGAGGGCTGGATGATCCTGACCCGGCGCGTCACGCTGTTCTTCGCGGGCCTTGCAGTGACCAACGAACTGGTCTGGCGGCTGATGAGCACCGATGCCTGGGTGACCTTCAAGACCTTCGGCCTGACGGCGGCGGTGTTCCTGTTCTTCCTGACGCAGGGCAGGCTGATGGCCCTTTACGGGATCGAGGACAAGGACAAGGGCTGATTGACCGGTCTCAGGAGTCCGGCCTCGGCAGGTGGTCTGCCGGCGGACCGGTCACGCCGTGCCCGGTCCGCCCCGCGCTCAAGCGGCGAAGGTCACCGTTCCGTTGCCGAGGTCATAGATTGCGCTGACGATCCTGACCTTGCCATCGGCGACCAGGCCGCCGATCAGGGGGCTCGCCTCGACGATGCGCGCGGCGGTGCGCCGGGCGCTTTCGATGGCGGCGTTGTTCACGAAATCGCCCGGCACGTCGCGCACGGCCAGCGCCGCCGGAAGGATCGGGTCGATCATCGGGCCGATGGAGCCGGGGAAGGTCGCGTTCCTGGCCACCACGTCGCAGGCGGCGGCAACGGCACCGCAGCTTGTATGCGCCAGCACCACGATCAGCGGCGAGCCGAGCACGGCGGCCCCGTATTCGATGGTGCCAAGGGTCGCGGTATCGACCAGGTTTCCGGCATTGCGCGCGACGAACAGCTCGCCCAGCCCCAGCCCTCCGAAGATCAGTTCGGGCGGCACGCGGCTGTCGGCGCAAGAGATGATCGAGGCCCAGGGGGCCTGATGCCCTGCCACCTCGGCCCGGCGGGCCGACAGGTTCGCCGTGCAGTGCTGCGGGTCCGACACATACTGCGCGTTGCCCGCTTTCAGCGCCGCAAGCGCCTCGTCGGGGGTCAGCGTGGTGGTCGGGCCACCGGCGGCGCGCACCGGGGTGGCCCCGGCCGTGACGCCAAGGGCCAGCACCCCGGCTGCGGCGAATTTCAGGGCGCTGCGGCGATCAAGGCCGGTCGTCTCTGGCGTGTGGCACATGGCTTTGGCTCCGGTTGGAAGGTTCGCGACTGGCGTCAGGGTGCCGATCCAGGATCACACGCTTGAGACCGGTCGGGTCAAGAAGAATGTCTCGTGCCCGGGCACAGCCTGCCGTGCGGGTGCGACGGTTCAGGCCGGTGCGGTGGGCAGCGACCGGGGACGCCGGCCCGGCAGCAGCGCCGGGGCCGGTCGCGGCGCGCGCAGGGTGGCGGGGGCGATCCGGCGCGCCAGAACGGCGTGATAGATCGGGAACACGCCGGGGCGCAGATAGGCCGACCAGTGGCAGATGCGCCGGCGGGGCGGATCGACCGGAAAGCCGCGCGCCGCCAGCGCGGCCAGCGTGTCGGGCCGGTCGATATGCAGGTCGGTCCAGTTTGCCGGGGCGCGCGGCAGTCCGCGCCCGAGGCTGCGGACCAGCCCGAGCGTCAGGGCCGTTTCAAGCATCAGGTCGAACAGCACGTTCTCGCGGCTGGTGACGTTCAGCACCTCGGCCGCGCGGCCTGCGGGCGTGTCGAGCATCGCCCGCGCGCGCAGGCGCAGTTCGGCCCCGGCCAGCAGGATCATCCGCCCGACATCGCCTGCCTGCAGCAGGGGCAGGGCAGACAGCGCGACCCGCGCGCCAAGCGAATGGGCGATCACGTCCATCGTCCGGTCCGGGGCCAGGGCCCGCAACCGGGCGATCAGGGTGGAAAGATGCACGCCTGCATCGGCGGCACGGGCATAGCAGTCGCGCAAGCCGCCCCGCGACGGCCAGCCGAAGGCAACCGCAAGCCCCGCCGCGCTGTCCGCAAGCCCGAGTTGGCCGGGCCAACTGACCGCGCGCGGCACCCCGGGGGTCGGGCGCAGCGACAGGATATGTTCGTGCGGGCAATGGCCGGGCTGGCCGGGCATGAACCGGTAGCCGTGGATCATCACCACCACCGGCGCGCCCTGCGGCAGGGCCGCAAGAGCCCACGCCAGTTCGGCCTCGTCAAGCTCAAGCCTGTCGGTCCGGACATTTACCGTCACCAACGCCATGCAGCACCGCGATGTTCAGGGTCCTGAGCGGCGCATACCCGGGGCATGCGACGCGCCGGTAAAGGCAGCATCACGGGCACATGACGATGCAGGGTGGCAACAGGTTGACGGGACCGCGCGATAGGCGTAATCGCCGCATCCGTGGCGCTTTGTTACCGGATTGCGGGCCACGTTAAACAAGCCGCTAAAGAGGTCAGGGTTCTTTGCCCCCGACGCCTCTTTCATGGCCGGGGGCTTTTTGTTGCGCGGCCGGATCGCGCAGGGGAACGGGACGATGACCAGGGACTGGAACCGCCGCACGCAACTGGTGCATGAGGGCGCCCGCCGCAGCCAGTATGGTGAGATGGCCGAGGCGATCTTTCTGACCCAGGGCTTTGTCTATGACAGCGCCGAGGCCGCCGAGGCGCGGTTCCTGCAGGCCGGCCCCGACGAGTTCATCTATGCCCGCTACGGCAACCCCACGACCCGCATGTTCGAGGACCGCATTGCCGCCATCGAGGGCACCGAGGATGCCTTTGCCACCGCCAGCGGCATGGCGGCGGTGAACGGCGCGCTGATGTCGATGCTGCGCGCGGGGGATCACGTCGTGTCCTCGCGCGCGCTGTTCGGGTCATGCCTCTATGTGCTCGAAGATGTGCTGGTGCGCTATGGCGTCGAGGTGACCTTTGTCGATGGCACCGATCTGGACCAGTGGCGTGCCGCAGTGCGGCCGGGCACGAAGGCGGTGTTCTTCGAGTCGATCTCGAACCCGGTGCTGGAGGTGATCGACATCGCTGCCGTGGCCGGGATTGCACATGCGGCGGGTGCGCTGGTGATCGTGGACAATGTCTTTGCGACCCCGACCTTTTCGCGCGCGGTCGCGCAGGGGGCCGATGTGGTGGTCTATTCCAGCACCAAGCACATCGACGGGCAGGGGCGTGCCCTGGGCGGCGTGGTCTGCGGCACGAAGGCCTATGTGCGCAAGGTGCTGGAGCCGTACCTGAAGCACACCGGCGGGGCGATCAGCCCGTTCAACGCCTGGGTGATGCTGAACGGGATGGTCACGTTGGACCTGCGCTGCACCGCCATGGCGGATGCGGCGCTGGAAATTGCGACGGCGCTGCAGGGCGACCCGCGCCTTGCCCGGGTGATCTATCCGGGCCTGCCCGACCATCCGCAGCATGACCTTGTGCTGCGCCAGATGGGCAGCGGCGGCACGCTGCTGGCCATCGATGTGGCGGGCGGCAAGGAGGCGGCGTTCCGGCTGCTGAACGCGCTGGAGATCATCAAGATTTCCAACAACCTGGGCGATGCCCGCACCATCGCCACCCACCCCGCCACCACCACGCACCAGCGCCTGCCCGATGCGGCCAAGGCGGCCCTTGGCATCACCCCCGGCCTGATCCGGCTTTCGGTCGGGCTGGAGGATGTGGGCGATCTGATCGCCGAACTGAAAGCGGCGCTTGCGGTGATCTGATCGCTGCGTTGCCGCGTAAGACTGATGACAGGGGGGACTATTCCAAAGATCGGCTGGCGAAAGCCCTGCCGATGCCCCACTTGACATGGTTGAGGACGGGCAGCGCCGGAAGGGATATGCCATGAACATCCAGACACCGATCACCGAACGCAAGCCAAGCCGCGACGAGGCCGAGGCGGCGTTGGCCGTGCTGCGGCAGTGGGCCGGAAAATCGTCGGACACCGAGATTGCCACGCTGGATGCCAGCGTGGCGCTGCTGGTGCCGGGCAACGGCTATCCAGCCTACAGCCGTGCCTACCCCGAGGCGTTTCTGGTGGACGACGCCTACAAGGCCACCCTGCCTGACCTGCAGAACGGCCCGTCCAGCCTGATCCGGGGCACGCAGGCGGTGATCCAGCATGTCGGCATTTCCAACTTCCGCCTGCCGATCCGCTATCGCACCCGCGACGCGGGCGAAGTTCTGCTGGAAACCAGCGTGACCGGCACGGTCAGCCTGGAGGCCGAGAAGAAGGGCATCAACATGAGCCGCATCATGCGGTCCTTCTATGCCCATGCCGAACGCGACTTCAGCTTTGAGGTGATCGAGCACGCGCTGGAAGACTACAAGCGCGACCTGGAAAGCTTTGACGCGCGCATCCAGATGCGATTTTCGTTCCCGGTGCGCGTGGCCTCGCTGCGGTCGGGCCTGTCGGGCTGGCAGTATTACGACATCGCGCTGGAACTGGTGGACCGCGCAGGGGTGCGCAAGAAGATCATGCACCTGGACTACGTCTATTCCAGCACCTGCCCCTGCTCGCTGGAACTTTCGGAACACGCGCGACGCGAGCGGGGCCAGTTGGCAACTCCGCATTCGCAGCGGTCGGTCGCGCGCATCTCGGTCGAGGTGACGGGGACGGGGTGCCTGTGGTTCGAAGACCTGATCGAGATTGCCCGGTCAGGCGTGCCGACCGAGACGCAGGTGATGGTCAAGCGCGAGGATGAACAGGCCTTT
The DNA here is from genome assembly GCA_013297695.1 of Rhodobacterales bacterium. Taxonomy (GTDB): domain Bacteria; phylum Pseudomonadota; class Alphaproteobacteria; order Rhodobacterales; family Rhodobacteraceae; genus Aliitabrizicola. The sequence goes on along the minus strand of JAAFHX010000111.1, from coordinate 6,429 downwards.
GCCGAACTGAACGCGGCGAACCCGATCTTTGTCGAGGATGCCGCGCGCAGCTTCTGCGCCGCGCTGCTGGCCGATCCGCGCATCGGCGATTTCCGCATCGTGGCAAGCCATCAGGAAAGCCTGCACAGCCACGATGCCGTCAGCCTGCTGACGCAGGGGCCGACCTTTGCGCAGGACAGCCTTGACCCGCGCCTGTTCGCGTCGCTGATCCACGCGGGCTGACGGCCCCAGGCCCTGCCCCTGTCCCCGAGGCGTGGCGCCCGGGACAGGGGCAGGGCGACAGCCGACCGTTGACAGGCTGCACCGGCGCGGCCATCCATCGGCCATGTTCGACCTGCGCCCCATCGGTTACATCGTCGGTCTGATGATCGCGGCGCTTGGCATCGTGATGCTGATCCCCGCTGCCGTCGATCTGGTGCAGGGCAATGACGAGGCCACGGCCTTTCTGAAATCCGCCGCCGTGGCGATGCTGACCGGGCTGGCGGTTGTGGTGGCAACGCGCAACGCGCTGGGACGCAGCCTGTCGGGGCGGCAGGCGTTTCTTCTGACCATCGCGATCTGGGTCACGGTGCCCCTGTTCGGATGCCTGCCGTTCATGCTTGGCGCGACCGAAGCGCGGTTCCTGGATGCTTATTTCGAGGCGGTTTCGGGGATCACCACCACCGGGTCCACGGTCTTTGTCGGGCTGGACGCGCTGCCTGCGGGGCTGAACCTGTGGCGGGGGATGCTCAACTGGCTGGGGGGGCTGGGCATCGCCTTCATCGCCATGATCTTCCTGCCGGTGATGCGGGTCGGCGGCATGCAGTTCTTCCGGACCGAGGGGTTCGACACGCTGGGCAAGGTGCTGCCGCGTGCCAGCGACATCGCGCTGTCCCTGCTGGCCGTCTATGCGGGGCTGACCGGGGTCTGCTGGCTGACCTATCTGGCCATCGGGATGCGGCCGCTGGATGCGGTGGTGCATGCGATGGCGTCGATTGCGACGGGCGGCTTTTCGCCGCGCGACGCGTCGTTCTCGGCCTATCCGGGGGCGGGCGAATACGCGGGCGCGCTGTTCATGGTGCTGGGAAGCCTGCCCTACATCCGCTATGTGCAGATGGTCACGGGGACCTCGACGCGCGCGATGCTGCGCGACCGGCAGGCGCGGGCCTATGTGGTCTGGCTGCTGGGTGCGGTGCTTGCCGTGACCCTGTGGCGCGTCGCCAGCGCCGGCACGGCACTGGAGCCGACGTTCCGCGAGGCGCTGTTCAACCTGACATCGATCATGAGCGGGACGGGGTTCTTTTCCGGCAGCTTTTCCGGCTGGGGCAGCTTTTCGATGGTTGTGGCGCTTGTGCTTGGCCTTGTCGGGGGGTGCTCGTCGTCCAGTTCCGGGGCGCTGACGGTGTTCCGCGTGCAGGTGATGATCGGGGCGGTCGCGGCGCAGATGCGGCTGATCGCGGCCCCGAGCCGGATCGCCCGCGTCAAGTATGACGGCCGGACCGTCGATATCGAAACCATGAACGGCATCACGATGTATGTCTGCGGCTATATCGTGACCATCGGGGTGCTGAGTGTCGCGATGACGCTGGTGGGTGTGGATTCGACCAGTGCCCTGTTCGGAATCTGGACCTCGATCGGCAATATCGGCTATGGCTATGGGCCGATGGTGGCCCGGACGGGGACCTTCACCGATTTTCCCGATGCGGCGAAATGGCTGATGATCCTGGCGATGCTGATGGGGCGGCTGGCGCTGCTGGCGGTGTTCGTGCTGTTCCTGCCGCGGTTCTGGGTGCGCTGAGCGGCGCTATTTCCAGCAGGATACAAGCACCGTCATGTCGCGGGCGCGGCGCGTCAGGTCTTCGGGCGGCAGCGCGCCACGGGCTTCGGACGCAGTGATCCCGAACCCCTTGGCCGCCAGCACGGCGGCGATGGTGGCCGCAGGCACGGTGAAGGCCACGCCCTCGGGCAACTGCCGCAGCGCCCCCGCGTCGCGCGGCAGCAGCAGGCCCACCACATTGCCGGTGCCATCCACCACCGGGCCGCCCGCGTCGCCCGGCAGCGCCGCAAGGTCAAGCCGGTTCAGCCCGGCCTCGCCCGACAGGCCCTCAAGCGCGTCGATCCGCCCGAAGGTCATGGCAGGGGCAGGCAGGGCATCCTCGAAGGAATAGCCGGCAACGGCAACCTCGGACCCGACGCGTTCGGCCAGGTGCTGAAAGGTGGCATGGGCCGCCGGTGCCAGCGCGCGGTGCGGCGTCAGCACGGCAAGGCCGGTGGCGGTGTCCGACAGGGCAAGGTCCATCGGCTGGTCGCCCTCGATCGTCAGTTCGGTGCAGTTGCGCAGCACATCGGTGGTGGTCAGGACGGTACCCTGCGCGTCGATGAAGAACCCCGACCGCGACAGCGCCGGACGGCGCAGCTCAAGCCCGGTCAGCAGTCCCTGCCGCTGGTCGTCGGACAAGGGGGCAAGGCCCGGGTCAAGCGCGCGGTCGCCCACGGGCGCAAAACTGGACTGCATCGCCGCAAGCACCCGCGCCATGCGGTCGTCCTGTCCCGTCGGCCAGACGAGGGTAAAGCCCTTGATGAGGCCGCCCGAAAGACCGACGCTGCTATGGCTTTCGATCTGCGCGTTCCGCCCCGTGATGGCAAAGGACCGGTCGCTGCGTTCGCGCGGGCCAACCGGGGGCACGATGTCCAGCGACTGCAGCATGTCGTAAAGGCCGAACAGGGTATCCTGGTCGCCCGGTTCCGAGATCAGCAGGACCTGAACGCCGCTGTCGCCGCGCGCGCGATAGCGCACGAAGGGCGGCTCGTAGCGGTCGAATTCGACAAGACCAAGCGGCAGGTCGATCGTGATCCCGGCCTCGGGTTCGGTGACGCGGGTCAGGCCGAGTTCCGTGACGGCGGCGCGGTGGCTGCCCACAAGCATGTTGCGCTGTGCGGCGGTCAGCACACCGGTGGGGTCTGCACCCTGGGCCGTCTGCCAGGCACTGATCGCCGCGCGGCTGCCCGACCCGATGCGCCCGTCGATGGCCGCCGAGTAATGGCCGAACCAGGCCAGTGCTGTCTGAATCTCTTCGCGGTCGGCCTGCGACAGCGCGTCTTCGGCGGCCTGGGCCTGTTCCAGCGTTTCCGCAGCGGGTGGCGCGGGTATGGCCGGTTCGGCCGGCACTGCGGCAACCGCAGGCGGCGGCGCGGGGGCCGCGCCGGGGGTGGCCTGCGGGTCTGGCCAGAACGGTTCGCGGAACGAGGCACCCTCGGCCACGAAACTGTCGGCAGGGATCATCCGTTCGTCCCGCAGCGCACGCAACCGCGCGCGCGCGGTGTCCGGCGCATAGGGGCCAAGTGCGATGGCGAACCATCCCGATTGCAGACGAAAGCCGGTGACGTCGGGAAAGACCTCGGCATAGGCCTGGGCGCGTTCGGCGGCATCGTCGCGGTTCTGCCGCGCCTCGATCTGCACCCAGACCCTGTCCTGCGCGGCAGCGACCGTTCCCAGCATCGAGACCACGGCAGCGATCACCCAAAGCCCCACGTTGCGCACGCAACCCCGCTCCTCTTGCCCATCCGACCTCTTTCGCCCCGCAAACAGGCGCTGGTGCGAAAGTTTCGGGAACTTACCAGAGGTTTCGCCCGATGCACGTCAAATCAGTGCCGTCGGGCGGGCGCGCGGATTGACCCTGTGGCAGGGCTTGCCTATGGAGGGCAGGACGTCGAAGGAACCCCGTCCCATGCCCCCAGCCCCCGTCGCCCCGCGCAGCTTTCAGGAAATCCTGATGCGGCTTCAGGCCTATTGGGCCGCGCAGGGCTGTGCCGTGCTGCAACCCTATGACATGGAGGTGGGGGCGGGCACCTTCCACCCCGGCACCACGCTGCGGTCACTGGGGACAAGGCCGTGGGCTGCGGCCTATGTGCAGCCCTCGCGTCGCCCGACCGACGGGCGCTATGGCGAGAACCCGAACCGGCTGCAGCACTACTACCAGTATCAGGTGCTGATCAAACCCTCGCCCCCCGATCTGCAGGACCTGTATCTGGGCTCGCTGGCGGCCATCGGCATCGATGCCGCCCTGCATGACATCCGCTTTGTCGAGGATGACTGGGAAAGCCCCACGCTGGGGGCCTGGGGTCTGGGCTGGGAGGTGTGGTGCGACGGGATGGAGGTCAGCCAATTCACCTATTTCCAGCAGGTCGGCGGGCATGACTGCCACCCCGTTTCGGGCGAGCTGACCTATGGGCTGGAGCGGCTGGCGATGTATGTGCTGGGTGTTGCGCATGTGATGGACATGCCGTTCAACGACCCCGCCGCGCCGATTGCGCTGAGTTATGGCGACGTGTTCCGCCAGACCGAACAGGAATACAGCCGCTGGAACTTCGATCAGGCCGATACGGCGATGCTGCTTCAGCACTTTGCCGATGCCGAGGCGGAATGTGACCGCATTCTGTCGGCCGTCCAGCCGGACCGCGCGGGCCGCACCATCGTGATGGCGCATCCCGCCTATGACCAGTGCATCAAGGCGAGCCACCTGTTCAACCTGCTGGACGCGCGCGGGGTGATTTCGGTGACCGAGCGGCAGGCCTATATCGGGCGCGTCCGCGCGCTTGCGAAACGCTGTGCCGATGCCTTCCTTCTGACCGAGGCGGGCGGCGGGTTGCCCCTGTCAGAGGTCAGCCCGTGAATGGCAAGATCGTGGCGGGGGGCATCGTGCTGAGCGGGCTGGTGGCCGGGGCGGCGATGTACTGGCTGCAGGTCTTTGCCTTTTATGTGCCGGTCACCTTCGTGCCGGGTCAGGAGATCATGCTGACCCCCATCGGGTCCGACCAGCCCGAGGCGATCATCGCCGAAGGCATCATCGGCATCGACGCCAATTCCTCGCCCCTGCGGTTCCGGGCCTGCTTTTCAACGCCGCTGACGCTGGCCACACTGTCGGAGACCTATCAGATCTACGACCGCCCCGAACCGCTGATCGCGCCCTACTGGTTCGGATGCTTCGATGCCCGGCACATCGGCGAGGCACTGCAGCGGGGCGAAGCGGTTGCCTTTCTGTCGCAGGCGGGGATCGCGCCGGGCGTGGACCGCGTGGTTGCGGTCTTTCCCGATGGCAGCGCCTTCGCCTGGCATCAGTTGACCCCGGTTGACGCAAAGGACCCCCTGCAATGACGGGCGAGCCGATCCTCATCCCCGATTTCGAGACGGCGACGCTGGGCCTGCTGGTGTTCCTGATCGGCGCGCGGATCACGCGCAGCGTGCGCATCCTGCGGGATTTCAACATCCCGGAACCTGTGACGGGCGGCATTCTGGCCGCGCTGATCACGCTGGGCATCTATGTCTGGCTGGGCCGTCCGGTCAGCTTCGGGCTGCAGATTCGCGATTACCTTCTGGTGCTGTTCTTTTCCGGCATCGGCCTGAATGCACGGCTGCGTGACGTGGCTTCGGGCGGCCGGCCGCTTCTGATCCTGCTGGGGCTTACGGTGGCGCTGATCTTTCTGCAGAACGTGCTCGGGGTTCTGGCGGCGCTCGCCTTCGGCCTGCCCGCGCAGCTTGGCATCCTGCTGGGGTCGGCCAGCCTGATCGGCGGGCACGGCACCACCATCGCCTGGTCGCCCGAGATCGGGCGGATCACCGGCTTTCCCGGCGCGATGGAACTGGGCATTGCCAGCGCCACGCTGGGCCTTGTGATTGCCGCCCTGCTGGGGGGGCCGCTGGCGCGGTTTCTGATCGAGCGCAAGGGCCTGAAGCCCGACCACCCCGAAGATGGCAGCGCGCTGGGCCTGAACTATCAGGACGAGGCGGCAGCAAGCATCACGCCGGAAAGCCTGATGCGGACCCTGTTCGTGCTGCATGTGGTGATCCTGATCGGGTTGGCGCTGCATGACCTGATCGGGATGACCGGGCTGAAGCTGCCGGCCTTCGTGCCCTGCATGCTGGTGGCCATCGCGCTGGGCAACCTGTTGCCCGCCGTTCTGCCGCGCACTCCGGCGGTGTCGCGCACCCCGGCGCTGGCGCTGATTTCCGATGTGGCGCTGGGCACGTTCCTCGCGATCTCGCTGATGTCGATGCAGTTGTGGACGCTGCAGGGGCTGGGCCTGCTGATGCTGGTGTCGCTGGTGGCGCAGACGGTGATGGTGGTCTGCTTCATCCTGTTCGTGCTGTTCCGTCTGATGGGGGGCGAATACCGCGCCGCCGTGCTGTCTGCCGGGTTCATGGGCTTTGCGCTGGGGGCCACGCCCACGGCGATTGCCAACATGAACGCGGTGACCAAGCGCTACGGCCCGTCCCCGGTCGCCTTCGTGATCCTGCCGCTGGTGTCGGCCTTTTTCGTCGATCTGGCCAATGCCGCCGTGATCCAGCTTTTCCTTGCCTTCTAGGACGCCCCCATGCCCGATCTGCTGATCGAACTCTTTTCCGAGGAAATTCCCGCGCGCATGCAGGCGAAGGCACGGGATGACCTGAAG
>JAAFHX010000112.1:3884-12411 GCA_013297695.1 Rhodobacterales bacterium | reverse complement strand
ACATCGCGCCGTCCATCAGCCCGTCTACCGCCAGATCGAGGTCGGCATCGGGCAGCACGATCCCGGGGTCCTTGCCGCCAAGCTCCAGGCCCAGGGGCGTGAAGGTGCCCGCCGCCGCGCGCTCGATGGCCGCGCCGCCGCCGACCGATCCGGTGAAGTTGACAAAGCCGAAAGACCGCGCGGCGATCAGCGCCTCGGTGGTCGCGTGATCCAGCACGACATTCTGGAACACATCCTCCGGCACCCCTGCGGCATGAAAGGCTTCCGCCATCCGCTCGCCCACCTTCAGCGTCTGCGTCGCGTGTTTAAGCACCACCGCGTTGCCCGCGATCAGCGCCGGGGCCAGCGTGTTGATCGTGGTGAGGTAGGGGTAGTTCCAGGGTGCGATGATGAAGACCACGCCCACCGGTTCGCGCGCGATCCGCCGCTCGAACCGGTCCGAGGCTTCCACCACCGAAGGCGCGAGCGTGGCGGCGGCAATGTCGGCCATGTAATTCGTGCGGTCGTTCACCCCGCCGAATTCGCCGCCATAGCGGGTCGGGCGGCCCATCTGCCAGGCCAGTTCCTCGACCAGCACATCTTTCATGGCGATCAGCCGGGCCACGCCCGCCTTCACCAGCGCGATGCGGTCTTCCAGCGGGCGCGCGGCCCAGGCCGTTTGCGCGGCCCTTGCCCGCGCAACGGCAGCCTGCGCGGCGTCAAGCGTCAGCGCCGGGCGCTCGAGCCAGACCTGCCCGTCGACAGGCGATACAAGCTGGACGTGTTTCGTCATGGTCGTCTCCGTGTAGGGTGCGTGCTTGCACGCACCGTTGGTCGCGGGCGGTGCGTGCAAGCACGCACCCTACGGGGTTCGGTCGGTGGTGCGTGCAAGCACGCACCCTACGGGTCAGGCGCGTTCCAGCAGCCGTGTGATCTCGAAATCGGTCACGACGCGGTTCGCTTCGGAAATTTCCCATTCGGCGGCGTGGTGGTAGTGATCGACCACATCGTCGCCGAAGGCCGTGCGCAGCATGGCCGAGCGGTGCAGCAGATGCGCGGCCTCGACCAGGGTCTTCGGAATTTCGCGGATGCCTCCTGTGGAATACATGTCGCCCGTCATCTCGGGTTCCAGCGGCAGCTTGCGCTCGATCCCGTCAAGGCCGGCAGCCAGAAGGGCAGCGCAGGCCATGTAGGGGTTCAGGTCGGCCCCGCCGATCCGGCATTCGACCCGGATCGCCCGCGTGCCGGTGCCGCAGACGCGGAAGCCGGCCGTCCGGTTGTCTGACGACCAGACCGCCTTGGTGGGGGCGAACATGCCCACGCAGAACCGCTTGTAGCTGTTGGTGTAGGGCGCAAGGAAGGCGGTGATGTCGCGGGCATGGGCCAGTTGCCCGGCCATGAACTGCTTCATGACCGCAGACATGCCATGGGCATCTGCCCCGTCGCGGAAGGCGGGCTTGCCGTCCAGCGTCCAGAGCGACTGGTGGACATGGCTTGATGACCCCGCCCGGCGGTGGTCATACTTGGCCATGAAGGTGACGGAGCGCCCCTTGGACCAGGCGATTTCCTTGGCCGCAGCCTTGGTGATCACATGGTTGTCGGCGGTATCCAGCGCGTCGGAATAGCGGATGTTGATTTCCTCCTGCCCGGCATCCGCCTCGCCCTTGGAATTCTCGACCGGGATCCCCGCACCGTAGAGACCGTTGCGCAGGGCGCGCATCACCTCTTCCTCTTTCGAGGTCTGGAACAGGTGGTAATCCTCGTTATAGGCGGAAATCGCCTTGAGGTCGCGGATCGCGCCATGCGCCTGCAGGCTGTCGCGCAGGCCGTCGTAGCTGTTCTCGAACAGGTAGAATTCCAGTTCGGTCGCCATCATCGGCTCGAACCCCATGGCCCTGGCGCGGGCGACCTGACGTTTCAGGATCGCGCGGGGCGAGACGGCGACCTCTTCATGGCTGTGGTGGTCCAGCATGTCGGCCAGCACCAGCGCCGTGCCGGGCAGCCAGGGCAGCGGGCGCAGGGTGGTCAGGTCGGGCTTCAGCACATAGTCGCCGTAGCCCTGCGTCCAGCCGGCACTGCGATAGCCGGGCACGGTGGTCATCTCCATGTCCACGGCCAGCAGATAGTTGCAGCAATGCGTTTCTTCCCAGCCGCCATCGATGAAATGGCGCGCGTGGAAACGCTTGCCCATCAGGCGGCCCTGCATGTCGATCCCGGCGACCAGAACGGTGTCGATCCGTCCCGCGTCCACCGCCTCGCGCAGGGTGTCGAGTGTCCATATTCCGGGCATCGCTTGCCCCTTTCCTTGTGGTGCCGGTCGTTCCCGGCTGCTTCCCCGTTGCTGCCGGGTCCGGGGCCTGTCTTGCCCGGAGCCGGTCATTTTCTGGCCGCGACAATGGCGCTGCCCATGGCGAAGGGCAAGGGGAGACGACCGCCGCTGCCGTGCCGGAACCGGCGTGTCTCAGGCCGGAGGCGACGTGGCCGCACCGCGCCGCGCGCCCGACAGCGCATTGCCCGCGATCGCCGCCAGCAGGATGGCCCCGCCCGCGAAGGTGGCGGGGCTGGCCGTCTCGTTCAGGAACAACCAGACCCAGAGGGGGCCCAGCAGCACCTCGACCAGGCTCAGCAGGGTCAGTTCCGCCGCCGGCACGACGCGGCTGCCAAGCGTGTACAGCACCATGCCCCCGGCCAGGATCACGGCCCCCATGAACACGGCCCACAGGATATCGGGCAGCGGCGCGGCAAGGGTGCCGCCCTGCGCGGCCACGACCAGTGCCGCTACGATCATCGAGAATACCCCGCCAAGCGCGACCGCAGGCATCATGTTCTCCAGCCGCCCCCACCGCAGGGTGATGGTAAAGGCGGCAAAGCCGAAGCCGGACAGCAGCGCCGCAAGGTTGCCGAGCCACACCCCGCCCGCCAGCCCGTCGCGCACCATGACGAACATGCCCAGACCCGCCACGGCGATGGCGATCCAGGTCGCCCGGCGCACGGGTTCGTTCAGCAGAAGCCAGCCCAGAAGCGCCGCCAGAAAGGGCGACGCGGCAAACAGGAAGGCGGCGTTGGCCACGGTCGTCGTCTGAAACGCAAAGATCGACCCGGCAAAGGCAAAGACCAGCCCCAGCCCGCCCAGCACCCCCGCCGCCCCGGTGCGCCGGATGCTGCCAAAGGGCCGCCCGCCGGACCGCACGGCGATCAGCAGAAACACCACCGGCACCATCCCGACCGACCGCCAGAACAGGATTGTCCAGATGCCCGCCGCATCGATCTGGCGGATCGCCAGCCCCATGAAGGACCAGGTCAGCCCCGCCAGCGCGACCAGCGCCGCCCCCCGTGCATATGTCATGGCACCCCTCGTTTCCGGCAGTCTCCGGAGGGCGGGCCGGGGCGTCTGTTCCGTTCCCGACCCGGGCTGCCGGGAACCGCGCCCCGGGCGGTCCTTCGCGGGTCAGCCGCCGTGCCGGGCCGATCACCGCGCGATCATGTCCTCCGGGGCAATGTCGGCGATCCGGACACCAGACAGCCGATCAGCGCCGCCCCCGGCGGGTTGAGGTTCCCCATCACCGCAACGGACAGGTTCGTGTCCTTCACCGGCCATCCGGTCAGGTTGCTGTCATTGCGCCGGGCACCGGACAAGGTGACCTGACAGAAGCCCACGCCGGACAGGGTGGCGTGCGCAGCAGTCCTGCATGCACCCGGGCCTGCGTGCACCCCGGCCTCCTGCCGCCCTACTTCGTCATCCGTCCGCTGGCCAGGGCACGCGGATCGGCGCATCCGATGATGGCAAATTGCCCTTTCGAAAGCCCCATTCGGGCGCAGATGGCTTCCGACGGCCTGTTCCCCGGTTCAACTCCCGTCATGAAATCGCCAAATCCGAACCGTGATTCCATCTGAAGCAGGGCATGCGCGCCAAGGACAAGCGACAACCGCTGACCCCGCCGCGCCGGGTCTGTCGCGAGCATCCCCCACCAGGCCTGCCCGCCAAATCTGGGGTGATCTTCATGGGCATAGGCCGAGGAGGCTGCGCAGGAGACCACCTTCGAGCTGCGGTCGACCGCCACCAGACAGACGGCGGGCCGCAGAAGGCCGCGCAGCACCTCGCCGCAGGGCGGCAGGACACCGCAGCCCAGAGCCATGTCGGCCAGAGACGCCACCAGCCCCTCCGGCGTTGACGGCTCCAAAGACAGCATCGTCACGTCCTCGGGCAGGGACAGGGTTTCCACAACCCGCCGCGCCGCCGCAATGGCCGGGCGCGACCCCTCCCACTTGTCCCAGAGCGCGGGCACCAGACCGCGCGCCACCAGCGACGCCTTGATCGTCTCGACGTCGGTCGACGGAACTGCACCACAGGCCGCAAAGCCCTGAACGATGGACAAGGCTGCAAGCTGATCAACGTCGCCGTCTTCGGGTCCGGGGAAACCGACCGTGCGACCGTAATAGCTGTAGCGTCGGTCCTGACCCAGCAAAGCCGCCAGTCCCCGGCCACGCCGCAACAACGCCCGCTGATCGTCGCTGCCAAAGAACTCGTCTTTCATCGGCCTGTCCCCATTGCGATGCCGCGCGCCCAGTCTGGCGAAGGAAGGATTCCGGGTCAAAGCAAGACTGGGTCAGGGAGGACGCAACCGGACTAGCCCTGCACAGGGAAAACATGCGGGGCGCGGGCTGTCACGCGGCGGGCGCTGCATCGTTCCGATCCGGTTCCGACGCACCTTGCCAGACGCCCGCGCAGGGAAGGAGCGCGGCCACGCGACCCTGTCCGTCCTGTGCCAGCGGGCAAACCCTAGTAGCCCCGCGCGCGGTCCACCAGATGCAGCAGGGGCAGGCCCGCCTCGCCGCGCCGGATGTTCTCGGCGATGACGCGCGAGGCGGTGACGGGCCGCGAGATCGCGGCGATATGGGGCGTGACGGTCACGCGCGGATGGTGCCAGAAGGCATGGCCGGGCGGCAGCGGCTCCTCGCGGAAGACATCCAGCGTGGCGTGCCCCACCTGCCCCTGTTCCAGTGCTGCCAGCAGGGCCGCGTCGTCGATCAGCACGCCGCGCCCGGGGTTGATGACGAAGGCGCCGGGGGCCAGCAGCGCCAGCGTGGCGGCGTTCAGGGTGTTCTCGGTCCCGGGCGTATTGGGCAGCAGGGTGATGACCCCGTGGGCCCCGGTCAGCGCCCTGATCAGCCCCTCCGGCCCCGACATGCAGCGGATGCCGGGCACCTCGCGCGGGGTGCGGCTCCACCCGGTCACGGGAAAGCCGAGGCCCGCGAGGGCGCGCGCCGAAGCCGTGCCCAGTTCGCCCAGACCCAGGACGGTCAGCGGCCTTTCGCTGGCCAGCCTGCGGGGCACGTCGGGAAAATCGGGGTTGTCGGCGCGCCAGAGGCCGTCCTGCCCCAGCACATGCACATCGCTGCCCAGATGGTGCCGCATCGCATGGCCGACCACCCATTCGGTCATCGTCTGCGTCATCGCCGGATCGACCATCCGGCACAGCGGCTGCGTCAGCGTCGGATTGCCCACGATCCGCTCGACCCCGGCCCAGAGGTTCAGGACCGCCCGGGCGCGGACATAGGGCGTGAAGTCGCGCACGGTGCCGCCGGGCGAGAAGACGATGTAATCCACCGTCGCGGGGTCGGCCTGCCGGGTCAGATGCGCGCCGACCCCCTCGGCCGCCAGCGCCGATTCCAGATGGGGGCGGTAATCATCCCAGAAGACCGGATCGGCAGCAAAGAGAACCGTGAGCATGGCCTACCTCGGGCGGTGGACATGGGCGCTCTGCACCATGCCGAAGGCCAGCATGAGCACAAGCATCGCCGAACCGCCATAGGACAGGAAGGGCAGGGGAACCCCCACCACCGGGGCCATGCCCATCACCATCGACAGGTTGACCGCCAGGTAGAAGAAGAAGGTGCAGCCGATCCCGATCAGCATGAGCTGGCTGAAGCGGTCCTTCGACTGCACCGCCGAGACGAAGCAGAAGAAGATGATGAGGCCATAAAGCATCAGCAGCGAAAAGGCCCCGACAAAGCCGAATTCCTCGGCCAGCGTGGTAAAGATGAAATCGGTGTGCTTTTCCGGCAGGAAGTTCAGGCGGCTCTGCGTGCCCTGCATGAACCCCTTGCCCGACCAGCCGCCCGAGCCAAGCGCGATCTGCGCCTGAATGATGTTGTAGCCCGCGCCAAGCGGGTCGTTCGTCGGATCAAGGAAGGTGTCGATCCGGCGATACTGGTAATCGTGCAGGAACTGCCAGGGCGTGCCGCGCAGCGTGAAGACGCTGGCCACAGCCCCCGCGCCCAGGGTGCCGACGGCAAGGAAATACCAGATGCTGACCCCCGCCGCGAACATCACCGCCGCCCCGCCCAGCAGAAGCATGATCGATGTGCCCAGGTTCGGCTGAAGGATCACCAGCGCCGTCGGCATCACCGTCAGCAGCACCGGAATCAGCACCCACAACGGGCGCGACACCTTCTTGACCGGCAGCCAGTCGTAATAGGCCGCCAGCATCGCGACCAGGGTGATCTTCATCAGCTCGGACGGCTGAAGGTTCAGCGGCCCGATCTCCAGCCAGCGCTGCGCGCCCATGTTCTGCTCGCCGAAGAACTCCACCGCCACCAGCAGCAGGACCGAAATCGCATAGGCTACCCCCGCCATGTTGCGGATGAACCAGATCGGCACCATCGCCACCGCGAACATGATCACCAGACCCACGGCAAAGCGCTTCATCTGCGGCTCGGCCCAGGGGGCCAGATCGCCGCCCGCCACGGAATACAGCATCAGGAAGCCCATCGCCGCCACGGCGATGATCACCAGCACAAGGCCCCAGTTCAGATACAGCACCTTGCGGATGCCGCTCGGCACGGTCTGGACGCGGTATTCAAGGAAACTCATCGTAGGCCCCTCATGCGCGCGTGCTGGTGGGGGCGGCGGGTTCGGGCGTGCGCAGCTTCAGGTCCTTCTGCTGCGTCTCGATCCGGGCGCGCTGGCTGGCGGGATAGGCCGACAGCGGCGGCATGCCCCCGGTCAGCGCGCGCAGCAGCACGTCGCGCGCCACCGGGGCCGCCGCCGCCGACCCGCCGCCACCGTGTTCCACCACCACCGATACCGCGACCCTGGGTGCATCGGCCGGCGCATAGGCCACGAACAGTGCATGGTCGCGCTGCCGCCACGGCAGGTCGTCGTTCTTCGTCACGCCCCGCGCGCGTTCCGAGGTGCTGATGTTGCGCACCTGCGCCGTGCCCGACTTGCCCGCCATCGCCAGCGACGCCTCGACAATGCGCGACCCGTAGCCGGTTCCGCGCTGGCTGTTGACCACGGCATTCATTCCCGCCTGCACGGCCCGCAGGTTCTGCGGGGCAAAGCCAAGCGTGGCGGGCTGCGGGTCGGGCAGGTCCTGCCCGGAAATGCTGCGCACCAGACGCGGGCTGACATCGGTACCGGCGGCCAGCCGTGCGGTCATCACCGCCAGTTGCAGGGGCGAGGTCAGCACATAGCCCTGGCCGATGGCCGCGTTGATCGTGTCGCCGATCCGCCATTCTTCCTTGAATCGGCCCTGTTTCCACGCCTTGTCGGGCATCACCCCTTCGGTGATCGCCGACATCGGCAGGTCATGGCGCATCCCCAGACCCAGGCGGCGGCCCATTTCGGCGACGGCGTCGATCCCGGCGCGCTGCGCAATCTCGTAGTAGAACACGTCGCAGCTTTCGGTCAGCGACCGTGCCAGATCGACGCGGCCATGCCCGCCATGTTTCCAGCAGTGAAAGCGCCGCCCGCCGAATTCCAGATAGCCCGGGCAGTTGACGGTGGTGTTCGGGTTGATCGCCCCGGCCTCCAGCGCGGCCATGGCGGTCACCATCTTGAAGGTCGATCCGGGCGGATAGGCCCCCTGCACGGTCTTGTTGGCCAGCGGGCGATGGTCGTTTTCGGTCAGCAGGCCGTAGTCGGTCTGGCTGATCCCCCGCACGAACAGGTTGGGGTCAAAGGACGGCGACGAGACGATGGCCAGCAGATCGCCGTTCGTCACATCCATCGCGACCACGGCGGCGCTTTCCTCGCCCAGCCGCGCCTGCACGAAATTCTGCAGGTCCACATCCACGGTCAGCATCACGTCGGCCCCGGGCACGCCTTCCTGCCGGTCAAGCTCGCGCATCACGCGGCCCACGGCATTGACCTCGATCCGCTTGGTGCCCGCGCTGCCGCGCAGGTCATCCTCCATCCATTTCTCGGTGCCGATCTTGCCGATCTGGAACTTCGGTATCTGCAGCAGCGGATCGGGGTCTTCCAGCTTGGCCAGATCCGCCTCGCTGACCGGGCCGACATAGCCCACCACATGCGCGAAATCGCCACCGAGCGGATAGACGCGCGACAGCCCGACTTCGGGCGTCACGCCGGGCAGCGCGGGGGCGTTGACCGCCACGGCCGAGAAATCCTGCCAGCTCAGCCGGTCGGCCACGATGATCGGCACGAAGGACGACCGGCGGCTGATTTCCTTCTTCGCCCGCTCCACATCTTCGGGCAGAAGCGGGATCAGCTCCTGCAGCCGCGCCAGCACCTGATCGACATCGC
>JAAFHX010000112.1:0-3874 GCA_013297695.1 Rhodobacterales bacterium | reverse complement strand
GCGGTAGTTCTGTTCGTTGCCCGCGATCAGACGCCCGTTGCGATCCAGGATCAGCCCGCGGGCGGGCGGGATCAGGCGGATGTTGATCCGGTTTTCTTCGGCCAGAAGCTGATACTGGTCGGCCTGTTCGATCTGCATGTAGCGCATGCGCAACCCAAGCACCGCGACAAAGGCCGCCTGTGCCCCGCCCAGCAGCAGCGCACGCCGGGTGATCGTGCGCACGCTGTCTTCGCTGTCCTTGGCCGACCTTCTCACATCCGTCTCCCGTAGGCATCGGTTTCGCCGGTGGCGGGCTTGCGGACGCCAAAGGCAATGCGCGAGGCGACGACGACCGCAGGGTAGCACAGGATCGTGGCCAGCGCCTGCACCAGCGTCTGTCCCAGACTGGCCTGCGGCAGCATCGCCAGCGCCATCACCAGCCGGAACCCAAGCGTTGCCGCCAGCATCACCCCCGCCACCAGCAGCCATTCCACCGCAAAGCTCAGCTCGCGCGTCAGGGCCGCGCGGGCGCGCAGGAATTCGGCCGCCAGCACCACCATCGCGGCCCAGAGGCCGGGCGGGCGCATCAGCAGCAGGTCTTCCAGCAGAACCACCGCCGCGATCAGCAGGGCAGGCACATAGTCGGGTCGTCGCAGCACCCAGACCAGCGTCAGGCACAGCAGCAGGTCCGGCCCCGGCCAGCGCCCCGCCACCGACCCAAGCGGCAGAAGCCGCAGGAACAGCAGGGCCGCCGTCAGGGCCACATACAAGGCGCGGTGCGCCCAGACGCCGGTGGGAATCGGTTCAGCCATTGCTGCCCCCCGCTGCGTCGGCAGAAGGTTCCGGTGTCGGGCCGTCCCCGCCGGGCTGTGCGGGCGGGGCGATCAGGCCACCCGGCTGGTCGATCCGCTCGTTCTCGTAGCTGCGCAGAACGCGCAGGAATTCCAGCCGTTCATAGTCGGCGGCCAGCCGCACGCGCAGCCGCCTGTCGGGTCCCTGCGCGACCTGCCCGACCAGCAGGCCCGCCGGAAACACCCCGCCGTCGCCGGAACTGATGACCCGGTCGCCGGGGCGCACGAGGTCAGGTTTCTCGATGAAATCCAGCGGCGGGGCGCTGGTATTGTCGCCCGACAGCAGTGCCTTCTGCCCCGAGGGCTGCACCGTCACCGGAATGCGGCTGTTGCTGTCGGTCAGCAGGATCACGCGGCTGGTGCGGTTGCCCACGCCCGAGATGCGCCCTGCCAGCCCGATCCCGTCCATCGTGGCCCAGCCGTCGCGGATGCCGTCGCGCGCGCCCACGTTCAGCAGCACAGACTGCCGGAAGGGCGATCCGCTGTCAGCCAGCACCACCCCGGTCACATGCGTCAGCATCGGGTCAAGCCGCACCTGGTTCAGGTCCAGCAGGCGGGCGTTCTTCTGTTCCAGTTGCAGCGCCGCCTCGCGCCAGGCCTTCATCTGCTGCAACTCGCGCCGCAGTTCCTGGTTCTGTTCATAGATGCGGGCATAGGACTGGAAGTCGTCGATCATCGCGGCGGCCTTGGTCACCGGGATCAGCGCCCAGTCGAAGGACGGCACGACCCGGTCCACCAGCGCGGCACGGAACCGCTCTACCCGCGGGCTGTCGATCCGCCAGATCACGAAAATCGCCAGAAGCACCAGCACCAGCACGCCCACAAGCAGGCGGCGGACGGGCCGGATGAACTGGTCCTGAGAGGTGCGGTCCGTTGCCACGGCGGCTCCGTTCCCGGTGCAGGGCGCTTAGCTGTCGTAGTCGATCACATGACGCAGTTGCTTTTCGTATTCCAGCGCCTTGCCGGTGCCAAGCGCCACACAATTGAGTGACTCGTTGGCCACCGAGATCGACAGCCCCGTCTGCTCGCGCAGCGCAAGGTCAAGGTCGCCCAGCAGCGCGCCGCCCCCGGTCAGCATCACGCCCCGGTCCACGATATCCGCCGCCAGGTCGGGCGGGGTCGCCTCCAGCGCCGCCATCACCGCATCGCAGATCTGCTGCACCGGTTCGGCCAGCGCCTCGGCCACCTGGGCCTGGTTGATCTCGGTCTCCTTCGGCACGCCGTTCAACAGGTCACGGCCCCGGATCGTCATGCTGGCCCCGCGCCCGTCATCGGGCATGCGGGCGGTGCCGATGCTGGTCTTGATCCGCTCGGCGGTGGACTCGCCGATCAGCAGGTTCTGGTGACGCCGCAGATAGCTGATGATCGCCTCGTCCATCCGGTCGCCACCGACGCGGACCGACCGGGCATAGACGATGTCGCCCAACGACAGAACCGCCACCTCGGTCGTGCCGCCGCCGATATCGACGACCATGTTGCCGGTCGGGTCGGTGATCGGCATGCCGGCCCCGATGGCCGCCGCGATGGGTTCCGCGATCAGCCCGGCGCGCCGCGCACCGGCGGAAAGCACCGACTGGCGGATCGCCCGCTTTTCCACCGGGGTCGCGCCATAGGGCACGCAGACGATGATCTTGGGTTTGCTGAAGGTCGTGCGCTTGTGCACCTTGCGGATGAAATGCTTGATCATCTCTTCGGCCACGTCGAAGTCGGCGATGACGCCGTCGCGCATGGGCCGGATCGCCTCGATGCTGCCCGGGGTGCGGCCCAGCATCAGCTTGGCATCCTCGCCCACCGCCAGCACCTGCTTCTTGCCGTCCTTGACGTGATAGGCCACCACGGAAGGCTCGTTCAGGATGATGCCGCGCCCCTTGACGTAGACGAGCGTATTCGCCGTGCCGAGATCGATGGCCATATCTGACGAAAACAGCCCTGTGAGTACCGACATTCCTGGGGTGATCCTGTCCAACGAAAGAAGAAGGCCCGCGACTCGGGTTCCGGGCGGGCGCCTTCTTATAGGAACGGTGACGGCCAAGGGAAAGGGCTTTGCACCTGCAGCATAGGCGCCAATCCGCGCGGCGATCATTCAACCGCCGCGCGGCTGTCGTGCCAGACAGGCTGCAAGATGCGACAGGTGCAAGGTTGTCGCGATCCTGTCCCGGAGTCCGCCGCAGAACTGTTTGAAAATCACAACAGAACAAAAGCGGCGGAAATCCGTTTCTTCACGGCCTTTCGGCCCGTTTCGGGCAAAACGGGCCGAAAGGGGGTCAGCCGGTGCTGGCGTCGCGGTAGGTGACTTCCTTGGTATCCGACCCCGGTCTTGTCTTCTGCCGCCGCTCGATCAGCCGGTTCAGCGCGTTCACATAGGCCCTGACGCTGGCCACCACCGTATCGGTATCGGCCGACTGGCCGGTGGCAATGCGCCCGTCCTCCTCGACTCGCACCGAAACGGTGGCCTGCGCGTCGGTGCCTTCGGTCACCGCAGAAACCTGATACAGTTGCAGCCGCGCCTTGTGCGGGAACAGCATCTTGACCGCGTTGAAGGCCGCATCCACCGGCCCGTCGCCGGTGGCGTCGACCGAATGGTCCACCCCGTCGATGGTCAGGGTAAGCTCTGCCTCCTGCGGGCCTTCGGTGCCGCAGACCACGCGCAGGCGTTTCACCTGCAACGTGTCATGGGTGCGGTTCGTCTCCTCATCGCCAACCAGCGCGATCAGGTCGTTGTCGTAGACTTCCTTCTTGCGGTCGGCCAGCGCCTTGAACCGCACGAAGACGTCGTTCAACTGGTTGTCGGCCAGATCATAGCCCAGGTCGCGCAGCTTGGCGCGCAGCGCGGCGCGGCCCGAATGCTTGCCCATCACAAGGTTGGTTTCCGACAGGCCGATGTCGGTCGGGCGCATGATCTCGAAGGTCTCGGCGTTCTTCAGCATGCCGTCCTGATGGATGCCGGATTCGTGGGCAAAGGCGTTCTTGCCGACGATGGCCTTGTTAAACTGCACCGGAAAGCCGCTGACGGTGGCAACCTTGCGGCTGATGTTCATGATCCG